>CASEOD010000146.1 GCA_949289445.1 uncultured Eubacteriales bacterium
GAACAGGTACAGCGTCAACTGGAAAACAGAGAGACTGCCCAAGACCGATCTGGCAGTGCTCAGACTGGCAGCCTGTGAGATTCTGTACATGGACGATATGCCCGATGCAGTTTCTATCAACGAGGCTGTAGAGCTGTCCAAAAAGTACGGGACAGAGAGTTCTGCAAAATATGTCAATGGGATTCTCGGAAAAATTGCAGAAGAAAAAAATTCCGGAGCTGCAGTATGCGCAGGATCTGAGGATACCGATGCTTAGGCTCTCTCTGGGAATCGATACCAGTAATTACAAGACCTCTGTGGCGCTTGTCACGGAACAGGGCGATATCATATGCAATCTCCGGAAATTTCTGGATGTGAAAAAGGGCGAGAGAGGACTCAGGCAGTCTGTCGCTCTTTTTCAGCATGTAAATAATCTGCCAAAGCTTTTCAGACAGGCCTTTGATGAATTCCGGGGTCTGGATGGGCCGGCTGAGATCAGCTGTATCAGCGTGTCGGACAGGCCGCGACCGATAGAAGGGTCTTATATGCCCTGTTTCCTGGCCGGATTGTCTGCCGCCGAAACTCTTGCCGCATCTCTGAATGTTCCCTGCCTGACCTTTTCTCATCAGGAAGGGCATATTGAGGCCGTTCGCAGCGGTTCTTCCCTTGAAAATGCCAATTCCTTTCTTTCTTTTCATTTTTCAGGAGGGACTACAGAAGCTCTTTTTGCGGAAGAATGTGAGAACGGACTTCACCTTTTGCAGACCGGAGGCTCCAGAGACATTGCTTTTGGACAGGTTCTGGATCGGGTGGGTGTCTACCTCGGCATGGAGTTCCCCTGCGGTGAGGAACTGGACAGGCTCGCTCTTTCTGCAGGAGCTGTCCGGGTAAAAGAGAATCCGCTGCCGCGGATCAGATGTCTGGACGGGTATATCAATCTGTCTGGAATTGAGACCAGATGCCGGCGTATGATAGAAACGCATTCCGTTACAGATCGGGAACAGTTTGCCGCCATGCTTTTTACCAGAATCGGACAGGCTGTGGCAGATATGTGCAGTCAGCTTTCAGCGAAATATCACACTGATGATATGCTGCTGGCCGGAGGTGTTTCATCAAGCCGGTTTATCAGAGATTATTTAATCAGGGCGCTTCCGCACTGCAGACTCTGTTTCGGATCTCCGGAACTGAGTGCAGATAATGCGGTGGGGATCGCTCTGCTGGGAGGAAAGCATTTATGGCGTTAAAACCCGTTACCGTATCACAGCTGAACGAGTACATTTCCCGGGTTATCGGCACTGATCCCCTTCTGGGCGCAGTGGTGGTGAAGGGAGAAATTTCGGGAATCAAATATCATTCCAGCGGTCACGTATATTTTTCCATCGTAGATGCAGTCAGTAAGGTGAACTGTTTTCTGCCTGCAGAATATGCGGCGGGACTTCATTTTCAGCTGGATGACGGCATGGAAGTGATTTTGACAGGAGGTATCAGCGTATATAAAAAAAACGGGACCTATTCTCTCTATGTGCGCTGTGTGGAAATATCAGGCGAAGGCAGTCTTGCCATCGCTTTTGAAAAAATGAAGACGAAACTGCAGCAGGAAGGCCTGTTTGCGGCGGAACACAAAAAAGCAATTCCTGAGTTTCCTGAAAAAATCGGTGTGATTACCTCCGCAACAGGGGCTGCGGTCCGGGATATTCTTAAGATTCTGCAGAGCAGAAACAAACTGGTAGACGTGATGATCTTTCCAGTTCTTGTACAGGGAGATGAAGCAGCTGCCGATATTGCGCGTATGATAGATTATGTCAATGAACACTTTGATAATATCGATACCCTGATTGTGGGACGGGGAGGAGGATCTGCCGAGGATCTCTGGGCTTTCAATGAAGAAGTTGTGGCGAGGGCGGTTTATCGCTCGAGAATTCCCATTATATCGGCGGTAGGACATGAGATAGATTTTACCATCTGTGATCTTGTGGCTGATTTAAGAGCGGAAACACCTACGGCAGCCGCACAGCTGGCAGTTCCGGACACGCGGGAACTTTCCGGGAAGCTGTCTGAGCTTCGCGATTATCTGTATGTGCAGCTTTCCAACAAACTGATGTATTATCGGCTGCTGACGGACAATCTGGTGCAGGATATGAAAAACAGTCTGAAGAAACAGATTGGTGATTTTGAAAACAGGCTGGAACGCTGTCATCTGATTCTTGAAGAGAACAATCCGGGAAAAGTGATGGCAGGAGGTTACAGTGTACTTACCACAGAAGAGGGAAAAGTGATCAGTTCTGTACATCAGATAGAGCAGGGCAGTCACTACCGTCTCCGTCTCAGCGACGGCTATGCAAAATGTCAAATAACAGAAACAGGAAGTGAGATAGATGAATCAGGGAAATTTTGAGAAGGCGCTGACAAAGCTTCAGGAACTGTCGGACAGAATAAAATCGCAGGATACCACACTGGAAGAAGCCATAGAATGCTATGAAGAAGGCATGAAATATTATAAGATATGCAGCGATATTTTAGAAAATGCGAAACAGAAGATAGAAACGTTCGAAAGTGAGGTGTAAGTTATGATGAAGGAAAGTTTTGATGAGTACAAGGATATGGTGAATGAGTATCTCCTCGACTATATGCCTGCCATTGACACGAAAAGCAGTGTGCTTTATGATGCCATGAAATATTCTCTGACCGCCGGCGGCAAACGGCTGCGGTCTGTACTGCTTCTGGCATCCTGTGAGTTTGCGGGCGGAAAGGCGATAGATGCACTGCCGTACGCCTGCGCTATCGAATATATCCATACTTATTCTCTGATTCATGATGATCTGCCTGCAATGGACAATGACGATTTGCGGCGCGGAATTCCCACCAATCACAAGGTCTTTGGCGACGGCATGGCGGTTTTGGCGGGTGATGGACTTCTGACCACTGCATTTGAGATAATGAACAAGAACATGTTTCTGTATTTTGACAATCTGCCGGAGCTGAAAAAACGACTCAACGCATCTTATATCATTGCCGCAAATGCGGGGGTGAGAGGTATGGTGGCGGGACAGGCTTCGGATATAGATTCTGAACACAAACAGTGCTCCAATGAGATGCTGGAGTATATTCACCTCAACAAAACTGCAGCTTTGATTGTGGCGTCCATCAAAGCAGGACTTTATCTGGGAGGCGCCGATGACGACATGATGGAAAATATGACTGTCTATGCAGAGAATCTGGGTCTGGCCTATCAGATTGCGGACGATTTGCTGGATGTTACCGGCAGTGTGGAAGAATTGGGAAAAAATGTAGGAAAAGATGCGAAATGTGAAAAGATTACCTATGTTGCGCTGAACGGTATTAAAGCATCTGAGGAGAAGCTCAGTGAACTGACGATGAATGCGGTGGCAGCCATTGAACAGTATTATGATAACGCTGAATTTTTCAGAGATTTGGTCCTCCGATTAAAAACGCGCAAAAAATAGCGGATAATAACACTAACTACAATGGAGATTTTTTATGACAAAGGAACTGTATCAGTACGATTTTCCGGAAGATCTGAAGACTATGGATATTCGTCAGCTGGAACTTTTAGCCTGCGGAATCCGTGACTTTCTCATAGATAAGGTATCTAAAACCGGAGGGCACCTTGCCTCTAATCTTGGAGTGGTGGAACTGACCATCGCATTGCATAAGGTCTTTGAAAGTCCTCGAGATAAAATCATCTGGGATGTGGGACATCAGTCCTACGTCCATAAAATCCTGACAGGACGGTCAAAAGATTTCGACCGTCTTCGCCAGATGGGCGGCATCAGCGGTTTTCCCAAGACAAAAGAAAGTGAGCATGATGTCTATGAAACGGGTCACTCAAGCACATCCGTTTCTGCAGCGGCAGGTCTGGCCGCAGCAAGGGATCTGAGGGGAGAGGACTATGAAGTGGTTGCTGTGATCGGTGATGGTTCCATGACGGGAGGAATGGCCTTTGAGGCGCTGAATAATCTGGGAACTCTGAAATCCAAAGTCATAGTGGTGCTCAATGACAACGGTATGTCCATTTCCAGAAACATCGGCGGTCTTTCTCAGCATCTATCAAAGCTGAGGACTTCAGACAGCTATCTGAAAGCCAAAAAGGCGATTAAAAAAACCATTCGCAGGATTCCCAGAATCGGTGAGGATGTCTCTGCCGGCCTTGGCCATATGAAAGATCGCGTCAAATATGCACTTCTTTCAGGAGGTGTCATCTTTGAGGAACTGGGATTTACCTATTTGGGGCCGGTGGACGGCCACAATCTTTCTGAACTTCTGGATGTTATGGAAGTGGCAAGACACGTCAGCGGACCTGTTATGATCCATGTCATTACGCAGAAAGGTAAAGGATATCGAACGGCAGAGAAAAATCCCAACAAATTTCACGGAATCGGGCCCTTTGACCCGGAAACAGGCATCGTAAAGGAAAAGAGCTCTCTGACATATTCAAAGGTGTTCGGAGAGACAATGGCAGCTTTGGGAGAAGAGCATTCCGATCTGGTGGCAGTTTCCGCTGCAATGTGTGATGCCACCGGACTGAGAGCCTTCGCGGACAAATATCCCGATCGTTTTTATGATGTCGGTATTGCGGAAGCTCATGGGGTCACCTTTGCGGCCGGTCTTGCCAGAGCCGGAATAAAACCTGTGGCGGCAATCTATTCGTCCTTTCTGCAGCGAGGATACGATCAGCTTATTGAAGATGTGTGCCTGCAGAATCTTCCGGTGGTTTTCGCCATAGACAGAGCAGGTATTGTAGGCGCCGACGGAGAGACTCATCACGGAATTTTCGATCTGTCCTATCTGAGGACCATGCCTAATATGACGGTGCTCACTCCGGCAAGCGGCGGTCAGCTTGTCAGTCTTCTCAGATATGCGCTGAAGCTCAATTCTCCTGCAGCGATCCGGTATCCGAGAGGAGGATGCACCCTCGATGAGGCAGAGGCAGAAAAAGAATTTGACGGAAAGAATCAGAGACTGGCAGACGGACGTCATCTGGACATTTGGGCTGTGGGTCCTATGAAAGATACCGCTGTGAAGGTGAGAAATCTTCTGGCGGAAAGAAATATTGACGCAGGAGTTGTGTGCGTTATGCAGGTAAAGCCTCTGGAACTCTCCTGTCTGAAGCAGGATCTTCCTATGGTGACACTGGAGGATAACCTCCTCGCCGGAGGATTTGGTGAGGGGATTTCAGCATGCACCGGCGCCTGTGTTCTCAGGTTCGGCTGGCCGGATCAGTTTATTGAACACGGAAGCTGTGAAGAGCTTTACCGCAAGTACGGACTGGATGCAGAAACGATAACAGAAAGGATTTGTGAATACCTTGAAAGAAAGGCTTGATATTTTATTGGTACAGAAGGGCTTTTATCAGTCCAGAGAAAAGGCAAAGGCCGCCATCATGGCGGGAGTCGTTTATGTGGACGGTCAGAGAAGCGACAAAGCCGGCAATCTGATCGATACTGAAGCAGATATTTTTGTGAAAGAAAATCTCTGTCCCTACGTAAGCCGTGGAGGACTGAAACTGGAGAAAGCAATGAAATCTTTCTCTCTGGATCTTGACGGCGCGATCTGTATGGACATCGGAGCCTCAACGGGAGGTTTTACGGACTGTATGCTGCAGAACGGCGCTGTTAAAGTCTATGCCATCGATGTGGGATACGGACAGCTGGACTGGAAACTCAGAAATGATGCACGTGTAATCAATATGGAAAAATGCAATGTTCGGTATCTGGATAAGAAGCTTATCAAAGAACCGGTTGACTTTATCAGTATTGATGTTTCTTTTATCTCGCTGAAACTGATTTTTCCTGTCGCAGCCGAAGTGCTTGCCGATAAGGGCAGAATCGTCTGTCTGGTTAAACCACAGTTTGAGGCAGGACGTGAGCAGGTAGGCAAAAAAGGAATTGTCAGAGATAAAAATGTTCACAGAGAAGTGATAGAAAAAGTTATCGGATATGCGAAAGACTGGGGATTCTATCCTCACGGACTGACATTTTCTCCGGTTACCGGCGCAAAAGGCAATATTGAATATCTTTTATCTCTTTCCAAATCAGAAGAGATGTGTTATAATGTATCATGTATACAAGAAGTGGTAGACGACTCTCATGCAGAGTTGAAATAAGCATGTATCATTTTTATGTTTTAAAGGAGAACGAGAGACATGAAACTATCAAACAAAGTGGAAGCAATGCAGTTTTCCCCGATCAGAAGATTCAACCCGATCGCCCAGAAAGCCAAAGATGCCGGCAAGAAGGTATATCACCTGAACATCGGTCAGCCTGACGTGGAAACACCGGAATGCTTCATGGATGCTATCAGAAATTATCAGAACAAAGTCATCGCATATGCCGAATCCGGCGGTATCACTGATCTTCAGGATGCAGTATCTGATTATTTCAAGACTTACGACATGGAAATCGGCAGAAGTGACATGATCGTAACTACAGGCGGATCCGAAGCGCTGACAATGACCTTCCTGGCTCTGCTCAACGAAGGTGACGAAGTGCTGATTGCAGAACCTTTCTATACTAACTATCATACATTTGCAACTTCTGCAGGCGGAAAAGTGGTTCCTATCACAACTAAGGCAGAAGAAGGCTATCACTATGCCAAGAGAGAGCAGATCGAACCGCTGATTACAGAAAAAACCAAAGCTATCTGCTGCATTAACCCGGGCAATCCTACAGGTACTGTTCTGACCAGAGAAGAAATGGAACTTATCGGTCAGATTGCAAAGGAACATGATCTGTGGATCATTGCTGACGAAGTTTACAGAGAATTTGCGTACGACGGCAGAACAGCTGTTTCCTTCGGTCAGGTGAAGGATGTACAGGACAGAGTTATCATTATTGACTCCGTTTCCAAGAGATTCTCTGCCTGTGGCGCCAGAATCGGTCTGCTGATTTCCAAGAACAGAGAATTCATGACTAACGTTATGAAGATTGCACAGGGCAGACTCTGCGTATCCACCGTTGACCAGATCGGTGCTGCAGCACTGTTCAGACTCCCTGCATCCTATTATGATGAAGTGAAAGCTGAATACTGCGGCAGAAGAGATGTTGTTTATGAGGAACTGATGAAGATTCCGGGAGTTGTATGTCAGAAGCCTGGCGGCGCATTCTACATGACTGCAAAGCTTCCTGTTGACAGTGTGGAAGACTTCCTGATGTTCCTTCTGACTGAATTTGACGATAACGGTGAAACCGTTATGTTTGCACCGGCTGAAGGATTTTACGCAACACCGGGTCTGGGTAAAGACGAAATGCGTATTGCATATGTTCTGAACCAGGCTGACATGAGAAGAGGCGTAGAGCTTATCAGATTAGGTATTGAAGCTTACAATAAAAAGCAGGGAAAATAATCTGATATATATGATTTTGAAAGCATGGAGCTCTGCAGAATCTGCAGGCGCCATGCTTTTTATGTAGTTTATGAGGAGATTGTGACGTACTCTGAATGACAAAATTATTTGCAGTTAGAGATTTGACGGCCGCTGCAATTATGAAAAACATTGATTTTATTTCTAAATAGCGGTAAAATTAAATATATTTTTATTTAAGGAGATTTGAAAGCGTGGATATTATTGAAAATCTTAACAAAGCGATCAACGATATTGTATGGGGTGTTCCCATGCTTGTACTTCTGGTCGGCGCCGGTATCCTTCTGACAGCCCGCACCTCAGGCGTTCAGTTTCGCAGGTTCGGGTACGCAATGAAAAACACTATCGGGAAAGTATTCAGAAAGGCTGATGCCGGCGATGGAGAGGTTACTCCTTTTCAGGCAATGAGTACTGCTCTTGCAGCTACCGTCGGCACAGGAAATATTGCCGGTATTACAACGGCCATTACTCTCGGAGGACCGGGAACAATTTTCTGGCTGTGGATAACTGCGCTCATCGGTATGGCAACCAAGTATTCTGAAGTACTGCTGGCTGTGAAATTCCGTGAGAGAAATGAAAAGGGAGACTGGGTAGGCGGCCCTATGTACTATATAAAGAATGGTCTGGGCAGTAACTGGAAGTGGCTGGGCGCCATTTTCTGTGTATTTGCAGCGCTGGCCTCCTTCGGTATCGGAAATGCCGTGCAGGTAGGAAATATTGTAAGCTCTATCAATACGGTAATTGTTTCCTTTTCACCGGATTTTTCCGGTCAGAAGACAGTAAATATTGTTTTAGGTGTCATCTTAATGATTCTGGTTGCTTTCGTCCTTCTTGGCGGTATTAAACGTCTTGGAGCAGTTACTGAAAAACTGGTTCCGATTATGGCGGTTGTTTACATAGTTTCCAGTCTGGTGATTGTAGTTTTCTATGCCAGATACATTCCTGAAGTGTTTGGCGATATTATCACAGGAGCTTTTTCTCCTGAAGGTGTGACCGGCGGTGCGGTAGGTTCCGTAGTTCTGGTGATTACATGGGGAATGAAGAGAGGCGTATTCTCTAATGAAGCCGGACTGGGTTCCGCTCCTATGGCTCATGCCGCAACTTCAGAAACCGATCCGGTAAAACAGGGGCTTTACGGCATCTTTGAAGTGTTTATGGATACCATCGTTATCTGTACTTTGTCCGGTCTTACTGTGCTTCTGGCTGCAAAAGCCGGTGCTGTAGAGTATGTTATCGGTATTGAAGGAGATACTTCTCTGAATGCAGCCGCTCTCGGCAGTGTGTTCTCGGCAAAAGGAGGCGCTCTTGTCATTGCTCTCTGTCTGATTCTGTTTGCCTTTTCCACTGTTCTCAGCTGGGCGCTTTACGGTTCCCGCTGTATCGAATTCCTTCTCGGTACAAAAGCGGAAAGGGTATATCAGGTTATTTTTATCGTGATTATTTTTGTCGGTGCAACAATGAAACTGAGTCTGGCATGGAGCATTGCGGATACCTTAAACGGTCTGATGGCGATTCCTAACCTGATCGCACTGGTAGGACTGTCTGGTGTGGTCGTGTCAGAAACAAAACGGCATTTTGCGGAGAAGAATAAGATACAGCTGTAAGAAAGACAATCTGCTTCCGCCCGGGCGGGAGCAGATTGCTCTATGGATCATCGATGTGACGGAAAAAAACTGATTTTCAGATTTCTGTTAACCAAAATCCGGAAAAGTTGCTATTCTGAGTATAAATATGGAAGTCGGTTAACCGGATAATACAAAATCCTGCATTTTGAGTATGAGCTCATTGCGGGGTTCCTTTGTTTTTTATACACTTTTTTATATTGATAAATCATTCTGGTTGATAAAAATGGAACAATATGTAAAAAATGGTGCTTTCACTCAGCTATTTTGACCAAATTCGTATACTCTTTTTTTCCAAAATTTACAGTTCTGGTTAATTTCATCGAGTGCAGATTTGTTCGGATCCATCGGGAACTCTGATTTGCTCAGGTCAAGCGCAACATTGACTCACTCAAACGGAAGAGGTATAATTTATCTGAAGACAGGCTGATGACGACTTCCGTACAATCGGACAGGCGTAAGCACTGAGGTGAGATTATGAAAGTATTTAAAATTATTTTCTGTATTACTATGTTTTTGCCTCTGCCGGTAACATTGATTGCCTTGATTTTTTTACCGGATCAGATTCCGGCTCATTATGGTTTTGACAACCAGGTTACTCGCTGGGGGAGCAAATATGAGACTCTGATTCTGCCTTTGCTGTCGATTCTGATGGGACTGGTGATGATTGGAGTCATGAAACTCGCAGCTAAGATGGAGCAGTCAGAAGAAAAGAGAGAAAAAAATGAGAAGGGATGTCTGATTACAGGGATTGCATCGTTTTTAATCTTTAATGTGATGGATCTCTATTTCATCTATACAAGTTATGCTAAAGTGGAAAACTTGTCTGAAGTTCCGGTTGATCTGATGCAGCTGCTGTTCATTCTTCTTGGCATATTTATGGTGGTTATCGGTCGCATTATGCCTGGAATCTCAAGGAATTCCATCATAGGACTCAGAACCGCATGGAGTATGAAAAATGAAACTGTCTGGCATCAGAGTCAGCGTTTCGGTGGGTTTATGGCAGCGGCCGCGGGATTTCTGATGATTGTTGTATCTGTTTTTACAAGAGGATTTGTCTGCTTTGCATGTTCAATGGGGATTCTGGCTGTAATGGTTCCTGTTGATGTTATCTATACTTACAGGATTTCAAAAAAATACTAGATTCAGACGGAGAAAAAAACTATGAAAATTCGCAGATACAGACAGGAAGACTGTGGTGAAATCCTTGAATTGTTTTATAATACGGTACATAGTGTCAACAGAAAAGACTACTCGGAGATCCAGCTCGATGCCTGGGCTGACGGCAGAACTGATGTGAAGGCATGGAATCCGGGACTGTTAAAAAATATAACTTATGTTGCGGTGGAAAACGGCAGGATAACAGGATTCGGAGATATTTCCACTGACGGTTATCTCGACAGACTGTACGTTCATAAGGATTGTCAGAGGCAGGGAATCGCATCTGCAATCTGTGATCTTTTAGAGAAGGAAGTTATCGCAGAGAAAATTGTTACCCATGCCTCCGTTACGGCCAGGCCTTTTTTTGAAAATCGGGGATACCGGGTGATCAGAAGTCAGGAAGTGGAACGCAAAGGAGTTTTTCTGAAGAATTATGTGATGGAGAAAAGTAAAAAGTACTGAAACGGTAAGAAATTACGAATCAAAGAACTGTATTTTTTGCAATAAGGGAAAAAATTTGATATAATATTTTTTTAGATAAATAACAGATGAGGAATAAAGTTTAAGCAACACAGACTAAAGGAGCTGAATAAATGGCCAAAACTAAACTGTCACCAATGATGCAGCAATATCTGGATATTAAAGCAGAATACCGGGACTGTATTCTGTTTTTCAGATTAGGCGATTTTTATGAGATGTTTTTTGAAGATGCCAAACTGGTATCCAGAGAATTGGAGCTGACTCTTACAGGAAAAAACTGTGGACAGGAAGAACGGGCACCCATGTGCGGGGTACCTTTTCATTCAGCAGACACCTATATCGCCCGTCTGGTGGAGCGAGGCTATAAGGTTGCTATCTGTGAACAGATGGAAGATCCGTCGGCAGCCAAAGGAATTGTAAGACGGGAAGTCATTCAGATTGTGACCCCGGGAACGGTTACTGCTCAGTCTATGCTGAAAGAAACGGAAAACAATTATCTTGCTTCCGTTTTTATAGATAAGCAGGGGATGTCCATCTCCTACTGTGACATTTCAACCGGGGAACTTTATACTACAGAAAGTCTGAACAGCCCGGATCGCATTGAAGATGCCCTCAATGAATTAGCCAAGATTGATGCCAGAGAAATCATCATCAATGAGTCTTCACTGCTGCTTTGGGATGAAGAAGAACTCAAGACGGTGACAGGAGCCTTTGTCTTTGTGAGGAACGATTCTTATTATACGGAAAAAGCAGCGGCAGATGCCATTAAGGCACAGTTTGGAGCTTCTTCTCTGATGTCTCTGGGTCTTTCCGACCGCAGCTTATGTGTCCTGTCTCTGGGAGCGCTGCTTTCTTATCTTCTGGAAACTCAGAAACAGAGTCTGAGACAGCTGACCTGCTGCCGGTTTTACGAACTGGGCAAACACATGTCTCTTGACAAGGCAACGCTCAGAAACCTTGAGATTACAGAGACACTGTATGAAAAAAGAGTGCAGGGCTCGCTCCTTGGCGTCCTTGACAAGACCGGAACGGCCATGGGAAGCAGAAAGCTGAAGCAGTGGCTCAGGGAACCCCTCAATAATGCAGAAGAAATCAATCTGAGACTGGATGCAGTGGAAGAGCTTTCACAGCAGCCGGTTCTGGAAAACAATCTGAGGGAAGCTCTGAAACAGGTATATGACTTTGAACGCCTGGCAGGAAGAATTGCTTCAGGAAATGCCAACGGAAAGGACTTAATCGCACTGAAAAATTCTGTGGCGGTACTTCCCGATATAAAGGGGAATCTGAGCTATGCCCGGGCTGATCTGCTGAGGCAGCTTGATGAACAGATTTGCGAGCTGAAGGATATTCATCGTCTTATCGATGATGCAGTCAGAGAAGACGCGCCTTTTACCGTCAAAGATGGAGGGCTTATCAAAGATGGCTATTCCAAAGAGCTTGACGATATCAAGTTTTCTATCAGAGACGGGAAGCAGTGGATAGCCAATCTGGAAAACACGGAGAGAGAAAGAACCGGAATTCGTACTTTAAAGGTAGGGTACAACAAGGTTTTCGGATATTATATCGATGTGACCAAATCCAATGCGGATCTTGTGCCTGAAAACTATATCAGGAAGCAGACTCTGGTCAATAATGAACGGTATATTACTCCGGAACTGAAAGAAATGGAAAATCTGGTACTTAATGCCGAAACCAAGATTAACCGGATGGAATATGAGCTGTTTACCGAAATCAGAGAAAAAATTCAGACCGAAATCAGAGAAATCCAGCAGACATCTCAGGCTATTGCACAGCTGGATGTATTGTGCAGCTTTGCCAATGTAGGCTGCAAACTGGGTTATACCAGACCTGTCATCGATGAGAGTTTTGAACTGCAGATAGAAAAAGGCCGTCATCCGGTAATCGAGCAGATGATTTCAGACGGTATGTTCGTTTCCAATGATACCTATTTGAATCATTCAGATACCAGTATGCTGATTATTACCGGCCCCAATATGGCGGGAAAATCCACCTATATGAGGCAGACTGCGCTCATTGTACTGATGGCACAGGCCGGCTGTTTTGTACCATGCGAATATGCAAGGATAGGTGTTGTGGACAGGATTTTTACCAGAATCGGAGCTTCTGACAATCTGGCTCAGGGTCAGTCCACTTTCTTTGTCGAAATGAGCGAACTGGCATATATTCTGAACTGCTCAAAGGAGCGAAGCCTGATCATCCTGGATGAAATCGGCAGGGGAACCAGTACCTATGACGGTCTGTCCATTGCCTGGGCAGCAGTAGACTATCTCTGTAACGAACATACACATATCAGAACTCTGTTTGCGACCCATTATCACGAGCTGACAGCTCTGGAAGATCAGATTAAAGGAGTAAGAAACCTCAATGTGGACGTTTCTGAGGAAAACGGAAACATCATTTTCCTGCACAAGATTGTGGAAGGACCGGCAAGCCGCAGCTACGGAATTCATGTGGCAAAATTGGCCGGTGTACCGTCTGTTCTTCTGGAAAACGCACAGAGAAAACTCAGACAGCTGGAAGAAGGAGCCGCGGAGATTCAGTCGGAAACCTTTTGTCCGGACCATGTAACCTGTTTGTCATCTGAAGACAGGATAGAACCGGAAGAACAGCAGTTATCATTTTTTATGACGGCAGAGCATCCCATCATTGAAAGGATTCGTCGCCTGAATCTGATGGAGATTACGCCGTCTCAGGCCATCGGTATTTTAGAGGAATTAAAGGAAGCAATCCATGATTAGAGTATTGGAAAAGAATGTAGCAGATAAAATCGCCGCTGGCGAGGTTGTTGAACGACCTGTATCTGTTGTAAAAGAGCTTGTGGAAAACTCTGTGGATGCAGGAGCAGACTCTGTCGTCGTGGAAATCAGAAATGGCGGTAAATCATATATTCGTGTCACAGACAACGGCTGTGGTATTCCCAGAGAAGAGGCGGAAACTGCTTTTCTGCGCCATGCCACCAGCAAGATCGTATCGGCAAAAGATCTGGATGCCATAAAAACGCTGGGATTCCGCGGAGAGGCACTGGCAAGTATTGCAGCGGTGACACGGACAGAATTTGTTTCTAAGACGAGAGACAGCAAATTGGGCGTGAGACTTCTGATCCACGGCAGCGAGGTTCTGCAGAATTCAGGTACGGGATGCCCTGACGGAACTACCGTCATTGTCACAGATTTGTTCTATAACACTCCGGCAAGAAGAAAGTTTCTCAAATCAGACGGAGCAGAAAGCGGACAAATTATCGATTTTATGTCTCAGATTGCGCTGGCATATCCCGGGATAAAATTTCGTTTCATCAATAACGGAAATATCGTTTTTTCCACAGCAGGAAAGGGAGATGTTCAGGCTGCCATCTCAGCGGTTTACAAGCTTAGGGAATACAGTGATCTGGTTCCTGTCTGCAGTTCGAAAGGCAATCATCATGTCACCGGATATATTTCAAGACCGTCTCTGTCCAGAACAAACCGGAAAAATCAAATATTCTTTGTAAACGGGCGTGTGGTTTCCAGTAAGGTCATAGAGAAGGGACTGACGGAAGGATACAGAGAACGCCTTTTCGAGGGACGGTATCCGGTAGCTTTTTTATTTATCGAGACAGATCCGTCTGAACTGGATGTCAATATTCATCCCAATAAACGTGAAGTCCGCTTTGACAGAGAATCAGAGATTACGGAACTGGTTGCCAAGGCTGTTACAGAAGCACTGGGAACAAAAGAAGCTGTAACTGAAATAAGAAATCCGTTCAGAGATCCGACCCGGATCGAGGAAGAAAAACTATCTGAAAATCAAGTTGACATAAAACAGATATTGACTACAAAAAGGAGAGAGACTTCTGTTAAAGAAGAACAGTCTGATTACCGCTGCTCCGAGAATCTCTCTTGGGAGGAAAGAAAAGAGGAAGAGAAACATCTTTCGGAGATGACACGGGATTTAAACTGCAGTAACCGGCAACCGCAGAAAGAATCTACTGTATCTTTTCTGAACCGGGAAGAAAAGGAATCTTCTCTGCGCCCCCGCATCGATATTTCCGAGCCGGTACTGAGACCCTTTGATTTCAGCGAGCTGACACTGACAGGAGTCATCTTTCATACCTACATTACTGCCGAAGATGAAAATAACTTTTATCTCATAGATCAGCATGCCGCCCACGAACGGGTGTTCTATGAAAAGCTGGTTGCAGAATATATGTCCGGAGAAAAACCTCGACAGATCATTTTGACTCCAATTATCATTGAAGTTCTTCCTGCTGTAAAGGAAACGGAATATGACTGGCTTGACACTCTGACAGATATGGGATTTCTTGTGGAGGAATTCGGTCACAATTCCTATGTTGTTAAAGAGATTCCGGCCTTTATGACTATATCTGAGTCTGAAAACTTTGTGAAAGAGTTTGTTGACAGCCTCAGTGAGGGCATAAAGCTGATGAATACCGTGGTTCTCAACAGGCTGATTACCAGATCCTGCAAATCTGCCGTAAAAGCCCATGATCATCTGTCCATGGAAGAAATGAAATCGCTGCTCAGTCAGCTTTCAGCCTGCAGAAATCCGTTTTCCTGTCCACATGGCAGACCAACCTTTATCAGGTTTTCACAGTATGAAATAGAAAAAATGTTTAAGCGGGTATAACATGAATCGAAATATCATTGTTATCTGCGGCCCGACGGCCGTGGGAAAAACTGAATATGCCATCAGAACAGCCCTCCGTATCGGTGGTGAGATCGTGTCCTGTGATTCCATGCAGCTGTATAAGTATATGGATCTCGGCAGCGCTAAACCGACAGTTGAAGAACAGTCCCGGGTGAAACACTATCTGGTAGATCAGATTGATCCGTCTGAACCCTTTTCCGCAGCCAGGTATCAGATCCTTGCAAAAGCTGCCATAGAAGAAATTTTTTCCAAAGGAAAGACACCTGTCATTGCAGGGGGTACAGGGCTTTATCTCAACGCTCTGCTTTACGATATGGATTTTAGTGCGCCTCCTGCCGATGAAAGCTTCCGGGCGGAACTTTATGCGCTGGCGGAGAGCTCAGGAGCGGAAGCTGTATTTGAGAAACTGAAAGAACTGGATCCCGATGCTGCTTCGCGGATTCATCCCAATAATGTTAAAAAGGTGATTCGCGCCATAGAAGCAGCCGCGTCCGGAGAAAAAGTCAGGGATTTTTCAAAAGATCTGACGCCCTGCACTGATTACGGCACACGACTCATCGGTCTGACCAGAGACAGACAGGAGCTTTATGAGCGCATCAACCGGAGAGTGGACCTTCTTATGGAAGCGGGTCTGGTGGATGAAGTACGGGGACTTCTGGACAGGGGTCTTACGGAAGATGATATTTCTATGAAAGGGATCGGTTATAAAGAGATCATCGGATATCTGTCGGGACGTTATGATCTAGATACTGCAGTGGATCTGGTAAAAAAGAACACCCGCCACTATGCAAAGCGTCAGATGACCTGGTTCAAGCGATATGAAACCATGAAATGGTTTGACATTTCCGGATATGACAACGATGAAGCCTGTCTGGAGGAGATTTTCAAATGGCTGGAAAAGAATTAAAAATTCACAATAAAAGTGATAAGCCGGACAATATCATACAGAAAGAGGCACAGATATTTCAGGAATGTGAGGATATAGAAGGGGAACTTCCCGGTTTTCTCCGAGGCTTTTTTATTTACCTGAAGGGAAATGTGCTTCCCATGTCCCGTCTTGCCTATCTTCATGACATTAAGTTCTTCTGCAACTATTTGGTTCACGAGACTGATCTGACTGAGGCTGAAGATGCCTCAGGAATTACTTTGAATGAATTCAGAACAGTCACGGCTGCCGATGTAAATATTTATCTTGACTATTGCAGAAAATACAAAGTGGAAACAAATAAAAACATTTACATCTATGAGAACAACAACAAGACTCTGGCCAGAAAGAAATCTTCTGTTTCCGTAATGTTCAAGCAGCTTTACCGTGACGGTTTGCTGGAAAAAAACATTACGGACGGATTTGATCCAATCAGGGTTCCAAAAGCCGGAGAACAGGAAATTAAAGCGCTGCAGGACGATGAAGTCATGATCATGCTGGACGCGGTTACAAATGGAACGGGGCTTACCAGCCACGCTTATGCCTACTGGCAGAAGACAAAAAAAAGGGACAAGGCGATTTTACTGCTTTTTCTGACTTATGGACTGCGGCTTTCCGAACTTCAGCAGCTGAACGTTTCATCTTTCAATTTCTCAAGGGGAGAATTCAAGATTTACCGTAAGCGAGGCAAGGAGTCGATCATGCCTCTGAATCAGTCGGTAACTGCCGTGGTGGAAGACTATCTGGAAAATGAAAGACCGTCAGACGATACACTTGAGCCTCTGCACAGAGACGCTCTGTTTCTTTCTCTGCAGGGTAAAAGAATGACGGGAAGGCAAATCAGAGAACTTGTCAAGAAATATACCGCTATCGCTCTCAACACCACGTCAAAAGCAGGTTACAGCCCGCACAAACTGCGTGCTACTGCAGCCACCAGCCTCATCGGCAGGGGAAATTCCATCTATGACGTGGCAGCTCTGCTGGATCACGAGCAGGTAACCACCACACAGCTTTATGCCAGACATAAACAGAACGTAAAAAGAGATCTGGTCAGTGGCATGGAATGGGAAAAGGAACGAACGGAAAAATAAAGGAAGTCTTAATTGTTTTTGAAGAATTCATAAAAGGGATTTACAAGAATTTTTCAGTTATTATAATTGTAGTTACAGTTACTGTAAATGGAGATGTTATGAATTACACAGATGAATTACTGACTAAGAAGCTCGGTATACATGCCGATGTATTAGAAGTTGTAGAGAAAGCAGAAAAAGCAGTTTCGCCTGCATTTAAAAAGATGGACGACATAGCGGCCTACAATCAGTACAAGGTGTTGTCCGCTTTGCAGAAGAACAGAATTGCGGACATGCATTTTGCCTGGAATACAGGCTATGGTTACGATGATCCCGGCAGAGATGCGGTGGAACGGGTTTATGCTGATATTTTCGGCACAGAAGCAGCCCTGGTGCGGCCCACCATCGTCAATGGAACTCATGCACTGGCCATTACCCTGATGGGAGTGCTTCGCCCCGGTGATGAACTTATATACTGCAGTGGAGGCCCTTATGATACACTGGAAGAGGTAATCGGCATCAGGGGAGAGGGAATGGGTTCTCTCAGGGACTATGGGATCACTTACAGACAGGTTGAATTGCTTCCGGACGGTTCTATCGATCTGGAAACTCTGGGAAAGGTCATTTCAGATAAAACCAGAATGGTATCCATTCAGAGAGCAACAGGATACAGTTGGCGTAATTCAATTACTGTAGACCAAATAAAAGAAACCGCCGCTTTTGTTCACAGCATCAACCCGGAGATTGTCTGCATGGCGGACAACTGTTACGGAGAGTTTCTCGATATTCAGGAACCTACTGATGTGGGTGTGGACGTCATGGCAGGATCTCTGATCAAAAATCCGGGAGGCGGTTTGGCTTTGACCGGCGGTTATGTGTGTGGCCGCAGGGATCTGATTGATAAAATTTCTTATCGTATGACCTGTCCGGGTATCGGAGGCGAATGCGGACTCACCTTCGGCCAGACCAGAGCCATGCTGCAGGGACTGTTTATGGCTCCCAAAGTGGTAAACGGGGCAGTAAAAGGGGCAATGCTCTGTGGAAAGGTCTATGAGATGCTGGGATTTGAGGTGTGTCCAAAGATGGAGGATTCCAGAAGCGACATTATTCAGTCGGTGAAACTGGGGTCACCGGAGGCTGTTGTTGCATTTTGCGAAGGAATTCAGGCTGCTGCGCCTGTAGATTCTCATGTGACTCCGGTACCATGGGCAATGCCGGGCTATGAATCGGATGTGGTGATGGCGGCGGGCGCCTTTGTTCAGGGATCGTCCATTGAACTGAGTGCCGATGCGCCTGTTCGCGAACCATATATTGTATATTTTCAGGGCGGACTGACTTACGAACATTCGAAATTCGGCGTGATCAAGTCAATTCACCAGCTTTATAAAAAGGGGTTAATTGATATTCGGATTTAACGAGATTCGGGATTGAGGTTTTTATGGATAAAGAATCATGGAAAGAAAATGCGCATAAGACAAAAGATGATGTGAAACGTAATATCAAATCAGCTGAAAAGACAAGGCTGTTTCTGTCGGTTTTAAAGCTTCTGCTGCTTATTGCAATTGTTGTGGCAGTCCCGCTTTATATCTGGTTTTTTCAGAGAGATTTTATCGATCAGTTCAAGTCTTTTGAAGATGTACTGAAATATCTGGAAAAATACAGGTTTGAAAGCATTTTTATCTATATCGGCATTCAGGTTTTGCAGATCGTGATCAGTGTTATTCCCGGGCAGGCCTTTCAGTTCGCGGCAGGATATCTGTACGGATTTCTGCCGGGACTTTTATTTTCTGTTATCGGTGCTCTGCTGGGAACTTCCGTATCCTTTTATCTGGCAAAGATTTTGGGTAAAGATGCGGTACATCTGTTCATCGGTCAGGAGAAAACCAATCATTTTGTCAAACGGCTGAACAGCAGAAGGGCATATATTATAGTTTTTCTGCTGTATCTGATTCCGGGGCTTCCCAAAGATGTGGTCAGTTATGCAGCGGGAGTCTC
>CASEOD010000147.1 GCA_949289445.1 uncultured Eubacteriales bacterium
AGTGCTTTAATCTTGAGGACGGCTTTTCTGAAAGTGTAACTTCTATGGTAGCAGCAGTGCTGGGTATGAGTCCGGAAGGTCTGTATATGACTGCAAGTATTGCCATGGTTGTCAGTGCCATGAGACTGGCAGGACAGGACGTGCTGGTGCAGAACATGCGGTGTATTGAAACTCTTGCAAGAGTTAATGTTCTCTGTGTGGACAAGACCGGCACGATCACTGAAAATGAGATGAAAGTGGCTAATCTGCAGAAAATGGATGATCGGATCGATCAGGATGAACTTTCCAGAATGCTGGGCGATCTGGTTCACGCGCAGAATGCGGATAATATTACTATGGCGGCAATGCAGAGCTATTTTACAGAACGCTCAGGACGGGCAACCCTCAGCGTTTGTCCTTTTTCTTCAAAATATAAATACTGCGGCGCTTCTTATCAGGATGGTAATTATGTGCTGGGCGCACCAGAGTTTGTACTGCGTGATGCATTTGCGTATTATGAAGAGGAAATTAACAGTGTCAGCGAAAAGGGCTACCGTGTTCTTGCCTTTGCACAGACAGAGGATGTGCCCACAGGAGAGTCTCTTCGGGGAAAAGCACGTCTTCTGGGGCTGGTATATCTGACTAACCCTATTCGCAAATCAGCAAGAGAAACCTTCCGGTATTTTGCGGATAACGGTGTAGAAGTGAAGGTGATTTCCGGAGATAATCCTGTAACGGTGTCTAATGTGGCTATGGAAGCCGGAATTGCCAACGCTGATCGATATATTGACGCCAGACAGCTGGTCAATGAGCGGGCAATTTTTGAGGCGGTGGAACGGTATACGGTATTCGGCCGCGTGACACCGGAACAGAAGAGAATGTTTGTAAAAGCGCTGAAAAAGCAAGGCAAGACTGTTGGAATGACGGGCGACGGTGTTAACGATATTCTGGCTTTGCGTGATGCCGACTGCTCCATTGCTATGGCTTCGGGAAGTGAAGCGGCTTCTAATGCGGCACAGCTGGTACTGATGGATTCTGACTTCTCCAAAATGCCGTCCGTTGTGGCAGAAGGACGGAGAGTGGTTAATAATATTGAAAAAACCGCCAGTCTTTTTCTGACAAAAAATATTTTCTCTCTGCTGCTTGCACTGTTCTCTATGATCAGCGTGTTATCCTATCCACTGAAACCTTCACAGATTACACTGATCAGCATGTTTACCATCGGCGTACCGTCTTTCATTCTGTCTCTGGAGCCGAATAAGAACAGGATCAGAGGAACCTTCTTCGGAAATGTGTTTAAGATGGCTGCGCCGGCAGGGCTGACTACATTTATCAGTGTCAGCTCTCTGGTAATTTTCGGTCAGGTCTTTGATATAGAGAGTGAATGTATTTCCACATCCTGTACTATTCTGGTGGCGCTGGTGGGCTTCATGATTCTGGGGAAAGTTGCAAAACCGACCAATGCGTTCCATGTGGGGCTCATTGCAGTTATGCTTTTTGGTATGGGATATTGCCTTTTCTTCCAGAAAGACTTTTTCGGGATCAATGAGATATCCACACAGGCCATGATGCTGCTGGTGGTGTTCCTGATTGCAACAGAGGGACTGTTCCGATACATTTATAAATTCACCAGTCTATGCGGAAGGATTCTGCAGGGAAATCCGGAAAAACGGAAGAATAAAAAAGGTAAAAAGAGAATCAGAATTAAAATTGAAAAACAGTAAGTAATGAAAAGGCAATAACCCAAAACTAAAGCCGCGCGGATAAACCGCGCGGCTGTAGGGTGGGGTTAGGACTTTATTATAATGGATATAGGTAAGTGCAATGAGTCGTTTGGATCTTAGGCATTGTGCACAA
>CASEOD010000148.1 GCA_949289445.1 uncultured Eubacteriales bacterium
CGCCATCCGCGCCTCTTCCGCCTGAAGAGGACCGGCATCTGTTTCTCCGCTTTTCTTCGTTTTCCCTGCGCGCCCGGCCTGAAACTGACGCGGATTCTCGAAAGCCTCTTTGATTTCTCTGGTTTCATATCCCTCCGGAAGCAGATTCTCCTTTCGGACGGCAAGCAGAAGAATCAGCAAAAGGCCGGGGATGAGCAGCCGCTTCCATTTTCCGCAGTTTTTCATGGCGGCTCCAACGCTTTTTTCTATCCAGTATATGAAAAAAGATATCAAAAAAGACGCCGCGCATTTATGCGCGGCGCCGACGTTTTCACACTGGCATCAATATTCCGGCTCGATCAGGCCGTAGGTGTTCCCCTTCCTCTTATACACCACGTTCACCTGTTCTGTCTCCGCATTGAAAAATACGAAGAAGTTGTGTCCCAGAAGCTCCATCTGCACGCATGCATCCTCCGGATACATGGGCTTGATATCAAACTTTTTGGTACGGACGATCTGAACCTCTTCCTCCTCCGGAAATTCCTTCTCCAGAAATGCCGGCTGGAAATTGCCCCCGCTCTGGTGCTTGTCCGTAATCTTATTTTTATATTTTTTAAGCTGTCTCTCGATCACTTCCTCCACCAGATCGATGGACACGTACATATCATTGCTCGTCTGTTCCGATCTGATGATGCTTCCTTTCACAGGGATCGTCACCTCAATTTTCTGTCTGTCCTTCTCCACGCTCAGGGTAACTTGTACTTCCGTCTCCTTCGTAAAGTACTTCTCAAGCTTTCCGATCTTCGCTTCAACCGCACTGCGCAGGCCCTGGGTAATTTCGATGTTTTTCCCGCTGATAATGAATTTCATGCCGATCATCCCTTCTGTTTCATATTAGGAAAAAGCTCTTTTCCTTACCAGGATTATACCATATCCGCAGAATTGCTTCAATGTTTTCAGAATTTTACAGAAAATAATTCCTTCTTTCTGTCAATCCCTGTCTGTGATATCTTTGTAATTTTTTTGTAAAATTCGTGGAACTCGCCAAAACATCCGTTCCAATAAACGGTCTTACGAACAGTTCCTTTTCCACATCTCAATCTGTGGATAATGTGGATAACTTCGTGTATAACTGTTTGTCCCTCTGAAATGCCGGTTTTTTTATGTGGATAACTTTGTGGGCAATTTTTCCGGTTTTCTCCATATATCGACATTCTTTGTGCACATTCTACAATATACTACCATTCTGACAATAGACAGGGAAAAATTGAAATATCTGACAATAGTTTTCATTTATCTGAATCTTTATAAATAGAAAAAAGGACGATCCCTCTGGACCGTCCCATGTATTTCTCTCTTTTTAGTTGAAGATTCTTCTGACCGTGATCGGCGTTCTGTAATCCGCATCGGAAACCTTAATTCCGGTTTCTTCCGTGCTGGCATGCACGATCTGACCGTTTCCAATGTAGATTCCCACATGTCCGCTGTAGCAGACGATATCGCCCGGCTGAGCACTGCTCAGGCCTCCTGCCACCTCCGTACCGACGTTTCTGTCCGCTGAGGAGGAATGAGGAAGGGATACACCGAAGTTCTCATATACGCTCATTACAAAGCCGGAACAGTCAGCTCCGTTCGTAAGGCTTGTCCCGCCGTACTCGTAAGGGTTGCCGACAAACTGGAGTGCGAACTCCGCAACAGAGCTTCCTGCGGAAGATACTGCCGTATGAGAAGCTGCAGCGCTGGCCGCCTGAACGGTCTCGCTCTGTGCAGCAGTTTCTGCCGCCACGCTTTCAGAAACGGTCTGCTCTGTGCTGCTTTCTGTCTCGACAGGAGCCGCCGCTGTGCTTTCCTCAGTTGCTGTCTCGCCCGTACCGGCTGTTTCCGTCGTACTCTCGGAGGGCTGCTGTGATGCGGTTTCAGTCTGGCTCTCAGAAGGGAGCTGCTCTACGGAAGATTCCGTCTCACTTTCAGAAGGAAGTTCTTCTGTGGCAGATTCAGACTCGCTCTCGGAAGGAAGTTCTTCTGTGGCAGATTCTGTCTCATTCCCGGAAGAGGTTTCCTCTGTAGAAGACTCTGACTCGCTCTCGGAAGAGGTTTCTTCTGTGCTGGATTCAGACCCGCTCTCAGAAGACGTTTCCTCTGTGCTGGATTCAGACTCACTCTCGGAAG
>CASEOD010000149.1 GCA_949289445.1 uncultured Eubacteriales bacterium
TAATGCAAGTTCAAAAACTTCAGACAGTCCATGATTTTTAATTTCCATAGATGAAACATCTCCCCCATCTATTTGAATTCAGGGTAAAAATTGTCCGATTTCGTAACCGTGGCTGCAGGCGCCGGATCCAGATACCGATCCAGGATTCCAAGAATCACTTCCGGCATTACACATGGTCTGTTCTGAATTCCGCTGGTCTCCTCGTGAGTCAGGTACCCCTTGTAGGCAGTCAGACTTCTTCGCAGGAATCCGTCTCTCGCACAGGCTTCTTCTAATCCGTGCTTTATGATGGACTGGAAATGAGGTAGCACACTAGCTGCGTATGCCTGTGAAGTGGAACCGGCAATGGCTCCCGGAATATTGCTCACACAGTAATGAACCACACCTTCTTCAATGTAGATCGGGTCCTCATGAGTCGTTTCGTGGAATGTTTCAATACATCCGTAATCATTGCTTACATCTACGATCACTGCGCCCCTGTGCATTGATGCCACCATGGAGCGGTCGATCATGAACTCTGTGGCGTTTTTCGGCCATCTTACACAGTTGATCACCAGATCTGCATCGGCGATTTCCTTTGCCAGATTGTAGCGGTTAGAAACAAATGTGTTGACCTTTCCTTCATATTTGGAGGATACCTCTCGCAGTACACCGATATTGATATCGGCAGCAGATACCCATGCACCCATGGAATAAAGCACCTCAACAGCCGCCTTTCCCACGGTGCCCAGACCGCATACCACAGCTTTGATTCCCGGCGCAGCGCCCAGACCGCTGACAAATTTTCCACAGCCGCCATTGGTGGAAAGCATTGCCCAAAGACCCATAAAGGCTCCTGCCTTGCCGGCTGCCTCACAGTTAGGCGAGCCGTATCTGTGCGAATCTTCTGCAGTTATCGCTATAACTTTTTTCTCCAGAAGCGCATCCACTTCTTCTCTGTGGGCGGCAGGATGAACACAGCAATAGATCAGCTGTCCTTCCCGCATCAGAGCATATTCCTCTTTCTCTATTTCTTTTACCTTGGCTACAAAATCACAGGTCTTCCAGATTTCCTCATTGGACTCTAAAATGACAGCTCCGGCCTCCTCATAGGCTTTATCGTCAAATCCTGCTTTATATCCTGCATTTGCGGCGACATAAACTTCTGTGCCCTCAGACACGAGAATATTTACTTCTGCCGGTGTCATTACTACGCGGAATTCTCCGTTCTTGATATCTTTAAGTACACCAAATTTCATTTTATTTCCCTTTCTTTTCTGTCTTTATTCAACAGTTTTTCTCGTTTTTCCGATCAGCTTATGATCATTGGAATCAAAGACTCCGATTCCGGTAACGGCACATATTACGGCAAATACCGGGCACAGCAGCGTCAGAAATGCATACGGCAGATATTCAAGGGTGGAAACACCCAGAACACCGGAACTGTAGATAGCTGCCGCTGACCATGGAACCAGGAATGAGAAAATAGTGCCTCCGTCTTCCAGCGTTCTGGAAAGCACATAAGGTGCAATCCTGGCTTTGTCGTAGGAAGGTCTGAATACTTCTCCCGGAAGAAGAATGGCCATATACTGAGATGTAGTCAGCATTACCGTAATCAGACAGGACAGCAGCGTAGTGATGATCAGGTTGCACGGTTTGAGAATTTTGTCACTGAACTTGCTGAGAATGACAGACAGTACACCCATTTCAAACATCAGTTCCCCGAGCTCCATGGCAAAAACACAATACACAATAGTAGACATCATAGCGGAAATACCACCGCGGTTCAGAAGACTTGACAAGGCCTCATTGTCAAACTCTTCATAGAATCCTGTCGACATGGCCGTTACCACTTCATTGAATGTAAACTGAGGCTGTGCGATAAGGGCGGCAATCACGCCTGCAATGGCACCGATAACCAGAGCTATCATCGCCGGAACCTTTTTAGCGACCAGAACAATGGTCAGCACAGGTACGATCAGTAAAACAGGAGAGATGTTGAAGCATTCATCCAGACTGGAAATGATGCTGTCAATGCCTTCCAGAGAATCTCCGGATGCAGTATCATATTTGAGCCCCAGAATAAAGTACAGAATCACCGTGATAATAAAGGACGGAATCACCGTATAGAACATGGATTTAATATGCAGAAAGATGTCCGTTCCCGCTGCAGCAGGAGCCATGTTGGTAGTGTCGGAAAACGGTGACATTTTATCGCCGAATACCGCACCGGAAACTGCCATGCCTGCAGTCAGTCCCGGATGAATATCCATGCCATACCCGATGGTCATAAATGCGATTCCCATAGTTCCCAGCGCTGCATAGGAAGATCCCGTAAAAAATGATACGATACAGCAGATGACAAATCCCAGGGCAAGGAAAGATGACGGTGAGAAAATCTGCAGTCCGTAATAAATGATGGACGGAACGATTCCGGATATGATCCAGGTACCCACGACCATTCCCACGGAGATCAGAATCATACCGATCAGCGCGAATTTTCGGAATCCCTGCAGGATAATTTCCTGCAGGGATTCCAGTTTCATTCCCTGACAGATGGCGATGATGCAAACTGCCAGCAGAGCAAGAATAAAGGTGACCATCGTATTGAGTTTCATCACCGCAAGACCAACGGCCATGATTGCCGCTACAATCAGCAGTGTAAAGATCGCCAAAGGCAGACTAACGTGCTTTCTTTCTTTTTCCGTCATAGTTCTTACCTCCTTTTTTTAATCCAGACTTATTCCGGCATCCCTGATCCATTGCCGGTCAATAATTCCTTCTCTCAAATCAGCTTCGATTTTTTCTTTTTCTCTTTCCCCAATCGGCCCGTAACCGCCTCCGCCTGCGGTCATCAGTTCAATGATATCATCAGTCTGAAGAACAACATTGCGCGGTTTTGAAACATCGGAAATAACTTTCCCGTCCCGAATCACTCTGAGAGATGCGTTTCCGCCTTCACCGCCGCCTGCAAGACCCCATGGTCTGCGTCTGGAACGCTCTGTAGCTGCTGCTACAAGCACGGTGTCCTTACTCTCGTCAAGCACACGAATTGAACGTACAATACCCAGTCCTCCTCTGTATTTTCCCGGACCGCAGCTGTTTTCATGAAGCGCGTATTTTTCCACCATCAGAGGATATTCCATCTCCAGTGCTTCTACAGGCAGATTGGAGGTATTGGTCATGTGCACATGTACGGCATCAAGACCGTCTTTGTTGTACCGGGCACCGGAACCGCCCCCTATGGTTTCCACATAGATATACGGATTCCCTGTTCTGCTGTCTTTTCCCGAGAAGGAGAAGAAAGACATTGCACCGTTTCCGGCAGCAACCACCATTTCCGGATTCATTTTGGAAAAAGCGCCGAAGATAACATCGGCAATACGCTGTGATGTGGTTTCTCTGTCGCCTACAGCTGCCGGTTCTGTTGCCCATACCAGACTTCCCGGCTCTGCCTTTATCTCTATGCTGTCAAAGAAACCCGAGTTTGCCGGAATGGTATGATCAAGCACTGAAAGCATTGCGTAATACACTGTCGCCTTCAGCGCGCAAGGCACACAGTTGTACGGACCGCTGACCTGTGGACAGGTACCGGAAAAGTCAAAAGTGATATTCTTTCCTTTAACGGTAATCTTTGCCGCAATTTTCAAATCTTCATTTCCGGCACCGTCATCATCCATGAAGTCCTCAAAGGTATAGTCTCCGTCCGGCAGAGCCTCAATGGCAACCTCTGCTTTCCTCTTTCCGTAACTGAGCCATTCCCGGCAGAACTCTCTGAAGGTTTCAATTCCGATACGATCGATAAGTTCTGTCAGTTTGTCAGCGCCGTACTGATTGGTAATCATCTGCGCGCTGATGTCGCCCTGACGTTCATACTTCATCTGGAAATTCAGCATGATCAGATCCATGATATCCTGATTGAGTTTTCCTCTTTCATAGAGTTTAATAACCGGAATACGCAGTCCCTCGTCATAAATCGTCGATCCTTTTCTGGTTTTATCGGCGTGGTGACCGGTATTGACCATATATGCAATCAGTTCGTCCTTATAGAAGACCGGTTTCAACAAGACGATGTCAGGCAGATGAGAACCGCCCCCGCTGTATGGATCGTTGGCGATAAAGATATCTCCGTCGTAAATCTCTTCAGGACGATATTTCTGTGTCAGAACCTCTACGGCTCCTGACAGAGAACTGAAGTGAAGAGGGATATGCTGTGCAAGGGACAACAGTTCTCCTTTTGCGCTGAATACCGCAACAGAAAGATCTTTTCTTTCTTTGATGTTTGTACTGTATCCTGTTTTTGACAGAATCACTCCCATCTGCTCTGCGATGGAACTCATACTGTTGGCGATAATTTCCAGATTGATCGAGTTAATCTTTTTCATTTTCTTCTTTCGCCTCACTTTCGCTCAATGATAATGTTCAGGTATGCGTCCACCTTGGCTGTCTGCCCCGGCAGAACAATGGTTGTGCTGTCCATCTGTTCAATAATTGCAGGCCCTGTGATGATATTGCCGTAGTGAAGCTTTTCACGGTCATAAAGTGTATACTCTGCAAAAGAGTTCTCAGATTCCCGGACACTTCTGCTGCCGATCTCTGCTGAAGAGGCATCCTCGCCGCTGTATGCGTCAGCTACAATCTTCGGGTACACGATATCTCCCACAGCTGATAATCCAAAGTTTACAATCTGAACAGCATCCTTGGAACTGAAAGAATAAAGTCGCTCATAAACTTCTGTGAAAGCATCCTTGATTCCGGATATGTCTTTCAGCGTTTCACGGTCTACAGGCACACGAATTTCATGATTCTGTCCTTTATACCGCATATCCAGGAAATATTCTCTGCGGCGGTTTTCCTTCGGTATATCCTCATCGTCAAACCATTTTTCGGCATCATTTTCAAGAGCATCGAACTGTTCTGTAAGAATCTGAACGGTTCCTTCCTGAAGTTCAATTACATTGGTCTGCACAAAGTCTCTGCGCATATTCTCCGTCAGCAGGCCATAGGCTGCAAGAAGTCCCGGCGTCTTTGGAATCAGTGCTCTGCTGATGAGCATGTCTTCTATCAGTTCAGCGGCATGAAGCGGTCCGGAACCGCCGAAAGCGACAAGACAGAAATTGCTCGGATCATAGCCTTTTGCCACGGTTACATTCTTTATTTCTTTCACAATGTTGGAATTGCTGATGGAAATAATTCCTTTGGCAGTTTCATACAGTCCCATGTTCAGTCGCTTTGCCAGTTCTCCCACAGCTTCCTTTGACTTCTCAGCGTTAATCGGAAGTCTTCCTCCCAGCAGTTTCGTCTGGTTCAAATGTCCCAGAACAACTCGGGCATCTGTAATGGTCGCCCTCTTTCCTCCGATGTTATAGCATGCCGGTCCCGGATTTGCACCTGCACTCTGAGGTCCGACTTTCAGCACACCGCCGCTGTCAATCCAGCCGATGCTGCCGCCCCCCGCACCGATAGTGGAAATATCGATAGATGGAATTCTTACAGGATATCCGCTGATTGTTCTCTCATCTGAAGCCTCAAAACGTCCGTCCACCACCAGACTGATATCAGTGCTTGTTCCTCCGATATCAATGGTGATCAGATCCTTCTCACCGGCAAGATTAGTAATGTACTGCGCGCCTACGACACCTGCCGCAGGGCCTGACAGTCCGGTCTTAATAGGAAAACGCATGGATTCCGAAATTGACATCAGACCGCCGTTGGAGTGATTTATGTAAATATTGTCGATTCCGATGCTTTCCAGAGTAGCTTTCAGATTATCCATATATTTTTTAACTTCCGGCCCCACAAAAGAATTTAAAACTGTTCCGCAAAGTCTTTCGTATTCACGAAACTGCTTGGACAGATCACTGGACACAGTCAGGAACACTTCCGGAAGTTCCTCTTCGATAATCTCCCGGATCCGGTTTTCGTTTTCCGGATTCAGATAAGCGTTCAGCAGCATGACTGCAATACTTTCCGCTCCACTTTCTTTAATCTTTCTGATGATATCTCGCAGTTCCTCTTCGGAAATATCTCGTACAATTTTTCCCTGACAGTCCATTCTTTCATTCAGTTCAAACCGCAGCTCTCTGCTGATAAGTGTTTTAACCTTATCTTCCTGCAGATCGTACAGAGACGGTCTTTTCTGTCTGCCGATTTCCAGCAGGTCACGAAAGCCGCCTGTTGTAATCAGCGCTGTTTTCACACCCCGTGTTTCAAGAATCGCATTGGTCGCAACTGTGGTTCCGTGCATAAAACGCTTCACGCTGCTGCCGTCAAATTCATTCTGTTCAGCAACCGCATTGACTCCCTGAATCACTGCCTCTGACTGATCATGAAGGGAGGACGGAAGTTTGTATACCATTAAAGCTCCGCTTTCTTCATCTATTGCACAGATGTCGGTATTGGTTCCTCCCACATCCACGCCGATTCGAATGACCCTGTTTTCCATTGAATCCTCCTTTTTTGACTATTCTCAATTGTTTTAATTTTGTTTACAATATACCATTGCATTTTGAAACAGTCCAAGATATAATAATTTATATATATATAAATCAGAATTTATGATTCAAAAGGAGCAAGTCATGGAACTGCTGCAGCTAAAATATTTTTTGTGCCTTGCGAGGAATGAACATGTTTCCCGGACTGCCGAAGAACTGCACATTTCACAACCCTCACTCAGTCTGACCATTAAGAAACTGGAACAGGAACTGGGATGTCCCCTGTTTGAGAAAAAAGGCAGAAACATACGTCTGTCACAATACGGACAGATTTATTTTGACTATATTGAACAGGTTTTTAATCTGCTGGAAAACGGAGAGCGGGCGCTTCAGAAACAGAAAGGTATCGACGATCGTCATCTGATTCTGGGAATACTCAGTCCCTATATATGGCAGGATGTACTCCATTCGTTCACTGTGACATGGCCGGAGATCTCCATTGATCTACGTTCTCTGGAAGGCAGCGAGTATGTTAAGGCTCTGTCCGAAGGTGTCATCGACATTTATCTTGGTGCAATTTCTTCTGCAGAGATCGCAGGACTGAATTGTAAAACCCTTTATGAGGATGACATGGTTTTACTGGTAAACAAGGCAAATCCACTTTCATCCAGAAAAGAAATAGATTTGAGAGAATGCACGGGTCAGAGTTTTGTCAATCTGGGTGACGAAACCAGTCTTCAGCAGTTTCTGGAAGAACTGTATGAGGAGGCGGGATTTGTTCCTCATGTCATTATGAAATGCGATTATACCATGCGTGATCAAATGGTTATCGAAAACAGAGGCGTTTCCGTTACAACAAAAACCTCCGCTCTGCGGCTGGAGTCAGATCAGGTGGTTCCCATTGACATTACTTATCCGAAAAAGAAAAGAATTCTCGGTCTTATATGGCGAAAAAATCTGCAGTTCACACCGGTCATGCAGAAATTCTACGATGCCTGTGTCAGTTATTTTTCTGCACAGGATCAGAAAAGACCGTAAAAAACAGCACGAAAAAAGCCCTTTCTGCGTTCCCGCTTCAGGGCTTTTAATCTTCTCTTATTTCATCATTTCTTTGATCACCTTATCGATTTTGCGGGCAACTTCTCTGAAATCTTCTTCTTTGTAGCCTCTGGTGGTCATCGGTGCCGTACCGATACGGACGCCGCTTGTCTCCTTCGGAGAACGCTTTTCACCCGGCACACAGTTCTTATTCAGAGTAATGCCGACTTCGTCAAGGCGATCCTGCAGATCCTTTCCACTGAACGGGAAGTCTAGCAGATCCAGCAGGAATACGTGGTTATCGGTACCTCCTGTTACTACTTTATATCCCAGTTTCAGGAATTCATCACAGAAAGCTTTACAGTTTGCCACAACCTGTGCGGCATACTCTTTATAGGATGGCTGAAGAGCTTCTTCTGCGCATACAGCTTTACCGGCAATCACATGTTCCAGCGGTCCCCCCTGCGCATACGGGAACACAGCGCTGTCGATCTTTTTGGCAAGTTCAGGTCTTGCAAAGATCAGGCCGCCTCTCGGTCCTCTCAGAGTTTTATGAGTGGTGGTGGTTACAATATCTGCATAGCCAAACGGAGACGGATGCACGCCTCCTGCCACAAGACCTGCAATGTGAGCCATATCAACCATGAAATAAGCGCCTGCCTCCTTTGCGATTTCTGCAAAGGCTGCAAAGTCAATAATTCTCGAATAAGCGGAAGCACCTGTCAGAATCAGCTGCGGTTTATATTCCAGTGCCTTTTTTCTCACATCCTCCATATCAATAAAGCCTTTTTCATCTACATCGTAGAACACCATGTTATATAACTTTCCACTGAAGTTTACAGAGGAACCGTGAGTCAGATGTCCGCCGTTGTCCAGAGAAAGAGACAGAATAGTATCTCCCGGCTGCAGAATGGCTTTATAGGCTGCAAAGTTTGCCTGAGAACCGCTGTGAGGCTGTACGTTCACATGGTAATCGGTATCAAAAACCTCTCTCCACTTGTCGCAGCAGTATTCCTCCAGTTCATCCACAAACTTGGTACCGCCATAGTATCTGCTGGTATTTCCCGATGTTCTCACATAAGGATAGCCTTCCGCATATTTCCATGACAGACAGCTTCCGCAGGCTGCCAGAACTGCTTCGGAACAGTAGTTTTCAGAAGCGATCAGTTCAATATTGTTCTTCTGTCTGTTATATTCCTTTTCAATCAGTTCTCCTACAATCGGAGAGGTTCTCTTGATAAATTCAAAGTTTTCTACATTGTATGTGCTGTTATCCACACCATCTCTGTTAAACATGTATCAGAATCCTTCCTTTCCTGTTTACAAATACTTGTTTTATTGTATCACAGAGCAGGTATCTTTATCAACAGAAAATCCGGTGATTCTATCATTATTGAAACATCTGACCATTGCCTTTGCATTATTTCAGATGCACTATATCATATGTGATATTGTTTTCTTCAAAGAGAGATTCCACTAAATAATCCTTTTTATTCAAACAAAGAAAAACGCACAGTTTCTTTTTTCAGATTCCATGCGTTTTGAGTTATATATGATAACAAATCCTTTCATGATTCGTCCTTATTTTACTCCGGTTCTTCCATCTGAAGAATTGACACCTCAAAAGCGGTCTTTTCCAGTACATCGCCATCCTCGCATTTCTTTTTGTACCGGCGGCTCTGCAGTCTGCCGTGAAGCGCTATCTTGTCGCCCACATCCAGAGTTGCGGAATAAAGAGCATTTCGCCCCCAGGCGATACAGGGTATGTAATCAGATTTATTGTACATTCTGTTTACTGCCAGCATGATATCACAGATTTTTCTTCCCAGAGGCGACGTTCTGGCCGCAGGCTTTTTGCAGAGATATCCTTCCAGATAAATTTCATTCTTCGGCATGGCGTCTTCTGCAACTTCTCTCATCTCCCTTGCAAAGACTACAATATTCAACCGGTTTCTTCCGTCCACTTCTTCATTGTAAGTTCTCACCTGACCCTGAATCTCCAGTACAATACCTTTTTTAACATCCGCTTGGCAGAGAATTCTTTCTGAAACCATGACGATAATTTGATCCTCATATCCGCTGTTTCTGACAATTCCTATCTCAAAAGTATAAAAAGCCTCCCCGTAGGTTTTATGATTCAGCCTCAGTTCCTCTGTCACCTCACCGCAAATATGTGCCATATTTGTATCATGATTGCCGTCTGTTGTATTTATCATATTTTCCCTCCCAGAAACTCACATTAGTACATTGTATTCTGAAAGGGAGAAAGTATGTCAATTACTCCGCACAGTTTTCCGCCAGAGCCACCGGGTTGTAGAGATTCGGGCACTTGATGGTATAGACCAGACTGTCTGCCTGTTCCCGGGTTAACTCTGCCGGCGCTTTGCTGTAGTAATGGGCTGAGGCTTCCTGTATACCATAACAGCTTTCTCCGAAATAGATGCAATTCAGATAGAGCTCCAGAATTTCATCTTTTGTATATTTATGCTCAAGCTGAAATGCCACCAGAACTTCAGCCACTTTTCTCTCCATAACTTTATCAAACTCAAAATACATATTTTTGGCCAGCTGCTGTGTAATGGTGCTGCCTCCCTCCACAAAACCGCCTGCGATAATATCATTTTTTACAGCCCTCGCCACTGCCAGCAGATCAACTCCGAAATGCCGGTAAAACCGTTTGTCCTCGGATTCAATTATCTCCTGAACAAAATATTCATCCATGTCAGAAAGAGGAACATATTGTGCGTTATCTCTGATTTCTGAGACTTTTTCTTCCACAGAAGCAGTTTCTGTTGCATTGTGGTACAGCTGACAGCCCCGGTAGATCACAGGTGCTGTCACCATAAGACACAAAAGCAGAATCACTGCGCAAAGTTTACAAAGCTTTCTCAAAAAAACACCCCCTTCAATCCGGTATTTTTATTGTACCGTGAAAGAAGGGAGCCTTCCATAGAACTTGATTACAGAAAACTTACGGATTTGTAAGATTCATCTGATTCTCTCCATCATGTATTTTTTTCAGTTTCCTCTGCTTTCTCGCCCAGAAAAATCTGTTCAGATATTTGTTCAGCACCGCCACAATGACGAATCCCAGAGAAATGGCCAGTGCAATGGTAACCGCCGACGTACCGCTTTCCACAAACAGAGTCTGATCCTCGCTGACAAGTCCGTACATAGTATAATACAGCTTTCCTCCCGGAATCAGAGGTACTGCGGCTGCTGTCAGAAATATGGTAGCAGGGGCTTTATTGACTCTCGCCATTACCTCCGCATACACTGCGACAAAGACAGAAGCTATCAGATTGCACTCAAAATCACTTTGAAGATACGGAAAAGTTGCCAGATATATGCCCCACGTTATGAGTCCGCCGATTCCCGCATAAAGAATCTGTCTTCCTTTAATCTTCAGCATCAGTGCAAATCCGATGGAGCCAAAAAAGGCTGCTGCCAGCTGTACAATCATAGCACACCTCCCAGAAACAGAATCGTAAATGCGAACCCGCAGGCAATGGCTGCTGCTATAAGAAGCGTATTGCAGAGCCTGAGCAGACCCGTCGCAATATCTCCCATCAGCATATCGCGAATCGCATTTGTCATAGCAATACCCGGAATGAGCAGCATGATCCCTCCGATCATCAGCATATCCACATTATCGCCGATTCCGATTCCCACCAGCAGATGGGCGGTGATTCCGGATACGACAGAAGCTACAAAATTGTAAACAATCTGGTTTTTCTCCCGTCTTGCAAGAAAAATTTCAAAAACAACCACCACGATTCCCATAATACACGAAGCAAGGCCATCCAGCCATGTTCCTCCGAAGAAGACAGAGAATCCGCCTGCGGCAAACATACAGCCCAGAAAGCGCAGAATCAGCGGCTGCCGCGGCCGATTCAGCACTTCATCCAGCTTCTTCTGCAAGTGATCCACATCCGGCACCGCAGTACAGATATAACGGCTCAAATCGTTGAGATAATCCAATCTGTCGAAATTGACATCGTTTCGCACCACTCTCCTGATATGAGTCAGTATTCTGCCGTCCGGAGCTTCCATGGTCACCTGGATATTGGAGGTGATGATAAAGACATTGATCCGATCGGCGCCGTAACTGCGGCACATGCGATAAATACTGTCTTCCACCCGGCTGACTTCAGCGCCTGCCACAACCATCTCTTCTCCCACATCGAGAATTCCCTGGAGAATTCTGTCGTAATCATATCCGTTACTCTCTTTTTCCTGAAGTTTTGTCATCATCGTTTCCATTACCTGATCTCCAGCTTCATCACTTCCGGATGGCAGTCCACAAGGTACTGTGGACAGTATCTGCACTCAAAGAAATTCGGCGCCTCATCCTCATTGATTGTTTTAAATCCGTTTTTTCTGAAAAATTCAGGTGCACGCGCCACAAGATAGAGGGCATCCCCACCCAGTTCTCTTACGGTTTCCACGACCTTGTTCAGGAGAATTTTCCCGACTTTCAGTTTTCTGTAGGGTGCATCTACCGCAATTCCGTCGATGATATATTGTCCTTCCCTCTTTGCCAGTACAGCTGCCCCTGTCAGATGCTCATCATTTCCGTGAACGATTTCAAAACACTTTATAATATCAGTGTCAACCTCCTCGTCACCGTCAAATTCAAGTCTGTTTTCTACGAAAAACTTTACCAGTTTTTCGTAATCCTTTGTCTCTCTCATTGTCATTCGCAGCATAACTACTTTTCCCCCATGTTCTTCTTTGCTGTACAAATCTTTAATCTGTTATGCAGCACACTGAACTGCAGCGGAAAACTTGCGCCAAGTTCTCCGTCAATATCAGTGGGAAGTTCTCCTTCCGCTTCCACTGTCAGACGACTGGTCTTAAAATGCAGTACTTTTTTACTGTCAAGATGGCTTCCATTCAGTATTTTTACAAAAAGCCCCGGCATTTCCAGCATACTCATCTTTCGAAACAGCAGCACATCCAGCATACCGTCATTGATTTCAGAACCAGGAGAGATCCGTTTAAAGCCCCCTGCAGATTCACCGTTCATGACGACCATAAAGTACATTTTTTCATGGTACACCTTTTCCGGCGTAGTCAAAGTCACTTTCGTCGCCTTCATATTTGGAACTGCTGAAAGTCCTTTAAGATAGTAAGCCATAATGCCGATGGTGTTTTTCAAAGTTGTATCTGTCTGCTGGCTGACATTAACTACCTGACCGATGGCTGCCACGTTGATAAAATATCTGTCGTTCAGTCTGCCTACATCTGCAAAAGTATAATTTTCACCCATAGCAATATTCAGCATTTTGTCAATATCGTCAGGGATATCAAAATAATAGGCAAAGTCATTGGCCGTTCCTGCAGGAAGAATTGCAATAGGCAAATCTACACCGCTGCGGATCATCGCATTGACACAAACATTGAGTGTTCCATCCCCGCCTGCAGCAATGATCTGTCGGTATTCATCCCGGTAAGTGCCCTGATCCAGCTCTGCAAGATAATCATAGATCACATGACCATGAGCAGCTCTCACAGGAATTACCAGAAACCCTGCGTTCTGATACCTTTCAATAATCAGATCCAGATTATTCTTAAACAGTCCGTCTCCTGAATTAGGATTATAAAATAAAATTACTTTTTTCAGTTTATTGATTTCCCGCTTCATAAAGCATTCCTCTAATCATTCCGATCAAATACAGGGATCCTGCAAAAAGAATCAGATCATAATCCTTCTTTATCTCTTCTGCATATGCTGCCGCTTCAGCAGGATTTTCCCTGCAGACTGCATGGCCGCCTTTTTTTTCGATCATGTCTGCAAGAATTTCTGCCGAAAGCTTTCTTGGATTGTCAGGCTGAGTTGTTACAAATTCCGTAGTAATCTCAAGGAAAGTGTCCACCACCTGTTCAACTTCTTTGTCAGCAAGAATTCCTACTGTCATCAGAATCCGCTTCCCTCTGAACCATTTATTGACCGCTTCTTTCAGTGCCTTTGCACCGTCAGGATTATGAGCTCCATCGACAATAACATACGGATTTTTCCCCATGATCTCAAAGCGGCCGATCTGCTTTGCCCGCTTCATGCCGGCGCTGAGCTGAGCATCTGATACCCGGATCTTCTCTTCTTTGCGAAGAAGACAAAGAGCTGTCAGTGCTGCCACAGCATTCTGCACCTGATGTCTGCCTGTCATAGAAATTTCTATCTCAAAGTTTTCTCCAAAAACCTCTGCTGTAAACATGGTTCCTTCCAGACTCTCTTTTACAATACTGCATGATATAGTCCGGGAATCATAAAGCGGTGCATTCAGTTTTTCACACTTTTCTCTGAAAACTTCCATAGCATCCGTTCTGTCAGTTGAAGTTACCACAGGACACCCCTCTTTAATAATGCCTGCTTTTTCCCCTGCAATCTCGGCGATTGTTTCTCCCAGTCGGTCTGTATGATCCAGAGAAATTGAAGCGATAACACTGACAAGAGGTTTTTCTACAACATTTGTAGAGTCACCTCTTCCTCCAAGCCCCACTTCCAGCACCACATAATCTGTGTCCTTCTTATAAAAATACAGGAAAGCGATGGCTGTCACTACCTCAAATTCTGTAGGCGATTCCAGACCTTCTTCAACCATTTTCTCAGCTTCTGTCAAAACCGCATCGCTGCATTCCTGCAGATCCTCATCAGAAATATATTCTCCGTTAAACTCAATCCGTTCATTAAAGATTTCTAAAAAAGGCGAGGTAAACAGACCGCAGTGGTAGCCTGCCGCCTGTAATACCTCATAAATATATCTGCATATGGATCCTTTGCCGTTGGTTCCCGCTACATGAATCACCTTCAAATCTCTTTGAGGGTTACCAAGCCGTTTCAAAAGTTCGTTCATTCGCTCAAGACCAAGCACCCAGCCGAACTTCTGAAACTGATGAATCTTACTGATTGCGTCCATATTATTTATTCACTTTCTTTGCCACCATGGCCAGTCTTTCTTCTACCTTGGCCAGCATATCTTCGTATTTTACCTGTTTTTCCTTTTCTTCACTGATGACCTTTTCCGGAGCCTTGGCCAGGAAACCCTGATTGGAAAGCTTGGATACAACCCGCTTTACTTCTCCTTCCAGTTTTTTCTTTTCCTTAGTGAGTCTGTCATATTCAGCGTTAAAGTCCACCAGATCATCGAGAGGAATAAAAATCTCAATACCGGCAATTACTGCAGACATTACTTCTTCAGGAACCTCTGCTTTATCAGTTACGAATTTAATGTCTGTAATATTTGCCAGATCTTTAATATATCTCTCACCACTCTGTATAGTCTTGAGTTTTTCATCCTGTGCAAAAATAACTGCCGTCAGTTTCTTGCTCGGAGCGGCTTCTGCCTCAGCACGAATGTTTCTGATGGCTCGAATCGCTTCCATTGCTGTCTCCAGTCTCTCCTCTTCAGCAGGGAAACTTCTCTCAGGAGTTACTTCCGGCCATTTTGCCTTGATCAGGAAACAGTCAGGGTTATTTTCCCTTTCACAGATAGAGTGTGGAAGGAATGACCAAATCTCTTCTGTAATGAAAGGCATAAACGGATGGAGAAGCTGCAGCATATTCTTCAGTACCATTACCAGTACAAAACGAACAACCTTTTTATCTTCTTCATCGTCACCCCACAGTCTCTTCTTAACAAGCTCGATATACCAGTCGCAGTATTCGTTCCAAATCAGCTCGTAAACTCTCTGTCCTGCAAGAGCCAGATCATATTTTTCTAAAGACCGTGTCACATAATCAGCTGCATCGTTAACTCTGCTGATGATCCACTTGTCTTCGTCTCTCAGTGCAATGTTGCTGAAGTTTGTGGTATCTCCACAGGCCATACCGCAGCAGTCTCCGCAGCATTTTGCAAGTTCTTTAAAACTGCCGTCTTCATTCTGCAGGTTCATGATGACAAATCTGGAAGCATTCCATAGCTTATTCGCAAAGTTTCTGGCAGATTCCAGCTTGTCAGTTTTAAAACGCATATCATTACCCGGCGTAATGCCTGTAGTAAGCATAAAGCGAAGTGCATCGGCGCCGTACTGCTCGATCACCTCCAGCGGATCAATACCGTTTCCAAGGGATTTACTCATTTTTCGTCCTTCTGCATCTCTCACCAGACCATGGATATACACATGGTGGAACGGTGTTTCGTTCATAGCTTCACAGCCTGAGAATACCATTCTGATAACCCAGAAGAAAATAATGTCGTAGCCGGTTACCAGTACATCTGTCGGATAAAAGTATTTCAGATCCTCTGTCTCTTCCGGCCATCCAAGAGTGGAGAACGGCCACAGTGCAGAAGAAAACCAGGTATCCAGAACATCTTCATCCTGTTTCAGATTCTGACTCCCACACTTCGGACATTTTGTCGGATCTTCCTCAGATACAATGAGTTCTCCGCAATCCTGACAATACCAGGCAGGAATTCTGTGTCCCCACCAGAGCTGACGGGAAATACACCAGTCTCTGATTTCCTCAAGCCAGTGAAGATAGGTCTTTTCAAACCTTTCAGGTACGTGAGTCAAAGCGCCGTTCTTTGCTGCTTCAATGGCAGGTTTAGCCAGGTCTTCCATTTTCACAAACCACTGATCAGAAAGCATCGGTTCAATAACGGTATGACATCTGTAACATTCGCCTACTGGAATCACCTTTTCTTCAGTCTTTACCAGATAGCCTGCTTCTTCCAGATCTTTCACCCAGGCTTTTCTGCACTCATAGCGATCCATTCCCTCATATTTTCCTGCCAGGCTGTTCATAGTAGCATCTTCATTGATGCAGCAGAGATTTTCAAGTCCTGCTCTCTGTCCGACCTCAAAATCGTTAGGATCGTGAGCAGGAGTGATCTTTACCGCACCGGTTCCTTTTTCAGGATCCGGATAAGGGTCTGCGATAACTGGTATCTCTCTGCCTACCAGCGGCAGAATCACCATTTTGCCTACCATATCCCTGTATCTTTCATCATCCGGATGTACTGCGATGGCAACATCGCCAAACATGGTTTCAGGCCTGGATGTTGCCACAATCATATCCTTTCCGCCTTCTTCTGCGGCAGGATACCTGAAATACCAGTACATACCATTCTTATCTTCATGCTCGACTTCTGCATCAGAAAGTGATGTTCCGCACTGCGGGCACCAGTTTATCAGTCTGTTGCCTCTGTAAATCAGACCTTTCTTGTAGAGCTGTACGAAGAAATGTCTGACTGCTTTGCTGCAGCCTTCATCCATAGTGAACCGTTCTCTGCTCCAGTCACAGGAATCACCCAGTTTACGGCATTGTCTGGTAATTCTTCCGCCATATTCTTCTTTCCATGCCCAGGCTCTCTTTAAAAATTCTTCTCTGCCCAGATCTTCTTTCTCTTTACCTTCTTCATTTCTGATTTTTTCAACCACCTTCACCTCGGTGGCAATGCTGGCATGGTCAGATCCCGGCAGCCAGAGCGCACTGTAGCCCTGCATTCTCTTCCATCGTGTCAGAACATCCTGCAGTGTCTGATCCAGCGCATGGCCCATATGCAGCTGACCTGTAATATTAGGAGGCGGCATCACAATTGTGAAAGGTTTCTTCTCCTTATCCACCTCAGCTCTGAAAGCTCCTTTTTCTTCCCACATGGTATAGATTCTGTCTTCAAAATCTTTTGGATTGTATGTCTTTGATAAATTCTTTTCCATCTGGTTTCCTTTCTTATGTTTTTATCTGTCTTTGATTATTCTCTGCAGACAGCCGCCTGCTTTAATGCAGCGGTTGTCTGTTCATATAAAACGATACTGTTTTTTCTGGTTACATGAAGATATATGAGATAATGCACTGATACTTTCAGTCTCATTCACCAAAAACTGCTTTATACAGTTCATCCTGTTCCGGCAAGTGCGTCACATAACCGATGGGGATAGTATTACCGGTTGCTTCAATAATTCTTCGTGCCCCTTCTTCGCCGAATGCACCGCAGAGCTCGATACAGCCCACACCATCCTGCAGAAATTCTTTTGCGACGGTACATGCGGTCTCAATATCGGGTACACCTGCCACCTGCGTCTGACCATTTTTAATCTCAGCTCTGTCCTCCGCTGCATCATACTGCCCCATAAAAATAAATGCAAACTTCATGGTTTCCTCCTTATTTTGTTTATCCACGAAATAAAAAATCCTCTGTGTGTATCTTCACACAAAGGACGAAAATATTTCCGCGGTACCACCTTTGTTCCGCAGGCAAATCTGCCCTGCAGCGCTCATTTGGGTTATCAGACTCCAAAGCAACCTTCAGCGAACACATTCTCTAAGGTCTCTCAGCCGCGAACCTTATTCTCTGTAGAGCGTTATACGCTTACTCCTCTTCATCAACGCCTGTATTTTTCTGTACTATGATATTTTACCAAAAAACAATAAATTTGCAATAGAAAAGTGCAATCTTTTCCATTCGTACAGTCTGTCCTTTTATCTTGCGCACATCTCCTCACTGTCTGTCAAGAAGCTGTCTCAGTTCAGCCGCTGTTTTTCCAAGCACCGGATGCCGTATCCATGGCGCAATCTGGGCAAGGGGTATCAGCACAAAATCACGAAGATGCAGCTCTTTATGCGGTATAGTCAGTTCCCTGCTGTCATAAATCAGATCATCATACAGCAGAATGTCCAGATCCAGCGTTCTCGGTCCCCATCGTACTTCTCTCTTTCTGTCTGCCTCTGCCTCTATCCGGTGCAAAGCCATAAGCAATTCCTCAGGCTCCATCAGCGTACGAAGACACAGAACACCGTTAAGAAAATCATCCTGCTCGATTCCACCATAAGGTTTTGTAATGATATAATCTGAAACCTGTTCTACCTGACAGCCGTCAAGCTCTGAAAGTCTGGCCACTGCCATATCCAGATATCCCTTCTTGTCTCCCATATTGGAACCCAGCGCAATATAAGCCCGATGACGGAATCTTTCAATCTTTACTGAAACATAATCCAGCGGCAGCCTGATAGGCGCCCACGGTTTTTTTAGTTCCAGTCCGACACCTTCTACGAGAGGATAGTTTTTCAGAACAGCTTCTGCAAGATGTTCTGCCGCAGCTTCAATAAGCTTGTAGGTATGCTCTTTCAGAAATTCCGTCATAAACTGACTGACTTCCCCATAATGGGTTGAAAAGGTCAAATCATCAGAAAGTCCTGCCTTTCTCGTTCTGGTATACAATATCGCCGACACAACAAACTTCTGTCCCAGAACATTTTCCTCAGGGAAAACTCCATGATTGGCAAAGATCTGTAGATTTTCAATATATATTTTATCGTAAACCTCTTTATTCATTTCTATTTTCCTTCTTTTATAATAGCCTCTGTCATTTTTACAGCTCTGTAATTCTCTTTTACATCGTGAACTCTGACAAAACAGGCGCCTTTCGCCACACCGAGAACAGTGGTCGCTAAAGTGCCCTCTACTCTCTGATCTGTCGAAAGATCTAAGGCTGTACCGATCACAGACTTTCTTGAAGTTGCCAGAAGCACGGGATATCCCAGTTTCACCAGTTCTTCCAGCCGGTTTATCACCATCAGGTTATGCTCATAAGTCTTACCGAATCCCACACCCGGGTCCAGCAGAATCTGTTCATCTGAAATTCTCGCCTCTCCGGCAATCTGCAGAGTCTGTCTCATATCAGAAAGAAAGTCGGTCATAAAATCTCCGTACTCAGCTTTTTCTCTGTTATGCATCAGACAGCAGGGAACCTGATAACGGGCAATAAGCTCAGCTACTGCTGCATCATATTTCAGCCCCCAGATATCGTTGACCATATCAGCGCCGGCTTTCAGCGCAGCTTCAATTACCTGCGGTTTGTAACTGTCGATAGAGACAGGGATATCAAAATTCTTCTTCACCATCTCAATATATGGCACAACTCTTTGAATTTCCTCCTCGATACTGATCTGCACATGTCCCGGTCTGGTAGATTCTCCACCGATATCGATCAGAGCCGCTCCCTCTTCAATCATCTCTTCCACATGACGGCCGGCACGATTCAGATCATTCCATCTGCCTCCGTCAGAGAAAGAATCGGGCGTCACATTGAGAATACCCATAATATAGCAATGATTCTTCAGATCAAATTCTTTATTTCCTATTTTCATCTCTCTATCTCCCAGTTCTTTTTTTCCCTGCTCCAGTTACAGTCCTTTTCGGCTTCACAGCTAAAGCAGTTCCTCGACAATTTATCCGCTCTGAAAATCAGTCCCCTCAGAGTTCCTTCATTTCTGATCCGGCCGTCTCTGTGATTTCTCACTGCATCCAGAATCTCATCCTTTTCATTGCCACCGAAACCGCAGTCATCCAAAATTCGCGATGCCATGGCGTACCCGGCTTCCTCGTGAGGAATACCATCTGTATATTGAATTCCTCTCCCTATATCATGCAAAAGAGCCGCTCCATAAATCAGCTCCTTTGAAATATTCCAGTTCTGTTCCAGATTTTCGATATATGCCAGTCTTGCAACCTGAAGCAGATGCTCCGGACCATGTCCGCAGAAAGGTCGCTGCCGTTCAAGTTCTGTAATCTGCATTATTGCGCCCTTCCACATAGGATGGTGCAGAATTCTGTTCACCCTGTTCATACTATCTCCCCAGCAGCTGAAAAAAGCGATTCTGCAGCTTTTCATCTTCTTCAAAAGCACCTCTGGTCACCACAGTCACCGTCTTGGACCCCGGCTTTTTCACACCACGCATGGTCATGCACATGTGCTCAGCTTCAAGAAATACCATGACCCCTTTTGGATGAAGCTCCTTCATAAAAGCATCCGCTATCTGGGCCGCCAGCCGTTCCTGAAGCTGCAGCCGCTTTGCAAATACCTCTACCGTTCTGGCAATCTTGGAAAGTCCCACAACTTCTCCGTCCGGAATATATGCAATCGCTGCATGCCCGTAAAAAGGCAGCATATGATGTTCACACAGAGAATAAAAATGAATATCCTTTTCCAAGATCATATCGCTGTCCTCTACATGAAAACGCTTGAACAGATGCTCAGCTGCACTGTCCGCATAACCTGCCGCAAGTTCCTCATACATCCTGGCAATCCGTTCAGGAGTCTCCAAAAGACCTTCCCTTTCTATATCTTCGCCGATTCCCTCAAGAATCAGACGCACACCTTCTTGAATCTTTTCTCTATCCATTATAAATGTACCTTTCTGAGTAATTTCAGTATTCCATAAACTTCATTGTATGATATTTGGAAGACAAGTGCAAGTACATACAAAAATTTGTTCCCAGTACCAATATTTTTTGTTTTAACTTGTTGACATAATACAATTTATGCGGTAAGATAGTAACAGATTTTTGAAGAAAACTTACGAGAAAAGAGGGACACTGAAATGAAATATGAATTTCCTGTAACAAAGAATCCAAACCCAGGCAAAAAACCTGATCCAAAAGGTCTTCGTTTTGGAACTGTCTTTACGGATCATATGTTTGTGATGGACTACAGCACAGAAAAAGGCTGGCACAACGGACGCATCGTTCCATATGGTCCTATTGAACTTGATCCGGCTGCCGTAGTTTTACATTATGGTCAGGAAATGTTTGAGGGACTGAAGGCTTACAAGACTGCTTCCGGCAGAGTACAGCTTTTCAGACCTTATATGAATGCACAGAGAACCAACAGAACCAATGACAGACTCTGCATCCCGCAGATCGACGAGGATCTTTTCGTTGAAGCCATCAAAGCTCTTGTCAAGGTAGATCAGGACTGGATTCCTGAGGGTGAAGGCACCGCCCTTTATATCAGACCGTTCATCTTCGCAGATGAGCCGTTCCTCGGAGTCAGAAGATCTGAAACCTACAAGTTCATGATTATTCTGAGCCCGGTAGGCCCTTACTTTGAAAGCGGTCTTGCCCCTACCAAAATGTATGTGGAGGATGTTTATGTGCGTGCTGTCAAAGGCGGTACAGGAGAAGCCAAATGCGGAGGCAACTACGGTGCCAGTCTGAAGGCTCAGGAAATTGCCCATGAAAAAGGTTATGAACAGATTCTTTGGTTAGATGGAATTGAAAGAAAATATATTGAAGAAATCGGCGCTGCCAATGCTTTCTTTGTGATCGGAGATGAAGTGGTCACCAGTGAACTGAACGGTTCTATTCTGCCGGGCATCACCAGAAATTCCATTATCGCTCTCTGCAAGGAAAAAGGCATCAAAGTTTCTGAAAGAAAAATTTCCATTGATGAACTGGAGCAGGCTTACAAAGACGGCCAGTTGAAAGAAATGTTCGCTTCCGGCACAGCAGCTATTGTTTCTCCTGTAGGCGAACTGCTCTACAAGGGTGAAAAAATGATCATCAACAACAATGAAATCGGACCGATTGCCCAGGAAATGTATGATACCATCTACGGAATCCAGACCGGCAAACTGGAAGATTTCATGAACTGGACAGTGGCTGTTGAATAATGAATAATATGAAAAACAGCCTGCAGACTCTGAACAGACAGTTAAATGCCCTCTCCGTTTTTCGAAGTATACTTGAAACTGATGTAGTTTCAAGCCTTCAAAAACTTCTATATGCTATTGATAAAGGCTCTTTAGACGATCAGCTTTTCGCCTACGGAGCCTTTACAAAGGCATTATATGAAAAAGGCGGCAGTTTAACTGCATTTGTTAAGGAATTTATAATTGAAGACGAAAACTTCTTTTTGATAAAACGACTGAATTGTTCTGCAATCAGCAGTTCTGTCTGTCAATGTGTTACAGAGGAACTCTCTGTACTGCAGAAACTTGCAGATCTGACAGCTGCTCAGCTGAAAAGCTCAATTGATTATAACGGTTTTCTTCCTCAATGGGACAATGAGCCTGTCGATCTGCACAGTGAATACAGTCAAATGCTGGATTCCCTTTCGACAAAAGGCTATGGCATGTTTGCAAAGTATCGGGCATTTAAAGTGAAAAACGGAAAACTGCTGCCCGTAAAACATGCAGACCTGCAGTCTCTCCATACTCTTTACGGTTATACCAGAGAAAGAAATCAGGTGCTGGAAAACACCCGTGCTCTGGCAGAAGGCAAACCTGCCGGCAATGTGCTTCTTTACGGAGATGCAGGTACAGGAAAGTCCTCTACTATCAAGGCATGTGCAGATGCATTCTATGATCAGGGCGTCCGCCTTGTAGAATTTGATAAGAATCAGTTTTCAGAAATACCTGCTATCATAGAGCAGCTTTCTGAGAATCCACTGAAATTTATCTTTTACATCGATGATCTGAGTTTCAATGCAAACGACGACGCTTTCTCTGCCTTGAAAGGAATTCTTGAAGGTAATGTAACCAGCTACTCAAATCATATTGTGATTTATGCCACCAGCAACCGCAGACATCTGGTAAAAGAGTCTATGGAAGCCCGAATGGGAAATGATCTGCATCTGAATGATACACTGCAGGAGACCATGAGTCTCTCTGCAAGATTCGGCCTGACTATTACTTTCTCCAAACCTGAAAAGGAACTCTATCTGGAGATTGTAAAAAATCTGGCAGACGAATATGGAATTTCTATGGATAATGAGGAACTGTTCCGAAAGGCTGAAGCTTTTGCAATCCGGTCAAACGGCAGAAGCCCCCGTACTGCAAAGCAGTTTATTCAGCTGGTCAGCATCGGTATCAAATAACAGGATTAAAAGGGGAGCTGCATTACTGCAGCTCCCCTTGTATGTAAACTCTCGCGGGAGATAGTGTCTAATCTGTATTTGTCCTTCATCTACTGCCCAGCACAAGCTGCCCCCTTTCCATGGCAGTGATTTTCGACGACCATGCATGCATCGGCGTCGTCATGTCGACATCTCTAAGATTCTGCTGTAAAAGCCACTGATATATGATCAGCTCTCGTTCCCGTCTGGGATCCCCTTTTGAATCAGTTTTCATAATCTCTCCTCCTTTTCTGAATGATTAACCCCTTCTGTGCTTTTATTATAGCCTTTCAATTTGAAGAATACCCTGCTTATTCTGTGATATTTCTGTGAGGTAATTCTTACAAAAACATTACATATTCTGCTTCTTTGTGGTATAGTAATATTGCTTATACTATCCGGCCGGAGGAAACTATGATTAGAAAATTTTCAAAATACTATAAACCTCACCTGAGGCTGTTTATTCTGGATATGACCTGTGCTTTCATCGTAGCATGCTGCGATCTGTTCTACCCGGTCATCGCCAAAAATATCATCAATGACTATGTACCCAACCAGAACATACGCCTTTTCATCGTGTGGATCTGTGTACTTCTGGGCATCTATGTGCTTAAAGCGTTCCTGAACTATATCATCCAGTACTGGGGTCATATTGTGGGAGTCAGAATTCAGGGGGATATGCGGCGTGAGCTGTTCCGACACCTGCAGAAACTTCCCTTTTCTTTCTTCGACGAGAATAAAACCGGATCCATTATGAGCCGGATGATCAACGATCTGTTTGAAGTATCGGAACTTGCCCATCACGGCCCTGAAAATCTGTTTCTTTCACTGATCATTCTGGTAGGGGCGTTCATTATGCTGGCGCAGATCAGTCTTCCTCTGACTCTGATTACCTTTGCGGTTCTTCCATTCATGATTTTCTTTGCTTTTAAGACAAGAGACATGATGAACAGAACTTTCAGCGAGACCCGCGTAAAGACTGCAGAGATCAACGCCAGTGTGGAAACCGCCATCGCCGGCATTCGTGTATCAAAAGCTTATACTGCCGATGAACATGAAAACGAGAAATTCAATGTGGCCAACGAGAATCTTAAACGATCCAGAGCAGGCGCCTATAAATCCATGGGCATCTTCCAGTCCGGTATGACTCTGTTCATGGATATGCTTTATCTGGTGGTGCTGACCAGCGGCGGTTTGTTCTTCTTCTACGGAAAAATCGATACAGGTGAATTTGCAGCCTTTCTACTGTACATCTCCATGTTTCTGAATCCTGTCAATAAGCTGGTATCCTTCTATGAACAGCTTCAGGAAGGTATGACCGGATTCAGGCGGTTCTGTGAAATCATGGAACTGCCGGAAGAGGAAGATCCGGAAGACGACCTGCTGACACCTGACCATCTGGACGGCAATATCTGTTTTGAAAATGTAACCTTCAGTTATGAGTCCGGAGAAAGTGAAGATGATGAGGAAAAACCACCGGTCATCAGTAATCTGACCATGGAAATCAAACAGGGACGCACCCTTGCTCTTGTCGGGCCGTCAGGAAGCGGAAAAACCACCATGTGCCACCTGATACCAAGATTTTACGATGTGGATTCAGGCCGCATTACCATAGACGGTATCGACATTACACACATCTCCCGCTATGCACTTCGCAAAAACATCGGAATGGTTGCACAGGATGTCTTTCTTTTTAACGGCACTATTCGCGAAAATATCGCTTACGGAAATCTTGATGCCACGGAAGAAGAGATTATCGATGCTGCAAAGAAAGCAAATATTCATGATTACATTATGACCATGGAAGACGGTTACGACACTCAGGTAGGCGAGCGCGGAATCAAACTGTCCGGCGGCCAGAAGCAGCGTATTTCCATCGCCCGCGTCTTCCTGAAGAATCCACCGATTCTGATTCTCGATGAAGCTACCTCTGCTTTGGATAATGCTACAGAAATGCTCATTCAGAAATCTCTGGAGGAACTGGGCCGCGGCAGAACCTCCATCATCGTCGCCCACCGTCTCTCCACCATCAAAAGCGCCGATGAAATCATTGTACTGACCTCCGAAGGGATAGCTGAACGCGGAAGCCATGAAGAGCTTATCAAGGCAGGCGGCCTGTATGCGGATCTGTATCAGTACCAGTTCAGAGATTAGATTAACTGATCTCTTCCTGACACACTAAAAGGGCGCTCGGAACAGATGAATTACCCATCTGTTCTGAGCGCCCCATTTCTTTAATTCTACATCAATACACTGATAACTTTCGGATTATATCCCCCTGCAGAAAGTGCATCGATGATCTTCTTTTTATGATCAGGCCCGAAGGCTTCAATGGTAATCTTCAGTTCAACAGCCGCATTTCTGTTGGTGCTGACAAACTGATTGTGATCCAGCCTGATGACGTTGCCCTGTTCCTTTGCGATAATAGAAGCCACGTTTACCAGTTCGCCCGGTTTGTCCGGCAGCAGCGTAGAAACAGTAAAAATTCTCTCCCGCTGAATCAGTCCGTGCTGTACTACTGAAGACATAGTAATGATGTCCATATTTCCGCCGCTTAAAATGCATACTATCTTTTTCCCTTTTACATCGAGATGTTTTAAGGCGGCAACAGTCAGAAGTCCGGAATTTTCTACAATCATCTTATGATTTTCCACCATGTCAAGGAAAGCCACCACCAGTTCATCATCTTCTACTGTGATGATATCGTCGATATTTTCCTGCAGATAGGGAAAAATATTGATTCCCGGCGTTTTTACCGCAGTACCGTCAGCAATGGTGTTAACCTTTGGTAAGGTAACAGGATCTCCCGCCCTGAGAGATTCCTGCAGGCAGTTTGCCCCTGCCGGCTCTACTGCGATAACCTTGATCTTCGGATTCAGCATTTTCGCCAGAGTAGATACTCCTGTGGCAAGTCCGCCTCCGCCTACCGGAACAAGAATATAATCTACCAGCGGAAGCTCCTTCACAATCTCCATGGCGATGGTGCCCTGTCCTGTGGCAACTACAGGATCGTCAAAGGGATGGATGAAAGTGTATCCGTGTTCCTCTGCCAGTTTCTGGGCATGATCCGCAGCTTCGTCATACACATCACCGTAAAGCACAACCTCCGCACCGTAGCTCTTGGTTCTGTTCACCTTCATAAGCGGAGTTGTGGTCGGCATAACGATAACAGCCTTACATCCATAAGCCTTTGCCGCATAAGCCACACCCTGTGCATGATTTCCTGCTGACGCAGTAATCAGACCTCTGGAACGCTCCTCTTCTGTAAGAGTACTGATTTTATAATAGGCGCCTCTGATCTTGTATGCCCCGGTTACCTGCATGTTCTCAGGTTTCAGATATACTTTGTTTCCGCACTGCTGGCTGAGATAACCGCTGTAGGTCAGTTTTGTCTGGTCGGCAGCCCTCTGTACAATTTCTGCCGCCTGCTCAAATGATTCTAATGTCAGCATATTTTTTCCCTTTCCTGAAAGTGCGCCAATCTAATCTTCCATCATAACCGCGCCTCTGTTAGAAGGCGCCACCATCTTGGAATATCTGTAAAGCCAGCCGCTCTTTACGTTCGGTTCCCTAGGCACAAAATTTCTGCGTCTCTCTGCAAATTCCTCGTCACTGACTTTTGCATTGATGCGGGCTCCCGGGATATCGATTTCGATAATATCTCCTTCTTTCAGCAGAGCGATATTTCCACCGCTTGCAGCTTCCGGGCATACATGACCGATAGATGCACCACGGCTGGCTCCGCTGAAACGTCCGTCGGTGATCAGTGCTACAGTTTTGTCCAGCTGCATTCCTGCCAGAGCGCTGGTCGGATTGAGCATTTCTCTCATTCCCGGACCGCCCTTCGGTCCTTCATAGCGAATAACAACCACATCTCCATCCACAATTTTACCGTTGTAGATGGCTTCGATGGCCTCTTCCTCACTGTCGAAAACCCTTGCCGGTCCGCTGTGCTTCAGCATTTCAGGCGCAACTGCACTTCTCTTGACAACACAGCCGTCCTGTGCGATATTTCCCCACATGATGGCAAGTCCGCCTGTTTCACTGTAAGGTTCCTCTGACGGTCTCATGGCATTTTTGTCCAGTGTTCCTTTTCCTTTAATATTTTCACCTACGGTTTTACCGTTGGCAGTCAGCAGCGTAGTATCAATCAGCCCCCGTTTGTTCAGTTCGGCGATAACAGCCTGTACACCGCCTGCATTGTTCAGATCATGCATGTGGGTACCTCCTGCTGGCGCCAGATGACACAAATTCGGCGTTTTTGCACTCATCTCGTTGAACAGTTCCAGGTTCAGTTCTACCCCTGCTTCATGGGCGATTGCCAGAAGATGGAGTACACTGTTGGATGAACAGCCCAGTGCCATATCACAAGCCAGTGCATTTCTGATGGATTTTTCGTTCACAATATCTCTGGACTTAATATCCTTTTCCACCAGGTTCATGATTGCCATACCCGCATGTTTTGCCAGCATGATTCTTCCGCTGTGAACAGCAGGAATCGTGCCGTTTCCCGGAAGTGCAATTCCAAGAGCTTCACACAGACAGTTCATACTGTTTGCGGTATACATACCTGAGCAGGAGCCGCAGCCCGGACAGGTATTCTGTTCAAACTCCAGAAGTCCTTCATCATCAATGATGTCAGCTTTGCGGGCGCCAACTGCCTCAAACATTTTGGACAGAGATGTTTCCACGCCACCGACCAGACCACTCATCATCGGTCCTCCTGAGCAGACTACTGTCGGGATATTCAGACGCAGTGCCCCCATCAGCATACCGGGTACAATTTTATCACAGTTTGGAACCAGTACCAGACCGTCAAACTGATGTGCATTAGCCATTGTTTCCACACTGTCCGCAATAAGTTCACGACTTGCCAGGGAATATTTCATTCCGATATGCCCCATTGCAATACCGTCGCAGACACCGATAGCAGGCACCATAATCGGTGTGCCTCCTGCCATTCTGACACCGGCCTTCACTGCCTCTGTCACTTTGTCCAGATGAATATGTCCCGGTACGATTTCACTGTGCGCGGAAACCACACCGATTAAAGGTCTTTCCAGTTCTTCTTTTGTGTAACCCATAGCATAAAAAAGGCTTCGCATCGGAGCCTTTTCTACACCTTTGGTTACGTTATCACTTCTCTTTGTCATAAACATAACCTCTCGTTTTCTTTTCTCTTACAAAAGACTCTGCCGCTATAAAGCGGCAAAGTCCCGGTCAGTCTTATTTCTTTAACCAGCTCATCATGTCTCTCAGTTCCTGTCCTACTCTGCACAGCAGATGAGAAGCCTCTTTCTTTCTGGTTGCAAGGAATTTGGCTTTACCGCCGGCATTGAATTCCTGAATGAATTCTGATGCAAAAGTGCCATCCTGGATTTCTTCCAGCACTTTCTTCATTTCTTTTCTGGTTTCTTCTGTGATGATTCTCTTTCCTGTTCTGTAATCACCATATTCAGCAGTATTGGAGATAGAATATCTCATCTTGTCAAAACCGCCTGTATTGATCAGATCAACGATAAGTTTCATTTCATGGATACATTCAAAATATGCCATTTCCGGTTCATATCCTGCTTCTACCAGTGTATCGAATCCGGCTTTCATCAGCTCAGTAACGCCGCCGCAGAGAACTGCCTGTTCACCGAAGAGGTCAGTTTCTGTTTCTTCCTTAAAGGTTGTTTCAAGAATACCTGCTCTGCCTGCACCGATTCCGCTTGCATAAGCCAGTGCATAGTCTTTTGCCTTTCCGGAAGCATCCTGATATACAGCGATGAGAGAAGGTACGCCTTTTCCTTCAACATACTGGCTTCTTACAGTATGTCCCGGTCCCTTAGGTGCTACCATAATTACATCGATGTCTTTCTGAGGCTGAATCTGCTGATAATGAATGTTGAAGCCGTGAGCAAACATCAGCACGTTTCCTTCTTTCATGTGCTTTTCGATCTGTTCTTTATAGATCTTTGCCTGCAGTTCATCCGGAGTCAGAATCATTACCAGATCACCTGCTTCAGCAGCTTCTTCAATACCTACAACCTTCAGACCCGCAGCTTCAGCTTTTGCTGCATGGGCGGAACCCGGTCTCAGGCCGACTACTACGTTAACGCCGCTTTCATGAAGATTCATGGCATGAGCATGACCCTGGCTGCCGAATCCAATGATGGCAACGGTTTTACCGTCTAATAATCCCAAGTTACAATCCTGATCATAATACTTCTTAATCATTTCAATCTATCTCCTTTTTATTAAAATCTAATTCAGTTATTTTGTATTGCCCTCAATACCGGTAATACCGGTTCTGCAAACCTCTACGACTTCATAGTCACTGATGACATCCATAAACCCATCAATCTTTTCCGGGGTTCCCGTCAGTTCAATAATCAGACTGTTTTTGGAAAGATCTACGATCTTGCCTCTGTAAATGTCTACAATTTCTTTGATTCCTGCCCTCTGTGAAGGCTCTGCCTTTACTTTCAGCAGAAGCAGTTCTCTGTATAGGCTGTATTCATTGTTCAGTACATAAATCTCTTTTACCACTTCCAATTTTTCCGTCTGAGTGATAATCTGCTGCATAGACTGTTCCGTACCGCTGAATACAATGGTAATTCTGGATAAAGACGGATCGTTTGTCGCAGATACAGTCAGAGAATCAATGTTAAAGCCTCGTCTTCCGAAAAGGCTGACAACTCTGGTCAGTACGTTCGCCTGGTTCAGAACAAGAACGCTGACGATTTCTTTCTTAAATGTTTTTTTACTCATAGCGTTCTCCCCTCCTAATCGATAATCATATCTTCAACGGATTTATTGGCCGGAATCATCGGCAGAACTCTTTCCTCTCTGGAGATGGTGCAGTCGATCCACACCGGTCCCGTTGCCTTCAGCGCCTTTTCCATGGCTGCCTCAAACTCCTCAATGGTGTCTGCACGGTAACCCTCTGCTCCGAAAGCTTCTGCAAGTTTGACAAAGTCAGTCTTTCTCTCCGGAGTGGTATTGGAATATCTCTTGTCATAGAAAATGGTCTGCCACTGATATACCATTCCCAGAACTCTGTTGTTCATAATTACGGTGATAATCGGCAGATTCTGGCTGACAGCGGTACAAGCTTCATTCAGGTTCATGTGGAAAGATCCGTCACCTGTAATATGTATCACCCTGTCATCCGGACATCCAAGCTTGGCTCCGATAGCCGCGCCGTAGCCGAATCCCATGGTGCCCAGTCCGCCGCTGGTGATGAACTTCTTTGCCTTGTTGTGTTTGATAAACTGGGCCGCCCACATCTGATGCTGGCCAACGTCTGTCACATACAGAGTGTTTTCGTCTGTCATATCACACAGCTTGGTGATAATATCATACGGATGAAGCTGACAGTCTGTGGTTCTGACTACTCTTTCCTTGCTGCGCCATCCAGCCACTCTCTCATGCCATTCCTGATGTTTCTTTTCTTCTATGTACGGAAGCGCTCTCTGCAGAAACTCTTTCACATCACCGATGCAGCTCTTGTCCACCATTACGTTCTTATTGATCTCACTCTTGTCGATATCAATCTGGACGATCTTTGCTCTTCTTCCGAACTTTTCCGGGCTCAGCGCTACGCGGTCAGAGAATCTGGCGCCCAAAGCGATGATCAGATCGGCCTGATCCATGGCTCTGTTGGCAGCTACACTTCCGTGCATACCCACAAGGCCAAGATTCAGCTCGTTATCATAACCGATAACGCCGGCCGCCATCAGAGTATAAGCAGCAGGAATATCAGCTTTTTCCAGCAGTTCCACAAGTTCTTTGCAGGCATCGGAAGCGACCACGCCGCCGCCTACATAGGCCACCGGCTTTTCTGCAGCATTGATCAGTTTCACGATCGCCGCAATATCTTCCTTCTCCATGGATGGAAGCGGTTTCAGTTCCATCGGAGGTTTATTTGTAAATTCAATGCTCGCGGCAGTCACATCCTTGGTAATGTCCACAAGGACAGGACCCTTTCTCCCGCTGTTGGCAATCCTGAACGCCTCTCTCAGAGCCGGCTCAAGATCTTCAATTCTGTTAACAAAATAATTATGCTTTGTAATAGGCAGAGTAACTCCTGTGATGCAGATTTCCTGGAATGCATCACGACCGATCAGGGAATCGGGAACGTTTGCCGTAATTGCGACCAGGGGAATGCTATCCATAAACGCAGTGGCAATACCCGTTACCAGATTGGTAGCTCCGGGACCACTGGTGGAGAACACAACGCCTGTCTTGCCGGTGGCTCTCGCATAACCGTCGGCAGCATGGGCGGCGCCCTGCTCGTGAGCAGTAAGGACATGCTTGATCCTGTCACTATATTTGTATAATTCGTCGAAGATATTCAAAGCGGTTCCGCCGGGATATCCGAATACTGTATCGACACCGTGATCGAGCAATACTTCTGTCACTACTTGTGATCCTGTCAATTTCATACTTTCTCTCCTTCTCATCAGAATAACGCGAGCCTTTTTCAGCTCACATATTTATTATAGTCTACAACAAAAAAAAGTCAACACTTTTTGTTCACTGTTCACAAAAAAATGCACAAATAATTTGTGTTGAACACAATTTTCATATTGACATTCCTTTTAATTTCCTATATATTATTAGCATAGCATAAATTTTTGCCATGACGGGAATAAATTATAAATACGGATTTTACAGAGAGCGGCTGGCAGGTGAAAAGCCGCAAATCCCTTATGATGTCTCACCCCCGAGCAGAAAAAACGAGAGGGCATATGATTCGTATGTCAAAAAGAGTGGTACCGCGGAAGCTGTAAACCTACATATTATATATGTAAGAAGTTTTCGTCTCTTTTGCGATTTGGATAAGTCGGCAGAAGAGGCTTTTATTATGCCCTGACCCGGCGAAAAAGTGATGGTGAAGCGCTGAATGCAAAACTTTCCTGTGGCGTACAAAATAAAGCTTCCGGAAAATGTGCAGAAAGCGACCGTGAAATGTCCAAAATCGCGTGCTGCTTAGATACATGAATTATATTGGAGGTATTACAACATGAAGAATTACGAGAAGTACAGACCCGGCTATTTTGCACCGCCTATGGACGTCTGCCGGATGGAGTGGCCAAAGAAAGATCATATCGAAAAAGCGCCCAGATGGTGCAGTGTGGATCTGCGTGACGGTAATCAGGCACTGGTAGTTCCCATGAGTCTTGACGAAAAGCTGGATTTTTTCAGCTATCTTGTAAAACTGGGTTTCAAGGAAATTGAAATTGGATTTCCTGCTGCTTCGGAAACAGAATATGAATTTACCAGAAGACTGATCGAAGACAATCTGATTCCCGATGATGTGAGAATTCAGGTACTGACCCAATCCAGAAAACATATCATAGACAAAACCTTTGAAGCTCTGCGGGGCGCTAAGAGAGCCATCGTTCACCTTTACAACTCCACCTCATATGCGCAAAGAGAACAGGTATTCAGAGCTTCAGAAGAAGAAATTATTCAAATCGCAAAAGACGGCGCGCAGCTGATGAATGAATACGCTGCAAAGTTTCCTGAGACGGATTTCCAGTTTGAATACTCCCCGGAAAGTTTTACCGGTACAGAAATGGAGTTTGCCGTAAAAATCTGCAATGAGGTCATTGATATATGGCAGCCGAAACCGGATAAAAAAGTCATCATCAATCTGCCTGCCACTGTGGAAATGTCTCTGCCTCATGTTTTTGCCAACCAGATCGAATATATGAGCAGAAATCTTCATGACAGAGAAAATGTCATTCTGTCCCTTCACCCTCACAATGACAGAGGCACAGGTGTTGCAGATGCGGAGCTGGGACTTCTGGCAGGCGGAGACAGAATTGAAGGCACTCTTTTCGGCAACGGTGAAAGAACAGGTAATGTGGATATCATCACCCTGGCCATGAATATGTTCACCCATGGGGTAGATCCGGAGCTTGATTTTTCCAATATGCCTGAAGTGGTAGAAAAGTATGAAACCTATACCGGTATGCAGGTGAATCCGAGACAGCCTTACGGTGGAGATCTGGTCTTCGCGGCTTTTTCCGGTTCCCATCAGGATGCTATCTCCAAAGGCATGAAGTGGCGTGAGGAAATGGATCCTACCAGATGGACTGTACCGTATCTTCCCATCGATCCTCACGATGTGGGCAGAGCCTACGACGGTGACGTAATCAGAATCAACAGCCAGTCCGGTAAAGGCGGCGTTGCCTACATCCTTGAACACAATTTCGGCTACGTGATTCCAAAAGCCATGATGAGTGAAGTGGGATATATGATGAAAGATATTTCCGACAAACATCATGAAGAACTGTCACCGGAGGAAATCTTTGAAGAGTTTTCAAAGGAATATGTCAACGACTTCTCCCCTATCGACATTACCGATGCCACATTCAACCACTTCTCATCCACAAAAGATGACAATGACAGTGTAGGTGTTAAAATGAGAGCAGTCATTTCCGGCCAGGCATACAACCTCGAGGCGGAAGGCAACGGCCGTCTGGATGCAGTGAGCAACGCTCTGAAAAAGACAGAATATCACTTTGACTACAAGTTCATCACCTATTCAGAACACGCAATCAGTGCAGATTCCAACTCTAAGGCTGCCGCTTATGTCTGCATCGAGGATGCACAGAGCCGTCAGTACTGGGGTGTGGGCACTCATGCCGATATTATTCTGGCATCTGTCAACGCACTGGTCAGCGCTCTGAACAGAATGAACAAAAAAATACATTTCGTAGAATAACCCGGAGGTAAAAAATATGGCAATGACAATGACACAGAAGATTCTGGCCGCCCATGCAGGTCTCGACCGTGTTACGGCCGGTCAGTTAATCGAATGCAGTCTGGATGTGGTAATGGCCAATGACATTACCGGTCCTATGGCCCTTCCGATTTTCCGCCAGATGGCAGAAAAAGTTTTCGACAGGGACAAGGTTGTGCTGGTTCCTGACCATTTCACTCCAAACAAAGACATCAAATCTGCGCAAAATGCCAGAGATATTCAGGACTTTTCCCGAGAACAGGGATTGACCCATCACATGGTCCAGGGAAAATGCGGTGTGGAACACGCAGTTCTTCCTGAAAGAGGCATTGTAACGGCAGGTCAGTGCATCATCGGCGCTGACTCTCATACCTGTACTTACGGCGCTTTAGGGGCATTCGGTACAGGCGTGGGAACCACAGATATTGCAGCCGGCATGGCCACCGGCAGAGCCTGGTTCAAAGTTCCTTCAGCCATCAGATTTGTACTGACAGGAAAACCTTCAGAATATGTAAGCGGAAAAGATATTATTCTGCATATCATAGGAATGATCGGAGTAGACGGAGCACTTTACAAATCCATGGAGTTTACGGGTGACGGTATTGCAAACCTGACTATGGACGATCGTTTCACCATCTGCAACATGGCAATCGAAGCCGGCGCAAAAAACGGTATTTTCCCTGTCGATGAACAGACTCTGGCATATATAAAAGAGCACTCTGATAAACCGTATCAGATTTTTACTGCAGACGAAGATGCCGAATATGAAGAAACCATAGAAATTGATTTATCATCCGTCAGACCTACGGTTGCATTCCCTCATCTTCCGGGCAATGCTCATACCATTGATGAAATTGAAGAATCAGAAAAAATTTATATCGATCAGGTGGTCATCGGTTCCTGTACCAACGGACGGATGAGTGACATGAGAAAGGCGGCTGCGATTCTGAAAGGAAAAACCGTACACCCCGAAGTACGTGTCATGGTGATCCCTGCAACCCAGAAAATTTTCCTCCAGTGTATGGAAGAAGGACTGGCTCAGATATTTGTAGAAGCAGGATGCGCTTTCAATACACCGAGCTGCGGCGCATGTATGGGCGGACATATGGGAGTTATGTGTAAAGGTGAAAAATGCGTATCCACCTCCAACAGAAACTTTGTGGGACGTATGGGCGATGTGGATTCAAAAATCTATCTTGCTTCTCCTGAAGTTGCTGCTGCCAGCGCCATCGCAGGTTATATCGCAAATCCAGAAAAAACGGAAGGAGACAAATAATGAAAGCACAGGGCAAAGTACTGAAATACGGAGACAATGTGGATACAGATGTCATTATTCCGGCAAGATATCTTAATTCTTTTGATGCCAAAGAGCTTGCCAGTCATGCCATGGTGGACATTGATCCCACCTTCACAGAAAGACTGGAACCGGGAGATATTATGGTTGCTTCCCGAAATTTCGGATGTGGTTCTTCCAGAGAGCACGCTCCTCTGGCTCTGAAAACAGCCGGTGTAAGCTGTGTCATTGCAAAATCTTTTGCAAGAATTTTCTACAGGAATTCCATCAATATCGGTTTTCCGATTCTGGAATGCGAAGAAGCTGTTGACGGCATTGACGAAGGAGATCAGGTGGAAGTCGACTTTGAAAAAGGCATCATATACAATAAGACAAAAGGAACTCAGTTCCAGGCTCAGCCTTTTCCTGAATTTCTAAGGAAAATGATTGCGGCGAACGGTCTGGTAAACTATGTGAATTCCGGTAAATAAGGAGAATTTCATGAACTATAACATTGCAGTGGTAAAAGGTGACGGAATCGGCCCTGAAGTCATCACCGAAACCATTAAAGTATTGGATCGAATCGGCGAAAAGTTCGGTCACACTTTCAATTATGACTATGTTCTTGCAGGAGGATGCGCCATTGACGAAAGGGGGCAGTGTCTTCCTGCAGAAACCGTTGAAAAATGCAGAAAAAGCGACGCAGTTCTCTTAGGCGCTGTGGGAGGTCCCAAATGGGACGATATGCCCGGAGATGAACGTCCGGAAAGAGCGCTGCTGGGCCTGAGAAAAGAATTGGGTCTCTTTGCAAACATCCGGCCTGCCATGGTGTTTGACGAACTGGCAGATGCTTCCCCTCTCAAACCTTCTCTACTGGAAGGCGGGCTCGACATTGTTGTGGTCAGAGAACTGACAGGCGGTATCTACTTCGGAAAGAAAGGTACCGTGGAACAGACAGAACTGGGGCCTGCCGCCTACGATGTAGAACAGTATGCGGAAGAAGAAGTGAGAAGAATTGCGAAGGTGGCCTTCGATATGGCCATGAAGAGAAACAAAAAAGTTACCAGTGTTGACAAGGCCAATGTTCTGGAAAGCTCTCGTCTGTGGAGACGGATTGTCTCCGAAGTAGCTGCCGGCTATCCTGAAGTGGAACTGGAAAACTTCTATGTGGATAATGCAGCCATGCAGCTGGTTCGTCAGCCGAAACAGTTTGATGTCATCGTAACCAGCAACATCTTCGGCGACATTCTCTCTGATGAGGCCAGCCAGATCACCGGCTCCATCGGCATGTTGCCTTCTGCCAGCCTTGCGGAAGGAAATTTCGGCATGTATGAACCGGTACACGGTTCCGCGCCGGATATTGCAGGGAAAAACCTTGCAAATCCAATCGCGGCAATTCTATCTGCCGCAATGATGCTTCGCTACACCTTCGGCCTGTCAGAAGAAGCTGACGCCGTTGAAAATGCAGTGAAGAAATTCCTTGCAGAAGGTTACCGGACTCCGGATATCGCCGCCGGAGGCCCTTCCGTGGGGACAAAAGAAACCGGTACGGTTATTGCAGATTTTATCTGATAGTTATTGTAAAAGAGGGTATCTGTCCGCATCAGACGATACCCTCTCTTTTTTATACCATGTCAAAAAATATTCGGACATTCAACTGTGGTTTTTCAATATGCGGACATTCGGACAGTCCGCAAACGCATTTTTATCAAAGATCGTCTCAGATCCCGCATATACTGTCTGCAAACCGGTGCATCCTCTGAATGCGAAAGCCTGTACCTCAATCACACTGTCTGGAATCCGCACTTCTGTCAGTCCCGTACAGCCGCTGAAGCAGTTTTCTGACAGATACTGCACCCCTTCTTCCAGCAAAAGTTCACCAAGTCCGCTGCATCCCGAAAATGCCCCTTTTGAAACATTGATACAGTTTCCGGGAATTCTGACTGTCTTCAGCTTTCTACAGTTAGCGAAAGCGCCTGCTCCCATAAATCTCAGAGTTTCAGGTAATCGGATTTTTTTGAGACTGACACAGTTTTCAAAGGCTTTCCTGCCGATAAACACGATTCTGTCACCACCCTCAGCTGTTTCAAGATTGCCGCACTGTGCAAAGCTTTCGGTACCTATATGCAGAACATATCTCCCCAGCTTTATCCTTCTCAGGATTTTACTGCCGCGGAATGCACTCATTCTGATTTTTTTTACCTTCTTGCCCCCAAGGCGATTTTTTATTTTCAGTTGGCTGCTGATTCCCGCAGCGCCCCATGCGGTGGCATATTCCTCAAAAATGCGGTATCTGATTCCATCCTGTTTTCTTCCGATATAATGCAGTCCCTCCACATATTTTCCGTCAGAAAAATTGGTTCCGAAAATATCGTCTATTCTTTCATCCAGCTTCACTTTGGAACTTCCCTTAAAAAGGGTCACGTCCCCTCTCTTCAGTGAAGACCGTATCCATGTGTTCATCTCTGCCGGTGAACGGCAGATCCTGATTTTAGATTTGTCGCCTGTTATATTTTTCATAATCTCACGGCTGTTGTCACCATAAAGCACCAGTTCATCAAGCCGGTTCAGATATGAAGAAAGAATATCTCCCACCTGTCTGTTTATCTCTTCTGCCTGTTCCCCCATCCCGGTAATATCCCCTATCACCGCTTTTTTCCCGCCGTCAGAACCGGGGTTCAGCTTCACCAGAACAGAAAGCGCACTTTCCACAGAATCCGCCGAAGCGTTAAAACAGTCCACAAAGAGATGATATCCTCCGACATTGACCAGATTCTGTCTGGTTCCCTCTGTTTTAAACTGCAGCAGCCCTTTTGCAATGTCGGCTCCCCGCATTCCGAGATATTTGCCCACCGCAAAGCTGCAGACCGCATTCAAAATGTTGTATGTTCCCGGCACGTTCAGTTCAACAGGATACCGTTGTCCGCTGCCGTATACAATATCAAAGCTGGTTCTGTGTCCGTTTTCACGAATCCGATCCGCATAATAGTCTGCATTCCTGTTGTTCACTGCAAAATAGCAGGTCCTGCAGTCTGTCTTTACTGATGCCAGCAGCGGATCGTCCCCGTTGAGAAAAAGGCATCCGTCCGGTTCCATTCCTTCAGTAATCTGCAGTTTGTTCGCCATCAGTTCCAGCTGCGACTCATAGTTGCCGATATGGGCTGTGCCGATATTGGTAACGACCGAAACTGCCGGCGCAATCATTCTTGAATGCCGGGATGCGCCTCCCGGACGCCCTCCTCCGATTTCCTGAATAAAAAAGCCTGTGCCTTCTCTGATTCTCTGTACATTGATTCCGATTTTGGTCTGGACATTTGAGTTCTTTCTGCTTTTTTCTGTTTTAAATGACTGGCACAGCACATGATACATCATATCTTTGGTAGAAGTCTTTCCCACGCTGCCTGTAATGCCTATACATTTAACCGGAAGACGCTTTCTGTACCATCCTATTGCCGCCACATGAGCTTCTATGGCATCTTCCACAACCATGTGGGGAATCCAAGGCAAAAGCCTGCGGCAGGAAAAAATAAACAGGGTTTTTCTCATCACTGCCCGCAGTATCAGCTTCATGCGAACCACTTCATTCACAGGCCTGCTGTCATTTTTATCCTGAAACTGCTGTCTGTAGAAAAACACGTTTCCCGGAGCCAGTTCAGAGCTCCTTGAACAAATGCTGTTAACAGTATAGTTTTCCAGATAAGAAAACCGTTCCGGCAAAGTGACTCCGGCTGCCGCTGCAACATCACGAAGAAAGATCAGTTCATTCCACTCATGCAGGCCTCTCATCTTATCTTTCAGTTCGTTGAGAACAAAAAGCCGATCACCTTCAGACAGGAACCCATTCCTGCGGCAAATCAGAAACTGTCCATGACAGACTGCAGTGGCAAAATACCCCTGTTGTGCGACTCTTTTTCTGTCGGGGTCAAATCCGAGTCTCACCGCAGCTGCCGATCTCACGGAATTATTTTTTCCTGCCCTGTCAGTGATTTTTCCCAGAGAATAGAACACTGTTGATTCTGAAAAATTATAAGTGCGAAGAGATCTTCTCGTATGAACCCGGCTGTTGAGACCTACCACGCACTCATAGCCGCATCTGGCAATCTTCTTTGTATATTGGACGAAACTGTGATATGTACAGCCGCCGGAACGCTGTACATATGCTATCATGAAATCAGCTCCGGCCCTTTTCAGCATTTCCTTCCGTTTTAATATATCATAAAGACTTGCTTCTTTTTCTGTCTTTCCAAAAAAGGTGATTCCTACTCTGGTGTTTCCCAAATCTGCAATACAGTCGGGATACCATGCCGTGTTTATGACTCCTTTTGACAGAATCATCTGTTCAGACTCTCTGTCCAGGCCGGTCTCACAGAAAACAGCCGTACATCTGCTTTCAGTTTCAGAAATCAGAGTTTCAATGGCAGCCGACACAAAATTGTCTGATTCTCCAGCAATTTCACCACATATGGTTAACAGCGGCAAACCTGTTTCTCCGTCATATGGTGCTCTGCACACTTTTGCCGTACTTTTTTTCCCTAAGGAGATCAACTTGACAAACACTGTTATAATCAGATATCTGATAAAACAGCTGACTGCAGAAACTGACTTCTTCAATCCGTAAATATCCGTTTTCATTTTGTTCCCTCTTAACAAGAATTTCCGTTTTTAATCCGGGGTTCGGCCGGAATAACGGTTTTTTAAAACTCCTGTCCGTGAAAAATTCCCACATGAAAGGCATCTCTGTTGCCTTCCGAAATTCTCCACAGAAGATCGATAAAATGGTTTGAAATATCGCTGGCAAAAAACAGATGTTCTGCTTTCCTGGGTTCCGCCAGTCCATCTATTTTTTTCAGTTCCAGCTCCACCGCTCTGGATACCTCCGCAGAAGAGCTTATAATCCTCAAATCCGGATAGATTTTTGCTATCTCTTCTTCTATGAGAGGATAATGGGTGCATCCGAGGATAAGATCCCGGATCTTGTTTTCTTTGATAAAACTGTCAAGATAATACTGTATCGTCAGGTCCATTATTCTATTCTTGACAATTCCTTCCTCAATCAGAGGAACAAAGGCAGGACAGGCAGTAGAAAAAACCTTCAGATCTGGTCTTTTTTCCACGATCTTTTTTGCATAAGTACCGCTTTTAACAGTTGCTCTCGTCGCAATGACCCCTACATGATCCCCTGATAAACAGGTTTTTTCAGCTACTTTTACTGTAGGTGACACCACACCGATAATTGGAATTTCCGGATGACGGGTTCTCAATTGATCCAAGCAGGTGGCGCTTACTGTATTACAGGCCGCAACGATCATTTTCACATCATGTTTAGCCAGAAAATCTGTAATTTCTGAAGAGAAGTATTCAATTGTTTCCTTTGATTTTGAACCATAAGGTGCTCTTGCTGTATCCCCGTAATAAATAATGTTCTCATACGGAAGATTCTTCAGTACGGGAGGAATACTGGTCAGACCTCCCACACCGGAGTCAAAAAAACCGATTGCTCTGTTATCCATTTTGGCGACTTCCCGTTTCTGTTGCTTCAGCAGATAACCCTGCCTGTTTGTCCTGCGCATCACAGATCAGTCTGGTAAACAGTTCTTTTCTCCACAGTCCTTTTGCCTCGAACATGGATACATAGACACTGCGGGTTCCCAGTCCCGGGATCGTATTCAGCTCATTGAAATAAACCTTCCCTTTTCGGTCAACAAAAAAATCCACCCTTGCAAATCCTCTGCATTCAAGTTCTTCATATATAAGCAGAGCCTGTTTTTTTAACTCATCTTCCAGTTTTTTGTCTATGAGCGCCGGAATTTCCTTTACGGAAGAAAAACTATGATACTTTGTATTGTAATCATTAAGATTCCCTTCCGGTACAGTGAGTCTGCAAATTTCACCTGTCTCGGGAGTTCTGTCTCCCAGGACAGCGACTTTGATTTCATATCCGTCAATACTTTCCTCCACAAGAATCTTCTCATCGTAGGAAAATGCTGTTCTCATAGCTTCAAGAAGCTGCGCGGTGTTTTCAGCCTTTGACACCCCCACTGAACTTCCCTGCTTCGCCGGTTTCACATATACAGGAAATTGAAGAAAAGCTGCGTCTGACAGAAAATCCTCAATTCTTCCTGCCCGCGTTCTCTTCAGTACAGCACAGGACGGAAGATTCATACCGCATGACTGTGCAAACAGCCTTGTGATCTGTTTGTCCATGGCACAGGCTGAAGCAGCCACACCTGATCCCACATAGGGTATCCCTGAAAGTTCCAGAAGGCCCTGAAGACATCCGTCTTCTCCGCCAAATCCGTGAATCAGAGGAAATACGCAGTCTATGGGAATTTCCTCAATCCCTGTTTCAGTCTGAACGGTTACAGAATGATTTCCTCTGATCGGAGTAAGGAAGGCAGGATAATTGGTATCGCTTTTTGTCCATGAAATTCCGTCACCTATCTCCTCTGACGCAGCACCGGTAAGTACCCACTTCCCATTCAATGTAATGCCGAGCGTCAAAACATTAAAAAGATCCGTATCAATATTTCTTATAACTTCCGATGCAGAATCACAGGAAACATAGTATTCCGGATTGCTGCCTCCGAAAATCAACAAAACAGTCTGCATCTTTTCTTCCTCCATCGTTTTCATCTATGCCAACTATTCTGCTCAGAAAAGAATTAACAATACGGGTTTTTTATATAAAAAAAGAGGTAAAAATTAGATTTTCGGATATTCAGGCCGAGAAAACACTCCCGTTTCTCTGCAGACGGAAAACGATTTTTGCAGATTCCCTTAAAATGCGGAACAGGCAAACAGCCAACCCCCTTTCCGCGAACAAAAAGAGGACGCTGTCCGTAGATTGAGTTTACTCATCTAGCAGCGCCCCCTTAAGGTTCATGAAATATGGATTTCGTGACTCTGTTCAGCAGATGAAATTTCTGCTGTACGGATTACTGTGCCGTCCTGTTTTTTTGATTTCTGTACTCACCTTTCAGCGACTGATATAAGGCTTTGCAGCAAGCCAGCATGATAAACAGAAACGGAAATGCAACCACAAGCGATATGGTCTGAATGGCATTCAACCCGCCAGAGATAAGCAGACCGATCGCAAGCAGAGAGATCATTACCGCCCAGGATATTTTTCTTGCCGGGGACGGATCCAGATTTCCCTCTGACGAAAACATTCCCAGAACAAAAGTACCTGAATCTGCTGAAGTAACAAAGAATGTAAACAAAAGCAGAATGGCGATCACCGACAGCAGTGTTCCCAGACTGTACTCGTTCAATATTGCAAAAAGAGCGGTTTCCGGAGACGAAGTCAACTCTGCAAGGGTGGAAAGCGGCAGAATGTCTTTCTTTCCCAGATTGATCCCTAGGTTTCCGAAAATGGCAAACCAGATGCAGGAAGCTGCCGTCGGCACCAGAAGAACCCCGATAACAAACTCTCTGATAGTTCTTCCCTTTGATATCCTCGCTATAAAGCATCCCACAAAAGGCCCCCAGGAAATCCACCATGCCCAGTAAAATACCCGCCAACTGATTGTCCAGTTGTTGTCACCGTATGGGCTCAGATGCAGACTTTCTTCCACAATATCTGAAACATATGAACCGACTCCGCCAACCA
>CASEOD010000150.1 GCA_949289445.1 uncultured Eubacteriales bacterium
AAACCTATTATACAAACTGGTCGGGTCAGGCCTACAGACTTTACTCCTACGGCACTGTCAATGCTTCCGGAAACAGCATCATCACCGGAGTACAGAACACCACCATCAAGGCAAGTTCTGAACTGGGAAGCACCTATATCAGAGTCAACTGGGAAAAATCTCCGGGCTACAAGATGGACTGTTTTGAGATTTTCAGAACCACCAAGTCCGGTGAATACGATGACGAACCGTACTTCACCACAAAAGACGGCGATGCCGATTATTACAAAAATACCAAGGAACTGAAAAAAGGAGTCCGCTATTACTATAAAGTTCGTGGTGTCCGGGAAATTGACGGCATCACTTATTACAGCAAATGGTCAGGTCAGGCTTACAGGCTCTTTCAGTAGATAACGCGAAAAGCTTTTCCGGTTCTTTGGGCAACAGCTCTTCTGACAGTTTTATCTGACAATCAGCCGTCTGCTGTTTTCCGGCAGTCTTGCGAGACAAATGAAAGGCTCTGCCCTAACGATGATTTTCGTTAAGGCAGAGCCTCTTTTTTTAGCAGGATTTTATGCCGGATTCAGTTCCAGAACAGAATCTTCTCCGTTGTAACCGCACCTGAAATACCAGTCTTTTTCCGCATCTTTTAAGATTTCAAGTCCGTCCGGATTATACGTCCTGATATAAAAGGTCTCCCCGGCGGCAACAGTAACTGTTCCTTCCTTCTGCCAGGTCACACCGTCCATGCTGAAACCGGTCAGCTCCAGCAATGCGGTTCTTTTTTCAACAGCCCGGCCGTTTCTCACAGACTGGCTGTAAGTCATCTCTCCTCTGTCAAGACTCAGTTCCATATCATAGGAGTACTCATCCAATGTGAGCTTGAATACAGGCTCGCAGGTCATCTTTCCTTCCGTAAGGTATTCAGTCTCCCTGACGCACGGATTATCGTGAAACGCCTGTTTTTTCTTCACAGTCGTATACTTTCCCTTGATCATTTTCCCTTTATACAACTTGTACGGCCTTGCCTTGTAATAATAAGTCTTTCCCGGTTCGACTCTGCTGTCTGTGAATTCCCCCCGGGACAGCCTGACCTTTCCAATCTGCTTATAAGTTCCGGATGCCGAACTGCTGCGGTAGATCAGCACTCCATCGCCTTCACTTCTGAGCTGCCAGTGCAGATAGATGTTATCCTTGTCCGAACTGTATGCGGAAAACCCCTTCAGTGCAGACGGCGCTTTTACCTTCGCCGTGCTCTTTACGGAGCCAAAGGCGCTGCACGGCAGCAGTCCCAGCACCAGCAGCAGAGAGAGGATCAGTATAAATCCCTGTTTCTTAAACATTATCCATTCCCCCTTTAATAATCGTAAGAATAGGAACCGGGCATATTCTTCTCAAGTCTCAGACAGCCTGAATCAACCCGTTTCCCTCCATTCCGGTAACTGATATCCAGACTGATTCTGCAGTCCTTATAGTAAGTGACCTTGTCTGCCGACCGGAATTTCAGATAGACCGACTTTCCCGGCTCCAGAACGTAAGTGTCCTCCATGTCCATATAATGAATACCATCGGTGGAATAGGCGGTCAGAATTACCGGCGTACTGCTTTCCCAGGTGGAGAAGGCGGTCTTCTTTTCACCGCGGTAGGTGTAGTCGAAAGGCTCTCCCTCTTTACTGCCGTTTCTGTAAATCACAGCCGGAAAATTATGTTTCTCCGAAGTCAGTCTATAGATAAAGGTATCTCTTTTCCCCTCTTCCGGAAAATTCAGATCCAGAACAGATATCTGCAGAAACGGATTGAACACCTCCGCTTTTACCACATCGCTGACGCGAGAGTAAGTCTTTCCGCCAATCTCCCTGACAGCCTTCACTCTGTAATACCAGCACTGACCGAAGCTGACCTCTTCATCAAGAATACTGCATTCCGCCTCTGTATACTCCCCGATCTCCGTAAACGGTCCGTCTGGATCTGCAGAGCGATAGAAGATCAGTCTGTCCGCAAAGCTGCTGTGCCCGTATACCAGAACAGATTCCAGAGAATCAGGCTCTGCCCCTGCATCGGGCTTCATCACTCCTGCAGCCATCTTTACAGAAGCTGTCTGGCTGTAGACTTTTTTCCCGTTTTTATACCGGTATGCAAAGACCTCGTAGCGATAGAAACTGTCCTTTGCACAGTTTTTATCTGTAAAGGAGGTGGTCTTACCGCCGGTTATGGTTTTTATCTTTTTGTACGTTCCGGCCTTCAACTCACCCTTGCTGCGATAGATTACATAACCTGCGGCGCTTTTCACCCTTTTCCAGGAAAGCCGGATGGATGTCCTTCCGGTCGCTTTTGCCGTCACCTTTGGAGCCGACAAAACCGTATCAGGTCCGCTGCCCGGCTTTACCTCTCCGTAAAAATACGATGCTCCAAAACCTGCGGAAACAGCTGATAAAACCATTGCTGCCGCCAGTAATGTCACAATGACTGCCCGTTTCTTCTTCAAATTCAACACTCCCCTTCCCAATGTTCCTCTTTTACGTTTTCTTGTGCCAGATTACCTGTCTTGCCTTTGTCTTACAAACTGTTCTCTCTTCCGAAAAAAACACACGCTATGAAAAACAGTGTTTCACTGCTTCTCACAGCGTGTTCCTATACGTCGATGAAAACTCGTTTTGTTTCCTGCAAAGATACGTCTCAACATGGTAACTTTCCTCAAAAACAATCTTTCTATAAACTTGTTTTTAAATCATTATACCATCTTAGACATCGAAACTCAATTCATTTAATCATCTTTAAGCTTCTTTTCGGGCCATTTCTTCTTCCAGTTCTCTGTAGGCGACTTTTCCCACCAGCGTCTTCGGCAAAGAATCTCTGATTTCCAGTCTCTTCGGCAGAGCATATTTCGCCACGTTCTTTTCCAGATGCTTCATTATAGAGGCCTTTGTCTCTTCATTAGGCAAATATCCGGGTTTCAGTACGACAAAAGCGATAACCTTCTGGATTTTCAGAGGGTCCGGCACTCCGATTACACAACTCATATGTACTGCTTCATGTGCGTCAAGCACATTTTCAATCTGAGACGGATAAACATTGTATCCGCTGGTAACGATCATTCTCTTGATTCTCTGGCGGAAATATACGAATCCGTCATCATCCATCATGCCCAGATCTCCCGTATGCAGCCAGGTGAGCCCGTCATCATGAACCTTCAGGGTATCAGCAGTCTCCTCAGGCTGATTGATGTACTTCATCATCACCGTAGGCCCGGAAAGACAGATCTCGCCTTCTTCTCCGTAAGGCACCTCTTCCGTGGTTCCCACTTTGACAATTTTGTAGTAAGTGTCAGGAAACGGAAGTCCGATGCTTCCCTCTTTCTCCATATGTACCGGTGTCAGACAGCTTGCTGTCACGCATTCTGTCGTGCCGTAACCTTCGCGGACAACAATGTGCGCACCGTGAGATTTGAGAAATGCGTCGAAACGTTTTTTCAGTTCGATGGACAGCGAGTCACCTCCGCTGAATACTCCTTTCAGGCATGACAGATTCACCTTATCCAGACTTGGCAGACGCAGCAGAGCCTCATAAAGGGTCGGTACTCCGGCAATAAAATTCGGGCGATGCTTTTTCAGGAGTTTGGCATAGCTTTCAGGGGTGAATCTCGGAATCAGGATACATCTTCCTCCGTTTGCCACCATGGAATGAATGCTGACACCCAGACCGAAGCCGTGGAACATAGGCATAACAGCCAGCATTTTGTCTCCCGGCTTGAACATCATATTCGTCGCAATGATCTGGGCGGCAAGAGCATTAAAATTCAGATTGGAAAGGAGAATTCCCTTCATGGTTCCGGTGGTGCCTCCGCTGTACAGAATAACGGCAGGATCTTTACTTTCCCGTTTTACGCGATATTCTGCTTTATAGGATTTTCCGTTTTTGATGAAATTGTTCCACCAGATAAGAACGGCGTCTTTGGGTACCTTCTTCACCTTTCTTCCTTCCACCAGATAGTAACCTTTTTTCTTGATAGGACTGAGCACATCCTTGACACTGGTGATGATCAGACTGCGAAGAGGCACATTCTGCCTGATGTTTTCAAATTTTCCATACATCTGATCCAGTGCAAGGCACACTGCGCTGCCCGACTCCCTGATGGTGAATTCTATCTCCTTTTCACTGGAAAGAGGATGCACCATATTGGCAATGGCCCCTACAAGATTCACCGCATAGAACATGACCATGGTCTGCGGCGCATTAGGCATACAGATAGTGACCGCCTCTCCCTCTTTCACGCCGATCGCCTTCAGCGCTCTGGCGCAGTCATTGATCTCTCTGATAAACATCTTATAGGTAGTTCTGCTTCCCATAAAATCATAAGCAATATAGTCGGGATACTTCTCCGCAATAGATGCCACTGCTTCATACATAGAACCCTGTCTGTATTCCAGATGGGCAGGCACGCCGCCCAGATTCTTAATCCAGGGTGTTTTAACCTCTGTTGTCATAATCCACTTCCTCCTTTGCCGGAGTTTCTAAAAGCTCCGGATTCTGCATCAGATATTTGAATAGTTTTACAGTCTTTGAATAATAGTAACCGTCAGCGATTCGTTCGTCCAGGGTCAGGCCTATGTCGAGAACCTCTCTGCCGTCCACTGTTTTCTTTTCTCCGAGAATCACGAAAATAGAATTGGTACCCCAGTTGGAAAGATGGTGGTATCCCGATCTCAGTCCTATGGAACCGAGGTTGGTCAGAAATACGGTTGCATAGTTTGGATCTTCCCTGATGAGAAAGTCAGGCACTTTTCCATAATAGTCAAGCTTATGAAGAAGCCACATGACAAACCGCAAAACCGGTCTTGGCAGTCTCATCAGCATGTCCATCTGGTCTGTGGTGTTGTCGGTCTCTGCTGTCTCGGGCGCCGGGCCTCTGTAGCGGTCTATAATATCGTAAACTTTGTCTCTTACTGTTTCAATGGTTGCGTCTTCGTCAAAAGACAGATAGGCCAGAGCCTCTCCTCCGTCATCCGAAAACTCCTTTTTCACCACAAACGCCGCCGTCAGTTCATCTCTCTGATAAATTCTTCCTCCCTTGACAAAACGATTCATCTTGGGCCTCAGAGTAATGGTTTTGACCAGGGCTGCCACAATAAGCTGAAAAAGCTTATATTTCATCTCTGGATTTTCTGCATTTTTTTCATTTATGTATTCATTCACTCTGGTCAGATCAATCCGTTCGCAGATATATGCTTCATTATCAGCCCGGTTCGGATAGATATACGGCATAATTCCGTGCAGAGAGTCCAGTTCCCGAAGCCATCTGGCATCTTTGCGATCTCCCCGTCTTTTCTTGTAATCTTTTCCCATATTCGAACCTCTCTTCTAAATTTACTCGACATTTTATTTTACTTTTTTTACAGACAAAAGTCAAATGCAACTTAATGACTGAATATTGATCTCTGTCCGATTCCAAGTAAAGGCCGATCCAGCTAATCCGGATCGGCCTTGGGCTGATCTGCATCTGCAGTCTATTTCTTGTTTGCAATGGCCGCCTGCGCTGCCGCAATTCTTGCCACAGGCACGCGGAACGGTGAACAGGACACATAGTTCAGTCCGATCCGATGGCAGAAGTCGATACTTCTCGGATCTCCGCCGTGCTCTCCGCAGATTCCCAGTTTGATATTCGGTCTGGTCTGTCTGCCCAGTTTTACGGCATTTTCCATCAGCTTTCCGACACCTTCCTGATCCAGTGTCTGGAACGGATCATCTTCCAGTATCCCTTTCTCTACATATTCTTTAATCAGTTTCCCCGTATCATCTCTGGAGAAACCGAAAGTCATCTGTGTCAGGTCATTGGTTCCAAAGGAGAAGAACTCTGCCTCCTCCGCAACCTGATCCGCTGTCAGCGCTGCTCTTGGCACTTCGATCATGGTTCCGATGAGGTAATTGATGGAAGAACCATAGGCAGCTTTGCATTTTTCTGCGGTTTCTACAACAATATTCTTCACATAGAGCATCTCTTTTCTGCTGCCTACCAGAGGAATCATAATTTCAGGCGTAATTTCCACATCTTTCTCCTGCATTACTTCAATTGCAGCTTCCATAATGGCTTTTGTCTGCATCTCGGCAATTTCAGGATAGGTTACTGCCAGTCTGCAGCCTCTGTGTCCCAGCATCGGATTAAACTCATGAAGTTCCGAACCAATCTGATTGAGTCTTTCCACAGAAATTCCGGAATGTTCGGCCAGTTCTACGGTTTCTTCCTCTGTCTGCGGCAGGAATTCATGAAGCGGTGGATCCAGCAGTCTGATGGTCACAGGCTTATCCTCCATCACTTCATACATAGCTTTGAAATCAGATTTCTGGAACGGCAGCAGTTTGTCCAGCGCAGTTCTTCTTTCTTCCTCAGTTTCCGACATAATCATCTGTCTGATGGCAGGAATTCTCTCTTCCTCAAAGAACATATGCTCTGTTCGGCACAGACCGATTCCCTCTGCGCCGAATTCTACAGCCTGTCTGGCATCACGAGGATTGTCCGCATTGGTTCTGACTTTCAGAGTCCTGATTTCATCTGCCCAGGACATGATTGTTCCGAAATCACCTGAAAACTCCGGCGCTACGGTTTTAATCTGTCCGTTATAGACCGCTCCAGTAGTACCGTTGAGAGAAATGTATTCACCTTCTGTAAATGTCCTGTTATCTACTGTCAGTGTTTTCTCGCTTTCATCTACCTGAATGGAAGAGCATCCTGCTACGCAGCATTTCCCCATGCCTCTTGCCACAACAGCGGCATGAGAAGTCATTCCTCCTCTTGCAGTCAGAATGCCTTCTGCAGCGACCATGCCCGCCAGATCCTCCGGCGAAGTTTCCTGTCTCACCAGAATGGTCTTTTCTCCGTTGGCAGCGGCAGCAGCGGCATCTTGCGCAGTGAAGTAAATCTTTCCGGTTGCCGCTCCCGGCGATGCCGGAAGTCCCTTGGCAAGAGTTTCCGCATCAGCTTCGGCTTCCTGATCGAAATTCGGGTGAAGCAGCTGATCAATCTGGGCAGGATCGATTCTTGAAACTGCTTCTGCTTTGGAAATCAGGCCTTCGTTTACCATGTCAACGGCAACCTTTACCGCAGATACCGCAGTTCTCTTTGCCGCTCTGGTCTGGAGCATGTAAAGCTTACCTCTCTCTACCGTAAACTCCATGTCCTGCATATCCTTATAGTGCTTCTCAAGTACATCAGCAATTCTTGAAAAATCTTTATATACTTCCGGGAAGGCTTCAGCCATTTCACTGATCGGTTTTGGCGTTCTGATTCCCGCAACCACATCTTCTCCCTGCGCATTAACCAGAAATTCACCGTACAGCCTGTTTTCACCGTTGGCAGGATCTCTGGTAAAGGCTACACCGGTACCTGACGTATCTCCCATATTGCCAAATACCATGGACTGGACGTTGACCGCTGTTCCCAGCTTATCTGAGATATTGTTCAGTTTCCTGTAAAGGATGGCTCTTTCGTTATTCCAGGAACGGAATACCGCAGAGATGGCTTCCATCAGCTGTTGCTCCGGCTCCTGCGGGAATTCTCTCCCCATCTCTTCTTTTACCAGAGCCTTATAACCCTCAATGATAACCTTCAGATCCTCTGTGGTAAGATCCACATCAAATTCGGCTCCGGCTTTTTCCTTCTGTCCATCGAAAATCGCATCGAACTTGGACTTTGAGATTTCCATGACCACATCGCCGAACATCTGAATAAATCTCCTGTAGCTGTCATAGGCAAATCTCGGATTTTCCGTAAGCTCCGCCATGCTGACAACCGTATCGTCATTTAAACCCAGATTCAAAATGGTGTCCATCATGCCCGGCATGGAAAATACAGAGCCTGAACGAACAGATACCAGCAGAGGATTCTCTCTGTCTCCGAATCTTTTCCCGGTTACATTTTCCAGTTCCTCCATTTTCGCATGAATCTCATCAATGATGGCAGGATCAATCGTCTTTCCCTCTTCATAATACTTATTGCATGCTTCTGTGGTTACTGTAAATCCAAAAGGCACAGGCAGCCCGATTTTGGTCATTTCTGCCAGATTCGCACCTTTGCCGCCCAGCAGACTTCTCATATCCTTTGAACCTTCGTTAAATGAGTAAACAAATTTCTCCATATCAGTATCTCCTTATCAGTCCCGTTTAAAACACTAATCTCTCTTCAATATATCCTTTTACTTCACCGATCGGAAGTCTTACCTGCTCCATGGTGTCTCTGTCACGAACGGTAACGCAGCCATCTGTTTCCGTATCGAAATCCACACAGATACAGAACGGTGTGCCGATTTCATCTTCTCTTCTGTATCTCTTCCCAATGGAACCGGCCGCATCGTAGTCCACGCTGAAATACTTTGCCAGTTCCTCATAGACAGGTTCTGCCACAGGTCCCAGCTTCTTCGCCAGAGGAAGCACGGCCGCCTTAAACGGCGCCAGAGCCGGATGGAACTTCATCACAACTCTCGTATCCTCCTTGCCGTTTCCGCTTTCCAGCGTTTCTTCATGATATGCGTCCACCAGGAAAGCCAGCGCTACCCTGTCTGCGCCCAGCGACGGCTCGATGCAGTAAGGAATGTATTTTTCACCGGTTTCCGGATCGGTATAATTCATTTCCTGTCCTGAGTATTCGCTGTGCTGTCTCAGGTCAAAATCGGTTCTGTCGGCAATGCCCCAGAGTTCTCCCCAGCCGAACGGAAACAGATATTCAAGGTCTGTGGTGGCGTTGCTGTAGTGGGACAGCTCCTCTTTCTCATGATCTCTGGTTCTGATATGATCCATATTCATGTTGAGAGATTTCAGAAAGTCGATGCAGTACTGCTTCCAGTAATCAAACCATTCCAGATCTGTACCCGGTTTGCAGAAGAATTCAAGTTCCATCTGTTCAAATTCTCTGGTTCTGAAAGTGAAGTTACCCGGAGTGATCTCGTTTCGGAAGGATTTTCCAATCTGCGCAATACCGAAAGGTATCTTCTTTCTGGCCGTTCTCTGTACATTCTTAAAGTTTACAAAAATTCCCTGCGCCGTCTCAGGTCTCAGATAGATCTCCGCTTTGGAGTCCTCAGTAACACCCTGAAAAGTCTTAAACATCAGATTGAACTGCCTGATACCGGTAAAATTGCTTTTGCCGCAGTCAGGGCACTTGATTCCCTTCTCAGCAATGTATCCTTCCAGTTTCTCGTTGCTCCAGCCGTCAACAGGGACCACTTCCATACCGTTTTCCTGCATGTACTCTTCTATCAGTTTATCGGCTCTGAATCTGGCTTTACATTCTCTGCAGTCGATGAGAGGATCGGCAAAGCCGCCCACATGACCGGATGCCTCCCACGTTCTGGGATTCATCAGAATGGCAGCGTCCAGTCCCACATTATATCTGGACTCCTGCACGAATTTTTTCCACCAGGCCTTTTTTACGTTGTTCTTGAATTCCACACCCAGAGGACCGTAATCCCATGTGTTGGCAAGTCCTCCGTAAATTTCGGAACCCGGATAGACAAATCCTCTGTTCTTTGCCAAAGCAACGATCTTTTCCATTGTAACTTCTCTGCTCATTGGTTAATATCCTGACCTTTCCAAATATAGTTTTATCTTGTGTTAGTCTTCCTTGTGAATCTCATCATACTGACAGTCGTCGCATCTTTCCTCACAAGGGTCTTCGCAGACCTGACAGTCCTTGTCGCAGATATTGACACAGTCAATATCAATATAATCGTCATCCTTGTCCTTTTTCAGTTTCTCTGCAGCTTCCATTGCCACATCTTTGGCTTTAGCAAACGCAACACCGCTCTTTTCCTTAATGTCCTCATATACGCCGGGAGCTTTTTCTTTAATGTCCGCATAGATATCGCTGCCCTTCTCTTTGGCATCTTCGTAAAGATCTCCTGCTTTTTCAGTCAGATCGATTACAGAACCGTCGTCCTTGACGAACTCAATTTTGCACTTGAATCCAAAAGCCGCCACGATACCGGCGATCATGCCCCATGGCGCTACAACAGTTCCCAGAACGCCCACCGTAAGAGGAATATTGATCAGAGTATCTCCGTCTCTGGTAACCAGAATCTTGGAAATATTCCCCTTCTTTACAGTTTCCTTCATCTTTGCAATCAGAGCTTCCTTCTGATCTCCCAGCTTGCGGGAAGGTTTCTGATCGATGGTCTCCTCGATGGCGATAATCGCATCCACCACATTGCCTTCTGCAGCTTCCAGCGCCTCTTTTGCCTCTTTATAGGTCACCCCTGTTCTGTCTTTGACCAGTTCGATCTTTTCCAACGTAATCTCCATAGTACAACCTCCTAAAAAATTTCTCTCAAAATACTGTCGCTTTTCAGTCTCCCGATATCCAGATAATACGACAAATACTCTCTTAAAACTGTCTGCAGCTCCTCAGCCGCATCCTCGTCCAGCGCTATTTTTTCAAAGCCTTTCATAGGTGTTTTGGAAAAATATTTTAATATATTAACTATATCAAATTTCGTCTCATAAATCAACGTATCATTGGCAGGATTTCTGCATTTCTCACAGACCATGCCGCCGTCTCTGACACTGAAATACCTGAGGTTTTCATTCCCTCCGCAGCAGGCGCATCTGTCAAGGACGGGAAAGCTTCCCACGATGGAAAGAGCCTTGACTTCGTAGGCCAGCACCAGAGTCTTATGGCGCTTTTCCCGTTTCTCCATAGCAGCAAGAAAGTCTGTCAGCAGGGCAAAGAGTCCGGGCTGCGGCAGTTCGTCAGGCACAAGTTTTTCTGTCAGTTCCAGAACAAATGACGACTCCATATACTTATCCACATCTTCACCGATTCTGAAAAAACTGCGGATAACTTCTGCGCCGTTAAGATTGTAATAGTCTCTGCCCTTGTAGAGCTCATAGTTTCCGTAAGTAAAGGGTCTTATGGCCAGAGCGGTCTTGTTCCTGCCCTTTTCAGTCAGACTGGTGCCCACACTGATTTTTCCGTATTTTTTTGTAAACAGAAGAAGCATTCTTCTGCCGCCTGCCGCTTTGACCTGGCGAAAGATGATTCCCTCTGTGCTCGTATACATATTCTATTCCTTATAGCCGAAGTTGGACAGTGCAAAGTCGCTGTCTCTCCAGTTCTCCTTTACTTTGACCCACAGTTCAAGAAAGACTTTTGTTCCCAGCAGGCCCTCAATTTCCAGACGGGCAGCCTTGCCGATCCCTTTCAGCTTCTTTCCCTGTTTACCGAAGATAATTCCTTTATGAGATTGTTTCTCACAATAAATTACGGCGCCGATTCTCGTTACCTTCGGTTCCTCCCTGTAGGATTCAATTTCCACAGCCACACCGTGAGGAACTTCTTCTTCCAGATAGCTCAAAACCTTTTCCCTGATGATTTCACTGACAATAAACCGTTCCGGATGATCGGTGACCATGTCGGCAGGAAAGAACATGGGCCCTTCCTCCAGAAAAGTTTCCAGCTTCTTAAGAAGCACATCCACATTTTTTCCTTCCAGCGCGGATGTGCCGAAGATAGCCTCGAATACGCCTGTTTCATCGTATTCCTCAAAAATCTCCCGGTATTCTTCCGGAGACATTCTGTCGATTTTATTGATAACCAGAATTTTCGGTGTCTGCAGATCTCTGATCATGTCCAGAATATACTTGTCTCCCGGTCCCTTTTTCATGCTTCCGTCCACCAGAAACAATACCACATCCACTTCCTTAAATGTGTTCACCGCCATGTCTGTCATTGCTGCGCCCAGCTTATTTCTGGCCTTGTGTATACCCGGCGTATCGATAAACACCATCTGCACTCCGTCTTCGCCGGAATCGTCAAATCTGGTGTAGATCCCTCTGATGCTGTTTCTTGTGGTCTGAGGCTTGTCCGTCGTAATGGCGATCTTTTCTCCCAGAATACTGTTCAGCAGCGTGGACTTTCCCACATTGGGGCGTCCGATAATCCCTATAAAACCTGATTTCATCATAGTCTGAATCCTTTCGGCAATAATTCCTTCAGTGAATATATTTCTAAATGTTCTTCATCATCTCCCAGTATCACAGTGAGATCCGGGGCAAATTCGTACAGAAACTGTCTGCAGATTCCACATGGCGCAGCCATGCCTTTTCCCTCTGCTATGCCTCCGCCGACTACCGCCAGAGCTTCAAACTCCCGGAAACCCTCTGAGACTGCTTTGACACAGGCTGTTCTCTCCGCACAGATGGTACCTCCGTAAGAGGAATTTTCCACATTAACCCCCAGAAAAACTTCTCCTGTCTTTGTCAGCAGAGCCGCTCCCACCCGAAATCCGGAAAAAGGCGCAAAGGCGTTGGGCAGCGCGCTGACGGCACTGCGGTACAGCTGTCTGTATTCATTCAGTTTCGATTCTGTCATATTCTTATCTCCCGATTCCTAAGTATTCCATCACTTCTTCTTCTCTCTGCCTCATTTCCGCCTTTTCCTCAGAGTCCATGTGATCGTATCCTAAAAGGTGAAGAATACTGTGCGTAAAAAGATATATCATTTCCCTCTCAAAGGAATGTCCGAAGGCCTCAGCCTGTTCTTCAGCTCTCTTTCTGCAGATCACCACATCCCCCAGACAGATTTCCCCAAAGCCGGGAATCTCGTTCAAATCATCGAACTGGGGGAAAGACAGTACGTCAGTCACTTTGTCTGTATTGCGGTAATCCCGGTTCAGCCGTCTGATTTCATCTTCATCAACAAAAGTTACGCTGATCTCGCTGCGGCTCTGATCGATCTGTTCCAGTTCCAGACACCGGGCCGCCGCCTTCTCCATAACAGTGAGAATCTCCGGACTTACCTGCTGTTCTTCCTCAAAATATAATTTCATATCTATTCCTCTGTTTCTTCCGGATGCTGTCTGTAAAAAGCATCATAAGCATTGATAATTTTCTTTACCAGTTCATGTCTGACCACATCAACATCTTTCAGATAGCAGAAAGCAATGTCTCTGACCGGTTTCAGCACGCGCTCCGCCTCGATGAGACCGCTTTTTCTGCCTCTGGGCAGATCTATCTGGGTGATGTCACCGGTGACAACCACCTTGGAACCAAAGCCCATACGTGTCAGAAACATTTTCATCTGTTCTCTGGTGGTATTCTGTGCTTCGTCCAGAATAATAAAGGAATTATCAAGGGTTCTGCCTCTCATGTAAGCAAGAGGCACCACCTCGATGGCTTCTTTTTCCTTCAGACGAAGAGCATTTTCCCTGCCCAGAATATCATAAAGCGCATCATAAAGAGGCCTCAGATACGGATCCACCTTCTCCTGCAGGTCACCCGGCAGAAATCCCAGACGTTCTCCCGCCTCCACCGCGGGTCTTGCCAGAATAATCTTCTGAACTTCCTTGTTCTTAAAAGCATTTACTGCCATGGCCACAGCAATATAGGTCTTTCCTGTTCCTGCCGGACCGATACCGAAGACGATATCCTTCTTTCTGATGCTGTTCACATATTCCTTCTGACCGATGGTCTTGGGTTTCAGCGGCCTTCCTTTACTGGTAAAGCAGATGATGTCTCTGCTGACGTTGTTGTCTTTATAGGAAAGACCCTGTTTTTTCATGCTGATGATATAAGCCACTTTCTGTACATCCAGATGTTCACCTGTCCGCAGCGCCGACATCAGTTCCTCCAGTATACCCTCCGCCAGTTCCATTTCACCGCCACGAATCAGAAGACAGTCATCTCGCTGAAAAATTTCCACGCCGGTGCTTTCCTGAATCAGGTTCAGATTGGCGTCCATGTTGCCGAACAGTTCAATCCTGTCCACATCATCAGCTACCTGTATCTTCTTCAGTTCCTCGTTTATGTTCGTCAATTACAATCTCCTTCTCTATCCCGACCTGCTGCCGGGTTTCTACTGTTCCATATACACTTATTATATTTTTTTTCTCGGTAAAATGAAAGTCTTTATTTATAATTTGGGCACTTTCCGGCACATTTTCTTTAATCCACAGTCGCAAAAGCCGCCGGGCCTCTTTGTTGCGTTCTTCTTCCGTCAGATCACTGTCAAGGCTGAAAGTATAGTAATAGGGAACCCTCGCCACAATTTTGCCGTCGGCATGAGTGTAATGATAAAGGGTTTCTCCTTCCTCCACCGGATAAGACGGGTGCTCTATGGGAACCGTGCCCGAAATTAGTATATCCCCTTTTTTGACGTAATCATTCTCCGCAGCCTGCCCTCTTCCTTTGTAGGTGTAAATCTGTTCAATGTAACAGTCCGTTTCCGCCACAATATCACAGGGAACACTGTCACCGACTGTTTCTGAAGGAGCCTGCTCACTTTCCGAAATCTGTACTTCCACATAGTTTCCCTCGTAAGCGACTCTCGCCCAGACGATATTGTCAAAGGTCTGAAACAGCTTTTTCTCGATGGCCACGCAGTCAAACCTCTTCAGCGCTCCCTCGTAAAGACCCTCTTCCGCAATGCTCTGTCTGATGGCGGTTTCTGTAATGCTTCTGCAGCCGATAATGTTGATTTCTCTCACAAACAGAGTCTGCGCAAAAAACAGAAGCAGAAAAAGGGCGACCCCCGCCACCGTCATTCTGCTCCGCCGCAGACATATCATGGCGGGTATGATGCCCTTCTGTGACAGAACGGTAAACTTATATCTGCTTTTCGCCAGTTTTTTCATACGGCGAAAACCCTCTCCGCTGACGGTGAAAGAAACCTCTGTCTCATCTTTATAATGTATGTCTCTGACAGTGACCCCCTCTGCCGCCGCCTGAGAAATCAGCCTTTCGGGTCTGAACCCCTCAAGCCTTACCCTTACCTGATGTTTTATAAAATTCGATGCCTGTGATTTCCCCTTCAAGTTCCATACGTCCTTCCCAGATTTCACTGATGACAAAACCGCTGCCTCTGACCGTCACAAAAAAACGTCCCGTATCCACAGTAACAGAAGTATCGCTGATCAGTGTCACCTGTCTGACGTTTTCAATGACCGCGGCGCCGGCAGAGGCCGTAATTTTCGGTCCTGTAATATCAAAATCATATGTCAGTTCATTTATCAGTTTCATGGTTTAATATATGCGGGTAATCTTCCGGTATGCCTAAGGAAAAGAACGCGTAAAAAAACAACCCGAATCATCTTCGGGTTGTCCTGTTTTCCTTATGAAAGAAATTCCATCACGACGTCCTTTACCAGAGAACCGTCGGCAAGACCTTTTACCTTTCCCATTACGGGTCCCATGAGTTTTCCCATGTTCTGTCTGCCTCCCTCAATTCCCAGGGATGCTGCGGTTTCCTTTACAATTTCCAGAATCTTTTCTCTGGATAACTGTTCCGGCAGGTACTTGTTCAGAATCTCAATTTCAGCGTTATATGCATCTGCCAAATCTGTTCTTCCGGCCGTTTCAAAATCAGCGAGGGCATCTTTCCGCATTTTTACCTGCTTAGATAAAATGGCAATAATGCCTGCATCGTCCAGTTCTTCTCTGTTGTCCACCTCATACTGCTTAATGGCGGCACGAGCCAGACTGATAGTATTTTTGGCTATATCGTCGTGGGCTTTCATAGCCTCCTTGAAATCAGCCATCAGTTGTTCTTTTAAAGTCATTTATATCACCTCGATCCTAAATGACTAGTATTTCTTAGCCTTTTTTCTGGCGGCTTCAGACTTTTTCTTTCTCTTTACGCTTGGTTTTTCGTAATGCTCTCTTTTTCTCAGCTCGCTCATTACGCCGTCTCTTGCGCATGATCTCTTGAATCTCTTCAGAGCGCTTTCCAAACTCTCGTTTTCTCTTACGATAACTTGTGCCATATTCCAATTCACCTCCTGACTAACTTGAAAATTGTTGGCTGTGAACAGTCTTTTGCCTATAACGGCAATATTATACTACTTTTATGGACAATAGGCAAGCCATAATTTCAAATTAATTTATGGAAACTGAAACCGACGATGAAATCATCTGAAGCTTTCCTCAGACAGCAATATCTTCGCAAGCGCAACCGCAAAAATCTTTCCGCAGCAGATCAGGGTGTCGGTCGTGATGTATTCGTTGACTTCATGGCAGGTGTCTTCATCCTCAGGGAAAAGCGGACCCCACGATACGATGCCCGGCATGGCCTTGGCATAGGTTCCTCCATACTCCAGAGAAAACCGGTTCTTTCTGCCTGCAGCCTCTTCATAGGCCTCAGCAAATACCCTGAGAAACGGTCGCTGACTGGATACGTAGACTGCCTGCTGCAGAGAACTGATTTCCAGTGTGCCTCCCAGGCTCTCGGCAAGATGGCGGAAGCGGTCCACAATGTCCTCCGGCTTATTTCCGTAAGCGAAACGGATATTCACATTAACTGTCACGTCATTTTTTTCTGTGCGGACAACTGTGGGAGACAGGACGTTCCGATGGACAAACTCGCCGTTAAAGTATTCGCTTTCACTGTAAATACCCATCGGTTTTCCGTAGACATCCTTCAGTTTTTCACTGAGTTTCTGTAAAACTTCCAGAAGGCGGTTTTCTTTCAAATCCGCTTCCGCAAGTTTCTCCGCCATGATGAACAGGGCGTTTTCTCCCCTTTCCGGCTGACAGGAATGAACGCTCTTTCCGACGGCCTCCACGGTTTTTTCACAGATTTTCTCCCCTTTTCGATATTCTGTCAAAACAGCTGTGCAGCGATCCGGTACGATATTGTTGACAGTTCCTGCCTGCAAACCGGTCAGATACCATCCGTCTTCAGCGCCGCCATGATCTGCCGCAAACCGCAGCAGCAGATCCATGTCCCCTTTTTCAATATTGCAGACAGGAAATTCTCCGTCAGGTGTAAATCCATAATCAGGCAGAGGGTTTTCTCTGACATAAGCCTCCATGTCATCCCACTCTGTTTCCTCCTGAGTTCCCATTATCATCTGAACTTTTTTATAAAGGGGCTGTCCGCAGTCTTTCACGGCTTTCATCGCATAAAGACATGCTATGATCGGTCCCTTGTCATCAAGGGTCCCCCTTCCGTAAAGTTTTCCGTCAAGACGGGTGAGCGTAAAAGGATCTCTGTTCCACGAAGACAGATCTCCCGGCGGCACCACATCGACATGCGTGAGAATCCCTACAGTTTCAGCGCCTTCTCCCATGGAAACCACGCCTACACGGCCGTCTGCCTTTACCGCCGTATCAAAACCCATCTCTTCGGCAAGATGCAGTATATAGTCCAGAGCCTCTTTCACCCGGTGCCGATCTCCGGAAATACCCGGAATCTTTACGAAGCCCTCCAGATCTTTGATCATCAGTTCTTCGCACTCTTCTATAGTCTGCTTCAGTTTTTCTGTATTCACTGATGTATTCACCTTTTTTCCTTTCCGGCCTTTTCTTCGCCATTTATAACCAGTTTAGAATCATCGGTACAACCACAGGTACCGCTGCGCTTTCCACAACACCGCACAAAAAAGAATATACGGCGATATCGCTCCCTGTAGATCTCTCAATAATGGGAAGGCATACGTCCATAGAAGAGCAGGCCGGTACAGCCACCGCTTCAAGATATCCTGCTTTTTCGGCGATCAGAGGGATAATCAGTACAGAAATCAGTTCCCGCAATACGTTGTGCATAAAAGAAACCGCACCGGCAGTCACCAGTCCGGCCTCCAGTATTATTCCCGGTGCCAGACTGTACCAGCCGAATCCCGCGCCGACAGCCAGAGCCTCTTTCATCGAAAAAGCCGGAAGAAAAAAAGAACATATTCCCGCACCAAACAGAGTTCCCGCCATGATGGCAAAAGGAAAGGCCGCCACCCTGAATCCGACCTGCCGGAAATGCTGAACGACCGTTCCGTCTACCCCCATATCGAATCCGACAAAAAACAGAAGTACGCAAAGACCCACATTGATCAGTTTCCCTGTCAGTGCGGAAAACCATGTCATATCAGAAAAAAGATTTCCTGCCGCAAAATGTCCGAAGGCCAGTCCTCCTGCCACACAGACCACGATGATCAGTGTCATGACGGAGAATCTCTTTTCTCCCTTTTCTGTCTGTTCTGCCGCAGCCCCGTCTTCCTCGGCAAGTTCTGGCGGCGGTGTAACTGTTGCTGTACCTGTCCGCAGCCGGCCTGTTCTGTCAATTCCCATCAGTTTTCTCAGCAACATAATGAAAAGGACTGAAAAAAAGATGGCAAATATGGTAATGACAAAGGCATAGAGACCGATGGAATTGAGATTTTCAATCACCTGCGGGTTGGCCCCCATGCGCATACCCATTGTAAATATCAAGACGATCATAGCTGCCGTCTGCAGCCGGCCTGTCCGGCAAAGCAGTTCCTTCCTTCTGCGAAGTCTTCCTCCTGTAAAGCAGCCGATCGCCGCCATTGTCAAATACAATGCCAAATCACCCATAACAAGCTTCCAAAAGTCCTTTCACCGCCGAATTGAAGACAAAAAAATAAAGTACCGACTGTTTCTGCTGTAACTGTAATTTCCTCTCTCAAAGGTTCCATCTTAGATATCTGCTGAGAATCTGCAGAGCGTGTACTGCAAGTACTCAGTCTTCTAAGCTTCAGCTTTGTGAAATTATCCGTTCAGTGTCACAGTCGGTACTATCTCTGTACTTCAAACACTTCTGGCGGTCTCACCTCTTTCTTACGGAACTTCTTCCTCCGTTTATTTTTAAGCTTTAAATCTCTTTATCGCTTTTTGTAATTAAAGTATAACACCAAAAGAGAAAATGTCAATACCTTTTTCTGAATTTTTTTATTTTTGTAAATTCGGTGCATATGCAGGATGATTTGCTTCTCGGATACAGAAAAGAGGCGGATTGCACCGCCTCTTTTCATTTTGGAACCGGTTCATTAGCCCGGTGGCCAGGTCATCTTTCTCTTTCCGAGAATATGGAAATGAAGATGCTTTACTGTCTGGAAAGCGTCTTCTCCATTATTGCTGACAACTCTGTAACCGTTTTCCAGTCCCAGATCAGCCGCAATCTCATGGATTTTGAACATGATATATCCCAGCAGTTCCTGATCTTCTTCCTTCACATCGTCTAATGACGAAATATGTTTCTTTGGAATGACCAGCACATGAACAGGGGCCTGAGGATCCAGATCATGAAACGCTATGATCCGATCGTCTTCATAAGCCACATTGGATGGGATTTCATGATTTGCAATCATGCAGAAAATGCAATCAGCCATTTACTATCTCTCCTTTCATTCCGTCTTGATATTCCTCCAGTAATTTTACCATGGAAAACTGATTTAAAAGTGAGTGCGCGCCTTGCACGTACACTCTGACATAGTTGTCCGTGTAGCCGGTCAGAAAGCCTTCTGCCGTTTCTTCTTCAAAAAGCACTCTGCGGCATGCGCCTCTGCATTTACCGTAAAACACCGATGCGGCCTGTTCCGCCTTTTCCATCAGCTCCCGGCTCCTCCGGTTTTTCACATTGCCGTCCACCTGTTCCTTCATTTCAGAGGCTCTTGTCCCTTTCCTTCTGGAATATCTGAAAGCATGTACCTTACAGAAACCTGCCTCATCGATGATACGCAGACTGTCTGCAAAATCTTCTTCCGACTCCCCCGGAAAACCGGCAATGATATCTGTGGTGATACCGTACAGAGGATCGAAATCCTGCAGAACCTTTACAATCTCCAGATATTCCCGTCCGGTATAATGTCTGTTCATGGCAGAAAGGATTCTGTCGGAGCCGCTCTGAACAGACAGATGCAGATGAGGACACAGTTTCTCGTACTGCAGAAGCCGTTTCACATATTCTGCATTGATCACTGTCGGTTCCAGAGAACTGAGGCGAATCCGAAAATCACCCTCAAGCGCATTCAGTCTTCCGATGAGAGGTTCGATTCCTCCGTATCCCAAATCTTCACCATAGAGCGCCGTGTTGATTCCTGTCAGAATGATCTCCCTGAAACCCTGGCTGATAAGGCCCTCTGCCTCTTCGATGATCTCCGGCAGTGCTCTGCTTCTGACTCTGCCTCTGGCATAAGGTATGATACAGTAGGAGCAGAACCGGTTGCAGCCTTCCTGAATCTTGATGTAGGCTCTGGTTCTGGACTCCATGGAAGTAACGATTCCGGTGGAACAATATTCCGTCAGTCTGTCCGGAGGCAGGACATGCTGCAGTATGCCTCCTTTTTCTGTCAGGGCGTCCTCAATGTAGCGCAGCAGATTCTGTTTCTCATTGGTTCCCGCCACCACATTCACCCCTTCAATACGCGAAACCTCCTCCGGGCTCACCTGCGCGTAGCATCCCGTCACCGCTATTATAGCTTCCGGGTTGACATTTTTCATCCGGCGGATGTACTGGCGGGATTTGCGATCCGCCAGATTGGTTACCGTACAGGTATTGATAACATATGCATCCGCAAAGTCCTCCTCCCCGACAATGCGATGGCCGGCGGCAGAAAACTGTTCCTTCATGGCTTCCGTTTCGTACTGATTGACTTTGCAGCCTAATGTGTGAAATGCAATTCTCATAAAGTTCCTTTCTATCCCATTCATATACATAAATAGTACAACCTTTTCTCCTTTTCTTCAAGAATAATCTTTAAGAGACACCGATATACTGTGTTGAAAGGAAACAAACTATGGCAAAGAAATTTCTATCTGTTTTTCTTCTCGGTCTTCTGATCTTTGTCACTGTCTGTGAAAAATCAGCGCCGATACCTGTTGCAAAAGCCACAGAGGATGGAGAAGAAGACTACATCAAATGGGTGGATTTTAATGTGACCTATGAGGCCCTCGAAGATGCCATGAATCTGGATATTGAAACTTACCAGCAGGATCTTCATCTTCCCTGGACAGAAAGTCTGGCTTATCTGGCCTGCCGTAACGGCGGCGACTTTTCCGGCTATAAAAAAAGCCAGCTGGACAGTTTCGCCGAAAAAAGAACTGCCGGCAGTTCCATAGAAGATCTGACAAAGGACTTCAAAGTCTATGATTATTATTTTAAAGCCTATTCAGCTGTCATCGGCAATTTCCTCGGGATGCGGGAAGACGGCACTTACGGACTGACTGCCTATTCTCCCGTTGCCGCAGGATACTGGTATACTGAAAGTGATGATTTCGGAAACGGCAGAAGCTACGGTTTCGCCAGAAAGCATCTCGGCCATGACATGTTCTGTTCTCCGGGCACGCCCATTATGGCGGTAGAAGACGGAACAGTAGAGGCCCTGGGCTGGAACCAGTACGGCGGCTGGCGAATCGGCATCCGTTCCGGTGACGGGCAGCGGTATTATTACTATGCCCATCTCCGAAAAGACTCCCCCTATGCCGAAGAGCTGAAAATCGGAAGCAAGGTAAATGCCGGACAGCTCATCGGCTATTCCGGTCAGACAGGATACAGCATCAAAGAGAATGTCAACAATATCGACGTGCCCCATCTGCACTTCGGTATGCAGCTCATCTTTGACGAATCTCAGAAAGAATGTCTTGCAGAAATCTGGATCGATACTTACCCGCTGATAAGGCTCCTGTCAAAAAACTGCTCCGATCAGCTTTCTGCAGACAGCTCCCAGACAGCCTCTGTCCGGACTCCGTCCTTCGTAGATTCTCTGGCTGCCGCCGATCCGGCACCTGTAAAAGTCCCCATTCTCATGTATCACGGTCTGACTGACAAACAGAGCATGATCAATGATTACTATATCTCCGCTGCTGATTTTGAGACTGATCTGGAATATCTCAAATCTCACGGCTACACAACGGTCACCATGACAGATCTGATCAACTATGTATATGATGAAACAGGAAAAGTCACTCTGCCGCAAAACCCGGTGATTCTCACTTTTGATGACGGTTTTCTCAACAACCACACCTTTGCCACACCGCTGCTGAAAAAATACGGCATGAAAGCGGTTATCTCGGTTATCGGCAGTGCCTCAGAAGAAATGTCACAGACAAAATACAAGAATGAAGCCTCCTGTGCCGTTACCTGGAGTCAGCTTCAGGAAATGGCAAACACCGGTCTCTGGGAAGTTCAGAACCACACCTACGATCTTCACAATATCAAAGACGGTCGAAAAGGCGCCGGCAGGAAAACCGGGGAAAGCGAAGACTCCTATGAAAAGCTTCTGAAAGATGATCTGCAGCAGCTGCAGACCCAAATCAGGGAAACCGTGGGCGTCACACCCAATACCTTCACCTGGCCTTTCGGCGCTTATACGCAGGAAAGCCGTCCTCTGCTGAAAGAAATGGGATTTCGGGCCACTCTGAGCTGTGCTTCAGGTATCAACGAAATAAAAAAAGGCGATACGGAATGTCTGTATCTGCTGAAAAGAAACATCCGAAAACCGGGAACAGATATCAGTTCCTGTCTGTCATGACAGAAACTTTCTCAAACCACCGGTGAGTCTCCGCAGGCAGAACAGAAAATGAAGCGCCGCATCACAGACAACGATTCTATGGTGCAGCGCTTCCGTCTTTTTAATATTCTTTCAGCCAAATCACCTTTGACCGGCCTGTAAAGTCGCTTCTCGTCAGCATTCTGTCTTCTCTTTCCGCCTCTCCTGTCTGGCTGTCATAGGGATCCAGCCTGAAATGCTGTTTTGGAGGTTCGAATTCCGCCATGACTTTCGTATTGAAGACAACCCGGTAAGGATCGATATTGCCGAAGTAAAAATCTGCAGCCTCCCTGTTGCCATAGACCATGGCGCCTCCTCCAAAGGAGCAGTCCACCGGTCGCCAGCCTGCTCCCTCAAAGTAGACGGCTGCCCAGTCATGCATGCCGGTTTCGCTGTCTTCCACAGTAATCCCCGACTCCCATCTTGCGGGAATCCCGTTATAGCGGCACAGGGTGATAAACAGAAGGGACTGCAGACCACAATCTCCTCTTCCCCGAACCGCAAAATATTCGCCCACATGATCGATGGCAGCATAGTCTTTCACATAGGAATAGCGGTAATTGTCCAGCATATAGTCGTAAATCTTCTTGGCGATCACAGTTTTATCGGTCTCTTCACCGACAATCTTTCGGGAAAGTTCTCTGATAAACGGCGAAAACACAATGGCAGGACTTCTTTCCGACAGATCTTCTTCCGTAAAGCCTTCGCCCGTATACTCAGTCTTTCCGTTTCCCGCTGCCAGCAGATCCTCATAGGACATATAGTTTATTTCTGTGGAAAAACGGTAACGGAGCGTAAAGGTTCTTCTCTCATCACCGTCGGAGAAAAATGCTGCTGTTCTTGCCGGCGCATCTTCTCCTGCAATGCGGCAATCCCCGTCTGCGGAAACAAATTCCTCAGATTTCATTATGGTGCCCTTCAGGGACGGATAAGGAATGTCGACTCTCAGCCTGCAGCCTTTTGCCGCATCTTCAGAGACAGTAACGGTTCTCTCTATCTCTCCTTCCAGACCGAGAAATCCTTTGTCCCGGATCTTTTCTGTCATATTCTTAACCCAGGTTCCGTCAGAGATTTCAGTTTTCAGTCCCGGCCAGCTTCTCAGCATGGGATTGGATGTCAGAAGAGCTGATCTGCTGCTTTCAAAATACCTTTTCTCACCTTCTACAAATGCCCAGTCCAAATCCAGTGCAATCCTGTCCAGATCCTCTTTGGAGAATCCCGGCGCCACCTCGGCGATCTCTGCAATCAGTTTCTCCTCTGTCAGGGTGTAAAAGCTGCAGTTTACCTTCAGTTTATGAAGTTCCAGCTGTATGCACCGCTTTACCGCTTCAGGCAGATCTTTCCGGCTGCAGTGAAGCTCTGCATACTTTTCAAACTCAGAAATTTTTCCCGACCATTTCAGTCTCTCCAGATCCTCGGGAATTCCTGCTGCCGCATCCTTCAAATAGGTTAAGTCCATTTTGTCTCCTCCTTGTCATCATAATTCGTTTATCTATAATTCCAGTTCGTACATGATCATAGCCAGCGCGGCCATTCCTGCCGTTTCTGTTCTGAGAACAGTCTTTCCCAGACTCACCCTGACAGCTCTCCACTGATCCATCAAAGCCGCTTCCCTGTCGGAAAATCCTCCTTCGGGTCCTATCACAACAGCTATAGTCTCAGGTTTTTCTGTCAGATTCCGCAGGCAGTCTTTCATAGTCCGGTTACTCTCATTTTCATAGGGGAACAGCACCAGATCAAACGAGGAAAGCTGCTCCTGCAGCTTCGAAAACCCAATCTGCTGCCCTATCTCCGGAATCATTCCTCTCTTGCACTGTTTCACCGCCTCGTCGGAAATCTTCTGCCAGCGCTCCAGCTTCTTTGAGAAATTTCCCTTCTCCACTACCACGGTACGATCCATAAACACCGGCACAATACTGTGAACTCCCAGTTCCACACATTTCTGTACAATGGTCTCCATCTTTCCCGCCTTGGGTACCCCCTGAAACAGGGTCACCTGAATCTGCGGCTCTCTGGCAAACTTCTGTTTATCCAGAATACTGAGCAGCACCTGCTCAGCATCTATAGAAAGAATCTCCGTCTCATATTCCCACCGGCAGGAGTCAGACACTTCCACTCTGTCTCCTTCCCGCAGACGCATAACCTTTATCATATGCCTGATGTCGCCCTGATCCGTGATACGGATCACCTTATCCTCCACATTGCCGGCATCTGTAAAAATTTTCATATCCATCCTCCAAAAATCTGCGAAAGCACATCAAAATATACCAGGGCAAAGGTGAAGACGATGACAAAAGGCAATACCATCAGTTTCTGCACTTTGCCGCCTGCCATCAGAACATAGAGGATCACTCCGCACACCACATCAAGAATCAGCGGAAGCTGCCACCCTCTGTAAATGGGGTACGCTTCTGCTGCAAGAAGGGAGATCGGCACAGCTGCGCAGGCAGCGCCCAGCCATTCCTTCTGAGAGGCATGCCAGCAGATAAACCCTACCAGTGCGCCGATTGCCGCAAAGATCACCCAGTAAAGCAGAGTTCTTCCCGATACAGCTGTGCCCAGCAGATACCGGTGGGTAAAATATGCGGAAATAACCCCGCAGAAATATACGAATACGTGAAGAGCCGCCCGAAACCCTTCCTGAGAATAAACAGCCAGCAGTGCTGACACGAACACCCAGATTCCCAGATTTGAAACGACAGCGCCGGCAACAGTCACGTTCTCCAGATCCTTTGCAACCCATCCCATCAGAAGGCCAAGAACCAGAGAAAACAGAATAAACACGGTATCGTTTCTGCGCTTTCCATAACTCTTCTTCAAATAACTCCTCCCCATCCGTTCGTCCGTATCCTCATCGGATCTCCTACAGCTTCGCTACGATGCAGCACCATCCGCCGTCTTCTCTGATCTCTAAAATTCCAAATCCTCGGGAACGGAGATACTCTGCCACCTGCACTTCCTTTTCCACCAGAATCCCGGAAGAAATGAAAATCCCGTCCCTGCTCATATGTCCGGCCACATCGTCTGCCAGCATCATGACCAGATCCGCCATCAGATTGGCAACCACAATATCCGCCTTGTAATCAATTCCCTTTGTCAGATCTCCCATCTGCGCCCGGGCAGTCTTCTGTACTCCGTTTAAAGCGATATTCTCAGAGGCCACCTCTACTGCCACAGGATCGATGTCAATGCCCAGCACATCCTCGGCACAAAGAAGCGCCGCTGCAATGGATAAAATCCCGCTGCCGCATCCCACATCCAGCACCTTGTCACTCTGCTTCTGATACTTTTCCAGCATCTTCACACACAGCGACGTTGTCTCATGAGTACCTGTTCCGAAAGCCATGCCCGGATCGATCTCTATGACCAGATCCCCGTCCTTCTTTTCATATTCCTCCCAGGTCGGCTTGACCACGATGGAATCAGAAATCCTCGTCGGCTTAAAATACTCCTTCCATCTGTCTTTCCACTCCGCATCATCTTTCAGACTGAGACAGACACGCAGACTTCCGAAATCAGCCGCCCGGCCGAACTCTCCTGCTTCCGCCCGTTCTTTCAGTTCCTTCATGGCAGGCTCAATTTCTTCTGCAAGCCTGCGGTTTTCTTCCGTATCCTCCAGATAGACGGTCACTCTGGGACAGTCTTTCATTTTCTCTGCAATACTGTCGTCCAGATAGTCCCAGTCATAAGTCTGTTTTTTATCCATCAGATCCTCGATGTCACGGGGATCCTCCACTACGGTATCGGTAATCCCAAGGCTCATCAGGGTTCCCACCACGGCCTCGATTCCGGTCTCTGAAGTTTCTATGTTAATTTCAAAGTACTTCAATGCACTACCTCCTGAATTTTCCTTTCTATATATTCTATCACAAAGCCCTGCCGGCGGTAAAGCATACAAAAAAATCTGTCCCTGTATTTTTCACAGACGGACAGATTTCCACAATTGCTCTCAGTTCTCAGAAGATATCACGGTAGTCTGCCAGATTGACAGTTTCTCCACGACGGCGTTTTTCCACTCCGGCAACGATCCTGCCGTAGGTTTTCTTATTGATGGGATAACGGCTCAGAATCAGCGCCACCAGCACCATGCACAGACCCGGGATCAGACAGTAACAGTTACCGATCCAGTTCAGTGCTCCGACAGTCTGCGCCGTTCCCGCATCAGAAAACCCTGCCCACTGCAGAATAAGTCCCAGAAGCTGCACCCCTGCAGCCGCCGAAAGGGACTCGGACAGGGCCTGCAGGGAAATGACCTCTCCGGAACGCTGTTTTCCCGAATACAGTTCTTCCGCCTCGCAGACATCATAGATCATAGCCGGCATCAGCTGCCAGTAGCAGGTATTTCCCACCGAGAACACAGCACTGACAGCACAGGCAGAGAAAACGGAATTCACACCCCAAAAACGACACAGTATGAGTACAGCCCCGCTGAAAGCAAGACCCGACACCGCAGCGGTTTTCTTATCTGTCTTGACTGCCAGTTTTCCCACAAACGGGGTCATGGCTATGCCAAACACTGTCATAAACAGAGTGATGGCTGAAATTTTTTCTGAAGGCAGCGCCATGTTATAGGTGTAATAATAGACCATATCGGACAGAAAAACTGTGTTGGCAATCAGATAAATCAGACTGGCTCCAATCAGATATCTGATTGGACGGAGTCTGATGATGGAACCGTAAGAACCAAACATCTTCCTGATATTGGCAAAAGTGAGAATTTTAGGCCGGGCAGGATCTTTTACGAAGTCCGGCACATCGCTTTCTCTGATGGTCAGCGAGCATATCAGCAGAGCAGCGCAGCTTGCCGTACCCACTGCCAGCCCCACCGCCGACCAGGAAGTATCCCGGCTGAAGCCGATCCCCATCAGCGCAGCCACTAAAAAGGTGGGCATCACCGTACCCAATCCCTTTCCAATCTGATTGAACACATAAGAATAGGATCGAAGTACGGTTCTTTCATGGTAGTCCTCTGTCAGCTCTGAACCCCAGGTCATGTAAGGTACAAAGAACAGTGCAAAACACCACCAGAACAGAATGGTCACGGCCCCGTAATACAGCACCTTCATGGTGTAAGGCATTTCAATATGAGTAAACAGCAGAGTTGTCACGATGGCCGACGGAACCGCCGCTGCCATGAGAAAGGGTTTTCGCTTTCCGAACCGTGTTTCAATATTGTCCGACAGAAATCCGCTGATCGGACCGCATACAGCCTCCCAGATGCATCCGAGAGCCAGGATCAGACCCGCTGCAGCAGGCCTGATCCCCACAACTGTGGTCAGAAAAAACAGCAGGAAGGTTTCAATCAGGGTAAAAAGGCCGTTATCCGCAAGGCCCCCGATTCCGTAAGACAGTTTTGTCCGAAAACGCAGTTTCATATCTTTCACCTCTCCGCCGTATCAAAATATCATTCACAGATAAATTTTCTCTTCTCCCACGTTATATCATAAACCCCGGTATTATACCAGGGTCAAGAGAATTTTGAAAAAACATAAAATATTTGCGCTGTAAACGGGGCAGCTCTGCCGCCTTCCGACTGCAGCCTGCCGCCCCGCACGATTTCGTTCTGTTCAGCCGTTGTTCTGATCTTTGCATCCCTTGAAACAGTTAATCCCCTGGAACCTGCATTTTTCTCTGATCGGCTCCGCCTCCAGTGATTCACAGTTGAGAAAGCCTCTTGCCAGAACTGTAATCTCTTTACTCTGAAAATCCGCCTTTTCAAGACGGCTGCAGCCCTGAAAGGCTCTGTCTTCGATTCTGGCAAGACCGGTTCCGGCCGAGAATTCAAGCAGAGATTTGCAACCGGAAAAAGCTCTGCAGCCGAGTGCTTTCACCTCATCGCCCACAATTACCTTTTCCAGAGAAGCACAGTTCTGAAATGCTCTCGCCATAATATGGGTTACTCCTTTCAGAGGACTGACAGATTTCAGTGATCTGCAGTTATTGAAAGCTGACTCGCCAACCACCTCAAGGGAGTCCGGCAGTTCTGCCTTCAGCAGACTGCTGCAGCCGGAAAAAGCCAGATATCCGATCTCGGAAACCGATTTTCCGACAGATACATACTCAACTTCCTCCTGATGAGAAAAAGCTTTCCCTGCGATTTTTGTCACAGGCTTTCCGTGCACGGATTCCCCGATTATTATTTCCCTTGACGGTTCCGCAAGTCCGGCGGCTTCTGCATGGTCTATGTATTCATGGTACAAAACACCATTCTGCTCCACTTCTCTGTAGGCGTGAGAAAAAAACTCATCCAGAACTTCTCCGGTTCGTTCTCCGTAAAGAGGTCCGTTGTTGTACTGATGGAGCTGAGTGTCTCCCTTCATGTTCCATTCAATGAAAATCGGATTTTCATTTTCGTCAATGGAGAAGTCCCAGGAGATGAGACGAAGCTGAGGAAAATGAAGATGCTGTGTTTTGATGGTATCTATGAGTCTGTCAAAACCCGGAATCTGAACACCTTCCGGGTTAAACCCTGTCTCCGGATGGGTCTCGTAGGTATTTGCCCATTTATCGTGGAAAGGACCTTTCATCTTTCCGTCAAGCGTGATTCCGCAATTGATCCCCCCTCGGTTTCCACCGTCCACAAAGACACCGCTTCTGCCTGCTCTCAGAACGATGGAGATAATTTCACACCGGTCACCGGAAAGCATGGACAGCACTCTTATGGTATTGACAGATTTTTCGTGGATAGATGCCAGCAGGGGATGCTGTCTGATAATCGCCTGCACCTCTATATCAGGCCGCCAGGTTTCCAGCAGACGACGCACTTCGTTTCTGGTCACAGCCCTTCCCAGCGGCCGAACTCCGGAGCCCCTGCTGGTTCCCATGGCCGGTTTCATAACGGCAATCTTATCCCCGTCCGTCTCTTTCTTCTGTTCCATGATAATATCCACCGCCTCTTTTACGGTGATCGGATTATAGCTGCTGTCCCGAAAAGCGCCTGCAATCTTATGAACCAGAGTTTTTGGCGTATTCAGTTCCCTCAGAATCAGTTCTGTAAAATTCTTGTCCTTGAAAGCCTCCACATAATCCTGATCCATAAAATATCTGCTCATATGATATTTCTGCAGATCTTCTGGGATGTACCGCTCGTCAAATTTTCCCGTCACATTCATATAGAACCGGTGCACCCTGGGATCGACTTTGTAGATAAACTCGTAAGGTTTCCAGAATCTTTCAAGTCTGTCCATCTGTTCCTGCGTCAAATCGACAAAGTCCTCTCTTTCTGCCTGATCATAATAGGACATTACTCTGATGCAGTTTTTCCGGAGTTTTTCATCGTATTCCAAATCGATTGCCGTGTTCAGTCTTCCTTTTATTCTGTACATTCATATTCCTCCTTTACCAGCGGGCGCGCCTTATTCTCTCATGCAAAACTTATTTCTCCTGTCAGTATGAAACTATTTTATCAGAAAACAATGAAAATGCCATGAAAAAAAGCGAAATTCTTCTACTCTTCCGAATTTCGCTTTTCTGACTGTCTTTTTCACGGCAACGTTATTTAAACAGTTCTTTTACCTTTTCTGCAAAGCCGGATTTTTTCTGATAGCACTTGCTGTCCATTGCCTTATCCATTTCCTCAATGGCCTTTTTCTGCTTAGGACTCAGTTTTGAAGGAACCTCCAGAATCACCTTGACATACAGATCTCCCATACGTCCCGTTCTCACATTCCTGACACCCTTTCCTTTCAGACGGAATACTGTATTAGGCTGAGTTCCTGCAGGAACCTTATACGAAACCTTGCCGTCCAGAGTCGGCACTGTAATTTCATCTCCAAGAGCCGCCTGACCGAAGGTGATCGGAATGTCTAAGTACAAATTGTCACGATCCCGCTTGAACAGCTTGTGAGGTCTTACTGTAATCACCACATAAAAGTCTCCGTTAGGGCCTCCGTTCTGACCGGGTTCTCCCTGACCTCTGATCGGAATTACGCTGTCATTGTCCACACCTGCCGGAATGTCCACGCTGATTTTGATAGTCTTGCGAACCTTTCCCGTGCCTCCGCAGTCGTGGCAGGGAGTTTCGATAATCGTTCCCTTTCCGCCGCACTCAGGACAAGGTCCGCTGCTCTGGAACTGACCGAAAGGTGTCCTCTGCACTGTATGCACCTGACCGGTACCTCCGCAGTTTGGACAGGTTTTCTTCTCCGTTCCCGGCGCATTGCCCTCGCCTCCGCAGGTGGTACACTTCACATATTTTGTGATACTGATGTTCTTTTTGCATCCGAAAGCGGCTTCTTCAAAATCGATGGTAATGGCTTTCTGCAGATCTCTGCCCTTCATCGGAGCATTTCTTCTGGCTGCGCCGCCGCCACCGAACATATTGCCGAAAATATCAAAGATATCGTCAAACCCGCCGCCGAAGCCGCCAAAGCCTGCGCCGCCGCCAAAGCCTGCATTGGGATCTACCCCCGCATGGCCGAAACGGTCATACTTGCTTTTCTTCTCAGGATCTGACAGAACGCTGTATGCCTCGTTTACCTCTTTAAAATGTTCTTCGGCTTTCTTATCTCCCGGATTCTTGTCCGGGTGGTATTTCATCGCCATCTTCCGGAAGGCCTTCTTGATCTCGTCCTCACTGGCTCCCTTTTTCAATCCAAGGACCTCATAATAATCTCTCTTTTCTGCCATATTCTCATACCTTCCATAAAAAATTCCAACTTAATCTTAACTTCATATAACGCACTAAAATTTGCCCGCGGCAGGATGCACCTGCCATGAGCAAATTTAATTTCAGCAGGGCGATAAGGCGTAAACCTTATCGCCGAAATAATTCTGTGGCAAGGTGCCAGGGAAGCGAGCTTCCGCCACAATTTCTTAATACTGCAGCGACTTTATTTGTTATCGTCATCGACAACTTCATAGTCCGCATCAACTACATTGTCTCCCGAAGGGCCTGCATTTGCATCTGCCGCGCCTGCGTTCGGGTTAAAACCTGCGGCTCCCATATTAGGATCGAAGCCTGCACCTGCACCGCCTGCAGCCTGCTGTGCAGCCTGTGCCTGTTCATACAGCTTAGTGGAAATAGCATGGAATTTCTCTGTTAAAGCTTCTGTCTTAGCCTTGATATCATCAGGATTATTTGCTTCCAGAGCTTTCTTCAGATCATTCATGGCATCTTCCGCAGCCTTCTTTTCATCCTCGGAAATCTTTCCGTCCAGCTCTTTCAGAGCTTTTTCTGTTTCGTAAACCAGGTTTTCAGCCTTGTTTCTCTCTTCGATCTCAGCCTTTCTCTTCTTGTCCTCTTCAGCATACTGTTCTGCTTCTTTTACCTTCTGATTGATTTCTTCTTCAGACAGGTTGGTGGAAGAAGTGATGGTGATGTTCTGCATCTTTCCTGTGCCCAGATCCTTCGCGCTTACGTTTACGATACCGTTAGCGTCTATATCGAAGGTTACCTCAATCTGCGGAATTCCGCGAGGAGCCGGAGCAATACCTGTCAGCTGGAATCTTCCCAGTGTGATATTGCCTGCAGCCATCTCTCTTTCACCCTGCATTACATGAATGTCTACAGCAGTCTGGTTGTCGGCTGCAGTGGAGAAGATCTGGCTCTTCTTTGTAGGAATTGTGGTATTTCTTTCAATCAGTTTGGTAGCCACACCGCCCAGAGTCTCGATGGACAGGGACAGCGGAGTAACATCCAGCAGCAGTACGTCATGCACTTCACCGGTCAGTACGCCTGCCTGAATAGCGGCGCCGATAGCCACACATTCGTCCGGGTTGATGCCCTTGAACGGTTCTTTACCGGTTACTCTCTTTACAGCTTCCTGTACAGCCGGGATTCTGGTGGAGCCGCCTACCAGAATAACCTTTGCCAAATCGCTGTTGGTTACACCGGCATCAGCCATTGCCTTTTTCATCGGCTCAATGGATTTATTTACAAGGTCAGCAGTCAGCTGATCAAATTTTGCACGAGTCAGATCCATGTTCAGGTGGAGCGGTCCGTCTGCAGTTACCGTGATAAACGGCAGATTGATGTTGGTGGTCTGTGCGCTGGACAGCTCTTTCTTTGCCTTTTCTGCGGCTTCTTTTAATCTCTGCAGGGCCATCTTGTCGGATCTCAGGTCAACACCATGCTCTTTTGCAAAACTGTCAGCCAGGAAATTCATGATGGCATTGTCAAAGTCATCGCCGCCCAGATGTGTATCGCCGTTTGTAGCCAGTACCTCAAATACGCCGTCACCCAGTTCCAGAATGGACACATCGAAAGTACCGCCGCCCAGGTCATATACCAGAATCTTATGAGAGCCTTCCTCTTTGTCAAGTCCGTATGCCAAAGATGCGGCAGTCGGTTCGTTGATAATTCTCTTTACTTCAAGACCTGCAATTTTGCCGGCGTCTTTGGTTGCCTGCTTCTGCGCGTCTGAGAAGTATGCCGGAACTGTGATTACAGCTTCTGTCACTTTTTCGCCCAGATAGCTTTCGGCATCTGCTTTCAGCTTGCTCAGGATCATCGCTGAAATATCCTGCGGTGTGTATTTCTTTCCGTCGATTTCCACGGAATAGTTCTCACCCATATGTCTCTTGATGGATGCGATGGTTCTGTCAGGATTTGTTACCGCCTGTCTCTTTGCGGTTTCACCCACAAGTCTTTCTCCGTTCTTTGCAAAACCCACAACGGAAGGTGTGGTTCTGTTACCTTCTGCGTTGGCGATTACCACAGGATCTCCGCCCTCCAGTACGGACACGCAGCTGTTAGTTGTACCTAAGTCTATACCAATTACTTTTGCCATTTTTAATTCCTCCTTTTGGATTATCTCAATTCTTATTTTACAGATTCAGTTTGCAGGCCATCAGCTCAGCCGGTCAGTTATTCACTTTTACCATAGATGCTCTGATAACCTTTTTATTAAGTAAATACCCCTTCTGCAGTACTTCGGTAACCTTGCCGCTTTCGTAGTCGGCATTGTCTTCTGTCATAACCGCATTGTGATAATTGGGATCAAAATCTTCACCCAGCGCTTTGATTTCCTCCAGACCCGCTTTTTCCAGCACATCTGTCATCTGCTTGAAAATCATTCTCATACCTTCGGCGAATCCTTCATCTGCAGCCTCATGCTGCAGAGCTCTCTCAAAATTGTCCATCACGGCAAGCAGTTCGGACACAAGCTTTTCGTTGGCATAGGCGTAAATATCGCCTTTTTCCTTCTCCACTCTTTTCTTGTAGTTCTGGAAATCCGCCATCAGTCTCATGTACTTCGTATTGAGAGCCTCATCTTCTTCTGAAGATTTGTCTTCCGAGGTTTTCTCACTTTCGTCCCCGGCATCGGATTTCTGTTCTTCCGCAGATTCAGTTTCTTCTTCCGGCAGGGTATTTTCTGCTTCTTCCGTTTCTTCTGGTTCGGCAGCCTTCTGCTGCTCCTTCACTTCTTCGCTGTTCACTTTGTTTTCCTCTTTATTCACTTTCTTCACCACCGCTTTCTAATCTAAAGGTGTTGCTTAGATTGTCTGTCAGATATTCAATCAGAGACGTGATCTCGCCATACTTCATACGGGTCGGTCCGATAACACCGATTTTCCCCACCAGTTTTCCGTCTACATGATAGGTTGCCGTGATCAGGGAACAATCATTCATCAAATCGTCAGCATTTTCATCTCCGATAGTGACGATGATGCCATCTTCACGTTCCATCAGCTTTCTGGCAAAGTCCTCTTTCTTATCCAGCAGGGACAGAAAACTTCTGGCCTTCTCCAGATCGTTATACTCAGGAATATCGAAAATATTGGTAAGACCGTCCATGTACAGGTTCACATTGAGCATCTCCTCCAGAGTCTTCATAAAGTTAGGCATGATGTTCTCCGCCAGTCTGCTCATGGCTGTAATATCAGTCTCAAAATGTTCAATAATATGATTCCTTAAAACGTCCGTGATCTTCTTGCCGTTGTAGCTATAGGTCATATTCTTTGCCAGAATCTGAAGCCCTTCTTCCGTATACGGCACTCTCAGCTTCAGAGCGGTATTGGAAACCTTGCCGCTTTCGGAAACGATCATCAGTACCACCGTTCTTTCATCCACAGGCAGCAGATTGATGAACTTGAGCGTATCCTCATTCTGGCTCGGGGTCATTGCAAAAGACGTCAGATTGGTAATTTCTGATAAAATCTTTGCCGCATGTCGGATCGTCTGATCAAATTCGTTGACGTCGGCTCTCAGTTTCTCTGCTATAATTTTTTTCTCTGCCCGCGTCAGCTCATGCCTTTCCATCAGATTGTTTACATATAATCTGTACGCTTTGTCGGAAGGTACCCTGCCAGCGGAAGTATGCGGGTGAGTCAGATAACCCATCTCTTCCAGGTCGCTCATCTCATTTCTGATGGTAGCGGGGCTGATACCCAAATCAAATCTCTTAGAAAGGGTTCTTGAACCGACAGGCTCTGCAGACCTGATATAATCACTGATAATGGCCTGCAATATCTTCAGTTTTCTTTCTGTCAATTCCATAATCTTTCTCCTTATTAGCACTCACCCCTTTAGAGTGCTAATCACTATATATAAGATACTCCTAATCCGGCTTAATGTCAACAGGTATTTCGTATTTTTTTATGTATTTTTCGTGAAAATCAGACATAAAAAAAACATAATGCGGAAAAAGTTCAGCAGAGCGGAGAAATCCCATTCTGCAGCTGACGACAGTCAGTTTCGGAATCCGTTTTATTCCGTAATGCGGGACAGATATACAAGATACCCGAAAAACATATTTTTATTCACGTAAAGAGGGAGTGCCGCAAAATTATCAAAATAGATAATTTTGCGGCACTCCCTCTATCAACTTATTGTTTCGTTCTTTCGAACAACGCGCATTAAAGCTAGTCTTCCTTTACCAGTTCCCTGAGAGATGTGGCAAGTCCTGCAAGACCAGAAATCTCTGACGGAATGATAATCTTGGTAGCCTGTCCGTCAGCGGCTTTTTCAAAGGAACTGAGACTCTTGAGAGCGATAACTTCCTTATTGGGTTCTGACTCTACCAGCATACGGATACCGTCTGCCGTAGCCTGCTGTACCATTCTGATGGCTTCTGCCTGACCTTCCGCTTCGCGGATTGCGGCTTCCTTCTTTGCCTCAGCCTCCAGAATCTTGGATTCCTTGTTGGCTTCCGCTTCCAGAATCACAGCTTCTTTTTTACCTTCTGCGATAAGAACTGCGGATTTCTTTTCACCTTCTGCCCGCAGAATAGCCTCTCTTCTTTCACGCTCTGCGCGCATCTGTTTTTCCATAGCCATCTGAATATCTTCAGGAGGTGTGATATTTTTCACCTCCACACGATTGATCTTGATGCCCCATGGGTCGGTGGCCTCGTCAAGAACCAGTCTGATTTTGGTGTTGATATGCTCACGGCTTGTCAGGGTGCCGTCCAGTTCCAGCTCACCGATAATGTTTCTGAGCGTGGTAGCCGTCAGATTTTCGATAGCGTCCATAGGGCTTTCCACACCATAAGTATACAGCTTCGGATCGGTAATCTGAAAATATACGACAGTATCAATCTCCATGGTTACGTTATCCTTTGTAATAACCGGCTGCGGCGGAAAATCGATCACCTTCTCTTTCAGTGATACTTTTCTGGAAATCTTGTCAATGAGAGGAATCTTGAAATGCAGGCCAACCTGCCAGGTCCCCTTATATGCGCCCAGCCGTTCGATTACATAGGCCTTGGCCTGCGGCACAATTCTGATATTGGTTACGATTAAGCCGATAATAACAATGATTACTATGGCTATGATGATAAAGCTGATGATGTTGTCCATATTATAATAACCTCCTAACTCTTCAGAGGACGCACGATGGCTCTGACGCCCTCAATCCCAACAACTTCTACTTCCGTTCCTTCTGCAATCATCTCTTCGCCGTCGACACAGACCGCAGTCCAGTCCTGTCCGCCGATTCTGACGATGCCCGGTTCAAAAGGCCTGATTGAGGCCTTGACCACAGCCTCTTTTCCAATCAGGGCATCCACATTGGTTTTCTCTGTCCCCGTGCGCAGCTTTTTCACAAAAAGCTTTCTCGTAAACAGAAGAAAAACAACTGATACCACAAAAAACAGCACGATCTGCACTCCGACGGCTGCACCCAGAAGGGTAGCGACAAGCGCGACGGCAGAACCGGCCGCAAACCAGATGGTCGTAAGACCCATGGTCAGACCTTCGATTATCACAAAGACAATCACTGCCGCCAGCCAGAATACAGACATGCTGACAGTCAACCCGAAAAATGACAAATCCCTTACCTCCTTTTTCACTAAAACCGCTGTTAGCCTTTTATCTTTAAATCAGCATACTGGCTCCGTATGTGATATAAGATACGATAATTCCTGCAATAACGACACCGATGAAAACTGCCGGCAGCGCCCGTTTCAGCCTCATGTTCAGCATAGCGGCAACCAGTGCGCCGGTCCAGGCGCCGGTTCCCGGCAGCGGTATTGCCACCAGAATAACCAGTCCCCACCACTCATATTTATCGATGAGAGCCGACTGTTTCTCCGCTTTGGCTTCAAAACGCCGCACAAGTCTGTCCAGCTTTTCGCTCTTTACCCGCATCCAGTCGAAAACTTTGCGTACGAACAGGATGATCACCGGAACGGGAATCATATTTCCTATGATGGCCATAGCCAGAGCCTCCGGTACGGAAAGTCCGGCCGCAACGCCTGCGGGAATTGCTCCACGCAGCTCAATCACAGGCACCATGGCAATCAGAGCCGTCATCATTAAGTTGCCGATATGTGTTCCCCAAAATAACATCTTTTAATATCCCATCTCTTTTTATTTATCCTATTATAACTTAATCTTTGACTAATGTAAATAGTCTGAAATCACTTCCTGTAATTCCCGCTTTTCTCATATGCACAAAACCCCAAAAAGACAGACTTTTCGGGGTTTTGAATCAAAAGGCATCATAGAGGGGAATTCTTAGCCTTTAAATTTCTTCCAGTATTTCGTATACAGATCATCACCGTCGGTTCCCAGATTTTTCAAAGTCTCACACTTATCCAGTACAGATTCTTCAGGGAACAGCACCTTCATCTTGTCTGCGTCATCCTTGACGCTGTCGATAACTGCCTTGTTTGGAATGGAATAGGTCAGATACTCATAGTTGGTCATTGCCACATCCTGATCCAGCATAAAGTTGATCCATTTTTCAGCATTTTCCTTGTTGTTTGCTGCTGCAGGAATCGCCCAGCAGTCAGTAAACTCCTCGCTGCCTTCCTCAGGAATGACAAACTCCAGATTCGGCATGGTGTCTTTGCAGTAAAGCACTTCACCGTTCCATACTACAGCAATGTTTGCAGATTCACCCAGCAGCGCATCGCGGGCAGAATCATTGGCATATTTGTAAACCAGCGGTTTCTGCTCAATTAAATAATCCGAAGCAGTCTGCAGTTCTGATTCCGTTACCGTATTCAGAGAATATCCCTTTGCTTTTAAGGCAATGGCCATGGTATCTCTCATGCTGTCAGGCATCACAATCTGTTCTTTATACTGCTCATCCCAGAGATCATTCCAGGATGTGATGGAACCTTTTTTGATTTTCTCTGTATTGTACAGAATCCCCATGGTTCCCCAGGTATGCGGAACGCTGTATTTATTGCCGGGATCAAAGGTTTCGGAAATTGCAAGATACTTTTCATCCAGATTCTCCAGGTTCGGAATATTGTCATAGTTGATTTCCGCCAGCAGATCTTCTGATATGAGTTTTTCAATCATGTAATCAGATGCACAGATTACATCGTATTCAACGGAGTTGTTCTTGATTACGGGATACATTTCCTCGTTGGTGTCAAAGTTGTCCATTACAACTTTAATACCTGTTTCAGCTTCAAACTCATCAATAAGGGCAGGGTCGATGTAGTCGCCAAAAGAATAGATGCGGACTTCACCGCTTCCTTCCTCACCTCCGCCTCCGCAGGAAGCAAGCACTCCTGCAGTGCAGAGCACCATCATCAGGGTCAAAAGCAAAACAATCTTTTTTTTCATTCTTTCTTTTCTCCTTTACTTGAAATCAGATTTGAAATCGTCAATATCACCAGTGCGGTGACAAAGATAACGGTAGAAAGTGCAAAGAGGGTCGGCCGGATTCCCACCTTCACCTGACTGTAAATCAGAGTGGAGATAGTATTGATGCCTGCGCCTCTCGTAAAGTGAGTGATGACAAAGTCATCCACCGACATGGTGAAAGCCAGCAGAAAGCCGCTGACAATACCCGGTCGAATATCCGGTAGCACCACCTTGTAAAATGCATAAAAAGGTGTTGCGCCCAGATCCAGCGCCGCCTCATAGATATTTCCCGACAGCTGCCTGAACTTGGGCATCACCGATAAAATAACATACGGTATGCAGATGGTGATATGAGAAAGCAGAACTGTTCCCCAGCTCAGAGAAATGCCGAAAGCGATAAACGTCATCATCAGAGAAATACCGATGACAATATCCGCATTGAGCAGAGGAATGTTGTTCAGACCCATGATCACAGTTTCACTTCTTTTTTTCATGGCCAGGATTCCCACGCAGGCCGCGGTACCGATGACTGTGGCAATGGCAGCCGCCGCAACGGCAATGGTAAAGGTGTTCCAGATCGCTTCCACAATCATACTGTTGGACAGCATTTCCTGATACCATTTAAGCGTAAATCCTGTCCAAACAGACATAGACTTGTTATCATTGAAGGAAAACACCATCAGGATAAAAATGGGCAGGTACAGGAACAGCAAAATGAGTATCAGGTAAAGACCCTTGATAAATTTTTTCATATCAGCGTTCCCTCCCCGTTCTTGTCAAGCTTTGAAAGGGCAGCCATGCTCAGAACGATGAAAACCATCATAATCAGCGACAGGCCGGAACCCAGATTCCAGTTGGAGCTTGTCGTGAACTCCTGCTCGATAATATTTCCGATCAGATAGATCTTTCCGCCTCCCAGCATATTGGAAATGACAAAGGTGGTCAGAGACGGTACAAACACCATGGTGACACCGCTGGCAATGCCGGGAATGCTGAGAGGAAGCAGGATGTCTGTCAGCACTTTACGCTTTCCGGCGCCCAGATCATAGGCCGCCTCAATGATACTGTCATCTATTTTCATCAGTGTATTGTAAATCGGCAGCACCATAAACGGCAGGAAGTCATAAACCATACCTAAGATAATGGCTGCCGGCGTGTTGATAATTTCCAGGGCGGGCAGGTGAAGGAACTGCAGCAGAGAGTTGATCAGACCTCCCTTTTCCAGAATTACCTGCCAGGCCATGGTCCGAAGCAGAAAGTTCATCCACATCGGCAGAATAAAGATAAACACCATAAAACCCTTCTGTCCCAGTCTGCTTCCCTTCAGAATCAAAGCCAGCGGAAAAGCCAGCAGAAAGCAGATCAACGTACTTGCAACCGACAGAATCAGAGACAGCCACAGAGCCTTTGCATGTTCAGCACTCAGGATAGCGGTAATATTGTCAAAAGTGAAAACGCCGCTGCGATCCGTAAATCCGTAGAACATGATAACTGCCAGAGGAATGATGGTGCCGCAGGCAATCCACAGCAGAAACGGATAGGCAAAAAATCTCCTAGACATCGATTTCTATCGCCTCCTCCTCCTTTGACTGCGGTTTATGCATAATCTGAATATTCTCAGGAATTACATCCAGACTCACCCGGGTTCCCACAGGATAGCTGGTGGTGTTCTGCGCCAGCCAGGTATAGCCGCCAGCTTCGATTTCCATCTCGTAATGAACACCGATAAACACATTGTGTGTCACCTGCCCCTCAATCCGGTTTTCACCCGGCTTTCCGATGAGCAGATCTTCCGGTCGGATGACCACATCCACAGGCTTATTCCTTCCAAAGCCTGCGTCAATGCAAGGAAAGACGGTATCGCAGATTCTCACCCGATAGTCTTCCAGCATCACCCCGTCAATGATGTTGCTATCACCGATAAAGTCGGCAACAAAAGCATTCTCAGGCTCGTTGTAGATTTCTTCCGGAGTACCCATCTGCTGAATGTAACCGCCGTTCATGACTACAACTTTGTCACTCATGGTCAGCGCCTCTTCCTGATCGTGGGTAACATAAATAAAAGTAATTCCCAGTTCATTCTTCAGACGAATCAGCTCATACTGCATGTCCTGTCTCAGTTTCAGATCCAGGGCTCCGAGAGGCTCATCAAGCAGAAGCACCTTCGGCTCGTTGACGATAGCCCTTGCCATGGCGATTCTCTGCTGCTGGCCGCCGGATAACTGGTTGATCTTCCGCTTTTCATAGCCGTCCAGATTGACGAGCTTCAGGGCATATTTTACCTTATCCTTAATATAGTTCTCGCTTTTTCCGCTGATTTTCAGACCGAAAGCGATATTCTGCTCTACGTTCATATGAGGAAACAGAGCGTATTTCTGAAAAACAGTATTCAGATGGCGCTGATTTGGGGGCACGTTGGTGATGTCCTTCCCCTCAAAAAACACCTGTCCCTGATCAGGCGTTTCAAAACCGCCGACAATGCGAAGGGTCGTGGTTTTTCCACAGCCTGACGGACCGAGCAGGGTGATAAACTCGTTCTCGTTGACCGTCAGATTAAAATCGTCCAATACCTGCGTATCCTCGAAAGATTTATAGATATGTCTCAATTCGATGAGTGATTCTGCCATTTTGCATCCTTTCCAAAATTATCGATGAATTATCTGCTAAAAACTCGGAGGCGAACTTACCCAGATAAGCTCCGCTCCGGTGTCCGATGTAACGTAATGCATCTTTGCAGGAATATAGTAGAATGAATCTCCCGCCTCAGCGTGATACTTTTTCTTGCCGATATGAATGGTGATTTCTCCCGAAAGAACAAATCCGAATTCTTCTCCTTCATGAGGATTATCCGGATAAGTCTGTCCTCCCGCCTGCAGCGTCAGCCTGATGGGCTCCATAATATTCTTCTGGGCACTGGGAATAATCCATTCTATCTTATTTTTCAGTTCATCGTCTTCTTTTTCAAAATAGTCCTCAGCTGTAAAAACCACCTGTTCCTCACTGTCCTCTGCAAAAAACTCTGCCACCGAGACCCCCAGACACTGAAGAATGTCTGATAAAGTCGCGATGGACGGCGAGGTCAGATCCCGCTCAAGCTGAGAAATAAAGCCCTTGGACAATTCTGCCCTGTCCGCAAGTTCCTCCTGCGTCAGGCCGTTGAAAATGCGGAGCGCTTTTATCTTGGGACCGATTTCCATTCTTTTACCCTCTTTCCGTTGTGCCTGACAGACACAAAGATTGTAAACCGCATGTTTAGTATTTATAAACTGCAACGCAAATATATTATACCTGTTTTTTATATGATGTCAATAGCATCTCCCATCTATTTCAAAAAAGATGCAGAATATAATCAAAATCTGTTATTTTTGACCGATGCCGGCATTAACTGCAAAAAAATAGACAACCTGACTATTCCTAATCTGCTGCCTATTTGCCTGCGAGTATTTATTTTTCTGATTCTTCAAGGGATTTTCTGATATAAGCCTGTACGTCTTCTCTGGAGATGTTGAGTGCTGCTGCAAATTCTCCGAATAAAAGGTCCTCGGCCCGCTTCATAAACTTTTTGTCTATCTGTCCAAGATGACGGTTCTGAGCAAGGGCATCCATCTTTTTCATGTAGATAGACTTGGTAAGTTTCAGAAGTTCCAGACATTTGTGGGTGTCAATCACGGACTGATAATGTTTCGTAAGCTGCTGCATACTGCTGTTCTTATAGATTTCCGTGTGAATCTCAGGGATATCTCTAATCAGCTGTCTGGCTTCCTCTTCTGAGATCACCGGTCGCATAAATACTTTATCATTATCCACCGGTGCGTAGATCAGCCCGCTCTGATACAGAGGTTCCAACACATAATACAACTTGTCCTCATTGCCAAATGTCTGAGTTGTAATATCGGAAACCTTGCAGACCCCGGTGCTTCCATACATTATTAAATCGTCGATTTCGTACATTTCGGCTCACATCTCCTTTCTAAATACTGACTGTTTCCTGCTATATTAAATATTATACCACGTTTTTCACAAAAAATGTAATTTTTTTGTATACAATTTTTCAAAAAAATACAACCGGCAAGCCGTCTTTTATAGCAGCGACAACGAAGCAGGAGCGGAAATAATGTCCGCAGACTTCCGAATCTTCCGGCCATTGGAGACAGATACCGAAAAAAAGACTGTGTACCCGTCAATCCTTGCAGATACACAGTCTTCTATTCTTGCAGTCAAAAAATCTTTTTCTTCATTCTGTTCATCAGAACTGCGCCACTTCCGGATCTGCTTCTTCTGCCTCGATCACTTCCGTGCAGTACAATACAGGTCCCACTTCTCCATAGGTTTCGTCAAATTCCACCTTAACTCTGGCCGTAACCGTCACCCAGCCGCCGTGTTCCAAAAGCCCCGCAGCATTATCCCATCTGCAGACCAGTCCGGCAAACTGGATATCTTCCACACAGCAGGTCATCACATGACGCCCAAAAACAAATTTATCGTCAGGCATACCACCGCCAAGTACACTGCGGCCTTTCACCCGCAGCACTTTACCGTCATATTTGTCCTGCTCCTCATTGATGTCACGATACCATTCGGCAAAGGCATTGTCTTCAATTTCTATCAACGGAGCATCAAGGTCAAAGGGCAGAGGATCTGCAATCTGATCCATTTCCACATCATCTCTGTCGTATTCATAGAGAATCTGACTCTTACGGTTGGCCGCCCTTACGATTTTATGAAACTCCATCTTGTCAAAGCCCTTTACACATCTGTTAAAAACCACCAGCTCGGCGCTTTTCAGTTTATCGTAGACCAGCTGCCGCATGTTCTGGTTATAGGCAAGAAAGGTCTGTGCATCCGCAAAAAACATTTCCTGATAAGTGATCCATTCTTCGGGCATATTTCGATAAATAGTGTCCAGACTCCACATGCCGTTGTATTCCACAATGACACGTTCCACCCTGTGTTTCAGCTGCAGCTCCCGCAAATGCTCTTGTGTCAGTTCTTCTTCGTCTTCAACAGGTTCAATAAATACGTTGGTGCCGAAGAATTTGCTGCGGTGGTATTCCTCTTCCCCCTCTTCACAAAGCAGCAGCAGTGTTCTCTCTCCTGCGTTGAAATCAGGTCCTTCCAAAGCATCCTGAATAAATGTGGTTTTTCCGCTTTCCAAAAATCCTGTAAATAAGTATACCGGTATTTCCATAATGCCTCTTGTATGATATTGAGGAAGATCAATATCACATCTTTCCTTTCTTTTTAATATCGTGGTTTAATACATTCAGATACTGTGGACTTTTGATTTTGCCCTGTAGCTCTGACTACTCTATAGGAGTGTATTGCCGCTACTTT
>CASEOD010000151.1 GCA_949289445.1 uncultured Eubacteriales bacterium
AAAATCAGAAAATTCAGATAAATGAGAGCAAAATAAAAAAGGTCTAACTGATCAGCAAAAATCAGTTAGACCTTTTACTTATGAATAAAAAGATGAGGATTTTCAGGCTACTCGCAAGCCACCCGATTTTTTGTTTCAAACACAATAAATCGGGATTTGGCGAGTGCTATCAATCTGCTATCAAATGGGGAATTTGAAAATCAAAAACCCAGTGTTTATGCGGGTTTGCGGGCCCTCATATCCACTTTTTGCTTATTCCCACTCAATAGTCCCCACCGGCTTTGGTGTCAGATCAAACAGCACTCTGTTCACACCTTCCACCTCATGAGTGATTCTTTCCGTAATATGCTTCAGAAGCTCATACGGAACCTCTTCAATGGTCGCAGTCATGGCGTCTACCGTATTGACTGCACGGATAATCACAGGGTATGCATAAGTACGTTTTCCATCTACCGCGCCGACAGATTTGAAGTCAGGCACTGCGGTAAAATACTGCCATACCTTGCCCTCAAGACCGTTCCTGGCAAATTCTTCCCGGAGAATTGCATCGGATTCACGGACAGCTTCCAGTCTGTCACGGGTGATTGCGCCCAGGCAGCGAACGCCCAGCCCCGGTCCCGGGAACGGCTGACGGAATACCATATTGTCAGGCAGCCCCAGCGCCTTGCCCACAACTCTGACCTCATCCTTAAACAGCAGTTTTACCGGCTCCACAAGTTCAAACTGCAGATCCTCAGGAAGACCGCCCACGTTGTGGTGTGCTTTTACGCCGTCACTTTCCAGAATGTCAGGGTAAATGGTACCCTGTGCCAGAAACTCAATACCGGAAAGCTTGCGGGCTTCTTCTTCAAAGACTCTGATAAATTCTGCACCGATAATCTTGCGTTTTTTCTCAGGATCATCCACCCCTGCCAGCTTGTCCAGAAAACGATCTACAGCATCTACATAAATCAGATTTGCTTTCATCTGATTTTTAAATACTTCCACAACCTGCTCAGGCTCTCCCTTACGCAGCAGACCGTGATTTACATGCACACATACCAGCTGATCTCCGATAGCCTTAATGAGAAGAGCTGCAACGACGGAAGAGTCAACACCGCCGGACAGAGCCAGCAGTACCTTCTTGTCGCCCACCTGCTTTTTAATTTCCTCTATCTGCTCTGCAATAAAAGCTTCCGCTAATGCAGGCGTAGTGATTCGTTCCATTGATTCAGGACGTATGTTTTTATCCATTCTATTTCCTCCATCTGACTAAAAAAAGATTTTATATAACCGAATTTTTCATATCAAATATTATAGCCCACTTACAGACTCTGTGCAAGAAAAAAAGCGCCTCTGCGCTTCCGATTTTGTTCCGGCTCCGTTTCCCCTATATCCGGTCCTCTCTTCCCAAACGCCGCCCTCTAAAATAAGTCACTCATCCCTCATTGACAGAAAATCATCCTCCCTATATAATATCTCTATTAGATATATTGGAGGTGGTTATGGAATATCTTATTCTCGGTCTGCTCATACTCTCACCTATGACAGGCTATGAACTGCAGCAGTTTATCAGACAGAACCTGTCACTCATCTGTTCTCACAGTGCGGGCAGTATACAGACAGCCCTTTCCAAACTGCAGAAAGACGGAAAAATCATTTCAGAAGAATCCATTCAGGGGAAACGACACAAAAAAATATTTTCTGTCACCGAAGCCGGGCAGTCTGCCTTCTCCGGCTGGATATCACAGCCCATGCAGGAAGAAAAAGTAAAAAATATGGAACTGTCCCGCCTGTTCTTTTCCGGACTGGCAAAGCCGGAAGACCGTACTGCCGCCATTGGTGACTATATCCGGCAGCTGAAAGAAACGAAAGAAATACTTTGTATGATCAAAGAGCGTTTTCACTCCATTGACAAATCTCTGCTACCGCCCGGAACTGACTGGCAGCAGGTACTGCGCTTTCAGGGATATACCATCGAATACGGCATTGCCGCCGCTGATTTTGAAATTGGCTGGTACAGCCGCCTGCTTTGTGAACTGGAGGAAGAGTTATCATGAAAATACTTGTTTTAAACGCCAGCCCCAAAGGCAGAAACTCCGTCACGGTTCACACTGCCATGTACCTGCAGGCTCTGCACCCGGAACATGAATTCACTTTTATCCCGGTGGGACAGCACATCAGAAGTTATGAAAAAGACTTTTCACCTCTCCGGGCAGAGCTGGAAAAGGCGGATCTGCTGCTTTTTTCCTATCCGGTCTATACATTTATCGCCCCTTATCAGCTTCATCGGCTTATTGAGCTGATCAAGGCCGATGGAGTGGATCTCAGCGGCAAATTTGCATCACAGATTACCACATCCAAACATTTTTACGATGTGACGGCTCATCGTTATGTTGAAGAAAACTGTTTTGATCTGGGCCTGAAAGTGATCCGCGGCCTGTCTGCGGATATGGATGATCTGCTGACGGAAAAAGGCCGCAGGGAAGCGGAAAATTTCTTTGTACAGCTGATATTTTCCTGCAGTCATGGTCTGTTCGTCACACCGCCGGCCGTAGCACCGAAGAAGGAAAATACTGTATATGAGCCTGTTCTGAGTTCTGTTGCCAAAACAGACGAAAAGGATGTGGTAATCATTACCAACTGTGCACAGAATGATGAAAATCTGAAAAATATGATCGCTGACTTCCGCAGGACGCTGCCTTTTGAAAGCAGGATTGTCAATCTGAGAGACTTCCCCTTTTCAGGGGGCTGCCTGGGTTGTTTCGGCTGTGCTGTTACCGGTAAATGCGTCCATAAAGACGGATTTGATGAATTTCTGCGCACAGAAATTCAAAAGGCTGATGCTTTTGTCTATGCCTTCACCATCTCGGATCACTATACCCATTCCAGTTTTAAGTGTTACGATGACCGTCAGTTCTGCAACGGACACCGCACCGTCACCCGCGGCACACCTGTCGCCTATCTTATCAGCGGTGATTACCGGTACGAGAGCAATCTTCGCATGATCGTAGAGGGCCGCAGTGAAGTGGGAGGAAATTATCTGTGCGGCGCAGCCACCGATGAAACGGATACAGCCTCGCAGATCCGCACTCTTGCGGACTCTCTGGTCTTTGCTCTGGAAAACAGGCTGTCGCGCCCGGCAAACTTTTACGGTGTTGGCGGCATGAAAATCTTCAGGGATCTCATTTATCTCATGCAGGGTATGATGAAAGCCGATCACAAATTTTACAAGAAGCACGGCATCTATGATTTCCCGCAGAAACAGAAAAAGCGGATTCTGCAGATGAAACTGGTGGGTGCGCTCATTTCTGTTCCTTCTGTGCAGAAAAAGCTGAAGGGACAACTGAATCATTACATTATCGGGCCTTACGAGGAAGTCGTAAAGCAGGTAAAAGAAAAGAGGTTATAAAATGATATTTTATTTTTCAGGAACGGGTAATTCCCACTGGGTGGCAGAACAGCTGGCACAGCTTACCGGCGATGAGAGCTGCGATATCACTGCTCTCACAGAAGTACCTGAGATTCAGAATGAGAAACAGATTGGATTTGTGTTTCCTGTCTATGCCTGGGGAGCGCCGGAACCGGTGGTCACATTCGCAAAGAAACTGAAAGCGACCAATGGATTTACCTTCGGAGTCTGCACCTGCGGATCTGAAGCAGGACTGGCCATGAAACACTTTTCTGCCATCTATCCTCTCGACAGCAGTTACAGTCTGGTCATGCCCAATAATTATATCATCGGTTCGGACACAGATGAGGAAGAAGTAATTCTCAAAAAAATCCATACGGCCCGCAAAGAGCTTCAACGAATTTCAGAAGAAATTTTACAGCGGAAAAAGGCATACCGGGTGCAGGAAGGAGTCATGGCACGCCTTAAATCCGGAATTGTAAACTTCGGATTCAACAGATTTGCCAGAAGAACCGACCCTTTCTCCGTTACAGAATCCTGTAACAGCTGCGGTTTATGCGCGAAAGACTGTCCGGCATCCTCCATCACCCTTGCAGACGGAGGCCTTCCCGTATGGGGAAAAGAATGCTGTCAGTGTCTTCGGTGCATCAACCGGTGTCCCCGGCAGGCCATCCAATACGGAAAGTCCACCGCGGGAAGACAGCGTTACACCATCTGGCAGTATCTCCCGGAAAACGAAAAGAATCGCTTATAAAAGCGATTCTTTTTGTATAGATGTCATATAAGGATCAGCTCCCGGTATATTTACGGAAACATTCCATCATTTCTTTTACCACAAGACACGGACCGTCAGACGGATCAAGTCCTGCATCCTCCACCGTGGCGCCGCTCCACTGTGACCGGACGCCTTCTCTCAGCAGAAGATGAGTACCTCCGTTATACAGTTCGCAGTAACACCAGCCCAGTCCCTCCTTCTGAAACATCTCCAGCATGGTGTTCTGATAGGCGGTCACCACACCAATGTCCCAGTCAGCGCCGGCAAAGATACCGAACTCGCCAATCATAAATCCCACATTGTGTTCCTCTGCAATTTCCCGATAAGGCGCAATGGCCTTGCGATAGATATCCTCACCGGTGACTGTGGTATTTTCTGTATTGCTGTAATTTCCGTCCTCCTGAATGACAATCGGCAGCGGCTCAGGATCATCCGGTTCATCACTGCTGAATACCACTGTGGTCTGTCCGGCAGAGCCCTCCACAATTATCGTATCGATATGGGCATCTTCCTCACGCACCCGGATCTGCGCCTCCCCGGTGCCCTCCGGCAATGTGCAGGTGAGCATCTCTTCGCCATACCAGCATTCCCCGTTTTCCTCCCGAAGGCTTTCAGGCATGGAAAATTCTTCTATCAATTCACCGTCAGCAAGAACCTCTAAACGGGCATCGGGACCGGATTTTCCCACATGAATGGAAAGTTCCGCTCCGCTGATCTCTCCCTGCAGCGTCAGTGGTGACTGTCCTGTGGCAATTTGCCAGGCAGGCAGAACCGGCATAGGCCAGCATGGCTCAAAATATGAACCTGAGCCCGAGCCTGTGTCACCGGTAGTGATATTCATAGGATAGTAAGGATGACAGCCTACGGCAAGTCCCAGAGAAGCAGCCACTTTCATCCATTCAGTGTTTGGATTGCCCGGAAAAGAGTGAAGCAGCACACGGCTTCCATCAGCCTTTCTGATGGAAGATACCATTTCCTGCAGCTTCTCCGCCTGATAAGCAAGGTCATTTTGCGGTTCAATCTCATTGCTTAAGTCAAAAGTGAGATATCTGCTGGAAATTCCCGCATAGCGGCGTGACAGCATGGTCCAGTAGTCACTGACCAGAGACCACTGTGTATCATTTTCAGGCATCATATTCGAAGAATCATCCAGTTTACAGTTACCGTTTTCATCCAGATAGAATCCCATGGAAATCTGAATATGCACGCCATGTTCTATGCCCCATGCCACAAGCTGATCCAGTTCCTTCAGCTCATTTTCGTTGACAAGACGTCCGTCCTCAGGATAGTCCGGGAACCGAAGTGTGTTGAAACCGAAAAAGACACGAAGGAAATTAAAGCCGTTTTCAGCAAGAAAAGTCACATCAGACTCTCTGAAATGGCGGTAGATATGCCGTCCATCCTTACAGCTGCTCAGTCCGAAGCCCTTCCACGAGGAAGGAAGCTGCTCCTGACTCACCTCCGGAAGAGAAGATTCCTCCGACAGCAGCTGATCGGTAATGATGGTGCTGTCATAGTTTCCCACCTCAGTTACCGGAATATAGCTCGGTTCCTCTGCCAGAATCGCCGCATTGGACTCTGCCAGTCTGGTCACTGCACGTACAGCATCTTCAAAGCTCACATCCTGATCAAATCCATAGGTCATATCCTCCTGCGGTTCAAAAGGAAGCAGTCCGCTGATAACGGAAGGGACTGTCTCAAAGTGCCAGGCTGCATGCTGAAACAGGTTATAGTCCTCATTACCTTCACCATCGGCAGAATAAGGTTCCTGCCAGTCAGGGAAAAGATCGTAATCCAGGGACATACCCTTCCACCAGTCTTCACCGGTAAACTGTTCCTCCCAGTCCGCCGACAGACTCTCATCCCTCTCTATGCCCATTACTCTGGATGCCTCAAACATTGCCAGCAAAGCATCATCCCGCTGCACAGGCTCCTGAGATTTAAGTGCGGCCCCGGCAGTCTTCTCCCATTCTGAAACAAATTCATCTCCACGCATAGCCACAACTTTTGAGAGAAGCGCACAGAACTGTCCATAAGTAACCGTCTCATCCATGTCGGCCAGTTCCTTTTCTGATACAATACCATATGTAACGGCCCTCTCCAGTTCTTCTTTCAGGAGCTGTGAATCGTCGGTATCTGCTTCTCCTCCGCAGGCTGCAAGACTGAATATCATTGTCAGTACCAGAAGTAATGCGGTGATTCGTTTCATTTCCCTGTCTCCTTTTCTGTCTGTTTTTTGTTATTATATTATAAAGGATAAATTATCGTCAACCGCTTTTACAATGCCCTTATACCAGACCGGCACAGTATTTTTCATGTTGTCATACCACAGGAGCACCTCTTCTGCCTGACTGCGCATAGATTCCACCTTTTCTTCTCCGAAAGGAATGGCCCAGCATATGGAGCTGAGTGTGTTGCTGGAGATGTACAATGCCAGAAGCCTCCAGTATTTTTCAGGAACGGTATCATCAAAGTATCCGTTCACCATACCGGTTGCAAAGAGCGGAGATTTCTGGGCTCCCCAGACGATACGGTTGAATTCTTCCCACGGATCACCATAATCATTGCGATCAAAGTCGATGATATACAGTTTCCTGTCTCTTCCAATCATCATATTTCCGATGTGATAATCACCGTGCTGATAGGTCTGCGGTCTTCCTTTCAGCAGATGACGGTTGGCATTGATGTAGTCGATAAAGGCCTGTCCATTCTCATATTTCAAAGGGCATTCCATATATTTTCTAATCTTGTAGTTCATCTTTCGGTTAAAGTAAACTTCCCAGTCTTCCCAGTCTGACGGGGCCGGTATGGAATGAATTTTTTTAAGAATCCTGCCGGCTTCCAGTCCGTACAGATACTGCTCCGTTTCTGAAAGTGTATCAATCACTTCTTCCGCATCCACGCCGTCAATCCAGCTCTGGACAGAATACACACCTTCGTCGCAGATTCCGAATTCCACAGGCAGACACATAGGAATACCCAGGGCAGCCACCTGTTTCATCTTATTGAATTCAGACAGTTTCCTGTCATGCTCCTCTCTGTCGGAGATGCGCAGAAGGTATTTTTCTCCCTTTTCATCGGTCACGCAGTACTTCTTGTCACCTGACCAGCCCCTGTTAATAAATTCTCTTTCTGTAAATTTCATTTCCGACACCTCTTTTCTCTGCAATGAACGCAACTATAAAAAATATATTTCCTTTCCATAATTATATTATATAGAAAAAGAGGGTTATAGGACAAAAAGTGTTGGTCATCAGTCCCAGTAGATCGGTTGATCTGCCGATCTATGTAACTCACTCCAGACAATCGCATCTCCCCACTGTGGGATTGATTCCTCCAGCTTTTCCCTGCTGGTCATTTTCCTGTAAATATCAGC
>CASEOD010000152.1 GCA_949289445.1 uncultured Eubacteriales bacterium
GATACTGCTGTTGCCCTTGAAGACCTTCATTAAAAGAACCACCAGGCCGTCAAAAGCACCGCTCTTAGTGACAAAGCTGGTAGATGCAAAGCAGATGAACACCAGGAAGATGATTCCTGAAGCATCGATCATGCCGTCATAGACAGCTTTGAAAGTGGCAAATACCCCTACAGGGGAGGCTTCCACCTCATGCCAGGTGCCGGCTACGGCAACCATAGTGCCACTGTCATTTTCCACACGGTCAAACTGACCGGCAGGAATGATCCAGGTTAAAATCGCGCAGATAACAATAATACCAAATAAAAGCACGAAGATATGAGGGACACGAGATTTTTTCTCTTCGCCCAGTTTTGGACCTTTACTCATAAATTTACCTCTCTTTCTTAATTAGTTTTTTCTCTGCACAGAGCAAAGAAATCAATATATAGCAACAATCAGGCTTTCGTAAAGGTCAGTGGTAGTCAATCTTCCGAAAGCCTCCTTGTGACTATCTGTAATAAATTTCATGCATACTGCGTCGGGAGAATAACGGGAATTATCCGCACAGCACGCCGATTACCTCTCCGTAAAGTTTTTTTATCTTCTCCAGGGATTCACAGGAAACATGCTCATTGTATTCATGGGCGGTCATTGGACCGGGGCCTACGATGATTCTGTCTCCCTCGAAGAAGGATGCTTCCGTTATGCCAAAGAAAGCCTGACCCTTTTCGCCGGTTTTTTCTTCATAAACCTGAACCAGCTCACTTTCTGTGTAGAAAGAAGGAATATCGTTGATAATTTCGTAAGAAGCATCATAGTCTGCAATTGCCTCATCGACAAATTTGCGGATTTTCGGATATTCCGTCCGGCTGTTGCAGATTCTGAAATCCAGATATATGGTTGTCAGATCGGGAACTTTATTGATGGAAGTTCCGCCGTTAATGATGCCTATGTTCATAGTCGGATACGGATACTTGAAAAACGGCGTCTGATCTTTTTTCAGTTCTTCCTCCAGATCCATCATTTTATTCAGAAAACGGACTGCGTTCTTGTTGGAGCTCTTTCCTTCTACCGGGGTGCTGGAATGACTGGTAAATCCTTTAAAAGTAAATATGTATTCCAGAAGACCCTTAGAACCTATCATCGGAATATTACCTGTAGGTTCGGCCACAACCACGTGGGGAGGAAAAGTTGTTCCCGCATCGATAATGTCTTTGATGCCCTGAAACAGGATCTCCTCATCATAGGTGAAGAAAACAGAAACGCCTTTCTTTAATGCGGGAAGATCTGTTTCAGAGAGCGCTGCCAGAATAGCGGCAATTCCGCCTTTCATATCACATGCTCCCAGTCCGTACAGATTTCCGTCCTCCTCTGTTAAAACAAAAGGATCAGTGGTCCAGCCGTCGGTAATGTCCACCGTATCCGTGTGGCCGAGAAAACCGATGGCAGGATTCTCTCCATACTGTCCGATGAGCACCTCTTTGCCTGTGTCGGGATTTGCAATCCTTTTAATGGAAAAACCCAGAGGCTGCAGAAAATCTTCAATATAATCCATGATTTTCTGATTATCTTTATCAGCAATCGTATTGATTGCCACTAAATCTTTCAGGATTTCTTTTACTGTCATGATGAACCTCCATATTTATGCACACTTTAGTATACTACTAAAATAAAATATTGTCAAATATTCTGAAAATACTCCGGTATATTTAAGCAAAAAGTCTTAAATATTTCTTACATTTCTTAAGAAACAGCTACACTGATAGATCTGATATCTTTCCTATGATATAGTTAAAATATATCAGGAAAGGGGAAAACGTATGTTAAGATTAGAACGTGTATCCAAGTTTTATTCAAATAACGGAATGGTTTCCACCGGATTCAGCAAGGTGGATCTGGAGTTTTTCATCGGAGAATTTGTAGCCATTACCGGAGAAAGCGGAAGTGGAAAATCCACGCTGCTGAATGTGATATCAGGGCTGGACTCCTTTGAAGAAGGCGAGATGTATATCATGGATCAGCCGACAAGCGGCTTTTCCGCAGAGGATTTGGAGAGATACCGCAAGGAATATATCGGAAATATTTTTCAGACATTTAATCTGATCAACAGCTATACCGTATATCAGAATGTAGAACTTGTGCTTCTGATGTGCGGCTGTAATAAAGGGATAATTCCGGGAAAAGTCAGAGAGATCATTGAAAAAGTCGGACTTTCCGGGTATGAGAGAACAAAAGCCAGCAAACTTTCGGGCGGTCAGAAACAGCGTGTGGCCATCGCCAGAGCCCTCGCCAGAGAAACACCGATTATCGTGGCAGACGAGCCTACAGGAAATCTGGACAGCAAGTCAGCGGCTGAAATTATGAAACTGCTTTATCGGCTTTCAGAAGATAAACTGATTATCATTGTAACGCATAATTATGATCAGGTGGAACCCTATGTGACCAGAAAAATCACCATGCATGACGGAAAAGTGGCAGAAGATAAACGTCTGACAGATATAGATGAAAGCCGGGCAGAAGTTTTGAAACGATCATTCTGCGGAGACCTGAGGACCGGAGAGACAGATGAGCTGGCTTTTTCTGATATGGCCAGACTTGGCTTCAGAAATGCTTTTAATATTCCGGCAAAGTTTCTGCTGCTTTTCGCTGTTTTTGTTTTTTTGTGTACAGGGGTAATCGGTGAGTATGGCGCTGTGATGAACATGAATGAGCTGGTGACCGGGCAGGGATATAATAATTTTTTTGTAAATACGGAAAAAAACAGGATTCTTGTCAGCAAAGAAGATGGCAGCGTATTTTCTGATTCTGACTACAATAAACTTGAGACCCTTGGAAATGTGGAGCGAATTGTGAGAAATGATCTGATGCTGGATGAAAATTTCTATCTGACTGATGACCTTGAGGAAGGGGAGTTCTATACCCTGTGCAAAACGGAAGAACTGGATATTGCGCAGAGAGATTTGGAAGAAGGCAGGATGCCGGAAAACAGTCGTGAGGCTGTGCTGCTGATACCGAAAGTGGGTTATGCGGCAGGAGTCACAGGAGAGATGATGGAAAAAGATTCCTGGCTTATCGATCAGAATACCGGAAGCAAAATACTGAAGGATAAACTGAAAGTGGTGGGCTATGGTTTTCTTGACGAGGAAGAAGAAAAGACACTGGGAGACAATGGGTACTATTTTGAGGCATATCTCTGTGTTGGTGACGAAAGTCTCAGCAGTATACGGAAAGCGGATCTGGAAAAATACTGCAGACAGGAACTTTTTGTCGGCGGGTATATTCTGGATTTGGAAACTTCTGCAGGATTTTATCTGGCATCTTCAGACAAAGTGCCCGAAGGAGAGATATACCTTCCTGAAGAAGCGGCCGTTTATCTGGAAGGTAATGCCGTGGGAGCAGAGGTGGAACTGACTAACAAGAGTCTGTATTTTACGGATACCCGGAATTTTACTGTAGGAGCGGTGTACAACAGGGAAACACTGAAGGACCGCCTGGATATGGAAAACTATGAGGAAATCAGCGGCGGTATTTTTATCAATCCTGATGATTATGAGAGATTCTTTGATAAAGGGAATTTTCAGTCCAGCGTCATCGTGACAGATGAGATGATGGCGGAGGAAACGCGAAACAGAATTGAGGAAATGGGGTACAGAGCATTTTGTGTTCGTGACGGACTTGTCAGCTACAGTGGGGGACTTGAGGTTATTCCGCTGGCCATGTTCACTGTAATACTGGCTGCGATTCTGCTGGTAATGTTTTTTGTAACCTATTTTATCATAAAGCTGATTTTAAAATCGAGAAATGTATATTTCTCTACAATCAGAATGCTAGGAGCCACAAAGAAAAACTGCAGCAGTCTTCTCAAAACAGAACTGTTTGTCGTGTTTAATCTTGCTTTTCTCTTCTGTATCGTCATTGCTGTTCTGATTTCAGAAAAGATCATCGACATAGACCTGCTGAACATGATGACAGCTTATTTGAGTCTGAAAGACTATGTGATTTTGTATGGCGTGCTCTGCCTCATGTCACTGCTTCTTGCCGGCAGATACGCAAGACAGCTTTTCAGACAGACGGCGATGAATGCATATAAAGAGGAGGTGTAGCCGATGATCAGACTGGTCAATGTCAATAAATATTTTAACAGAAGAAAAAGCAATGAAATTCATGTGATTAACAATACGTCCATAGAGCTTGGCGACAGAGGTCTGGTAACTTTTCTGGGTGATTCAGGATGCGGGAAAACCACACTTCTCAATGCTATCGGAGGGCTCGACAAAGTAGACGGCGGAGACATCTATATCGATGGGGAGAAGATGACCACAAAATCCGGGAACAAGAAGGATGAATTGAGAAATATCAATGTAGGATACATCTTTCAGAACTATAATCTGATTGAGGATGATACGGTTTTCAACAATGTGGCTCTGGTTTTGAAGATGACAGGGGTCAAAGATAAGCAGGAGATTGAAAATCGGGTTATGTACATTTTAAAGCGGGTGGGGATCGATAAATACCGGAACCGGCCTGCAAAGATGCTTTCGGGAGGTGAGCGTCAGAGGGTAGGAATTGCAAGAGCAATTGTAAAAAACCCGAAAATTATCATCGCAGATGAACCTACGGGGAATCTGGACAGTAAGAATACCATTGAAATTATGAACATCATTAAGGCTGTTTCCAGGGAAAAGCTGGTGATTCTGGTGACCCATGAGAGAGACATTGCTGAATTCTATGCATCCAGAATCGTGGAGATTGTAGACGGTAAAATAGTCAGTGACAGGGAAAACCGACACAGTGAGGATCTGGATTACAGGCAGGAAAACAAGATTTATCTGCAGGACCTGCCGGTAAAGAGACAGCTGCAGCAGGGGAACCTGAAAATTCAGTATTTCAGTGACAGAGAAGATGAGGAGCTGGAACTGAAAGTCGTCATCAGAAATCACAATATATACATTGAAACACCGGATTTCATCGGTGAAGGTTCAGAAGCTGCAGAACTCATCGACGATCACTACAAAAAACTTTCCAGAGATATTTATGAAGAATATGAGTTTGACTACGACAGACTTATCGATAAAAACTTTCAGCCTAGATATACATCTGTCTTCAGTCCGGTGAGTTTACTTGCCGAGGGTTATCGGAAGGTTTTCAATTATTCAGTGATCAAGAAAATTCTGCTGGCGGGATTTATTCTGGCGTCCATGTTCTCCATCTATGCGGTCAGCAACATTGCCGGTATCACCAATATTCAGGATGAGAAATTTGTTCAGGTGAACCGGAATTATCTGCAGGTCAGTGCAGCAAGGGTGACACCGGAAATGATGAAAAAGTATGAAGAGATGGATGGAATGGATTACGTATTTCCGGGAAATTCTCTGGTCAGTCTGGCGGTGCCGATGGATGACTATTATCAGTCGGTTGGAGCTGCAGAAGTGCTGACGGGCTCTCTGGCTGCCCGTGAGATGATTGAAAAAGACAAGCTGATTGCGGGAGAGATGCCTGAGAAGAAAAACGAACTTGTGATCGATAAAATTACTGCTGATAATTTTCTGGCAGGAGAGATTCCGAAGATGATAGGGGTGGATACTTATGAAGAACTGATCGGAAGAAGAGTGATCACAGAGTATCTGGGGGATTTTACCGTTGTGGGAATTACAGATCAGCACAGTCCTTCTATTTACGCTGATCGGAGTCTTATGAATGATATAATCATGTATCAGTCGCAGGAGGATAAGGCTGATGCGGAGACAGACGAAGGTCAGACCGGAGAAGAACCTCTGGTGAACTGGCAGCTGGCGTCCAAAAGGGGAGGCAGCGGTGACGGCAAAGGCATAGAAATTACTGAAGGTACTGCACCGGAAAAGGACTATCAGGTTCTTATCAATGAAATGTACCGTTACGATTATCCTCCTGGAAGTATGTTGGACACCAAGGTAAACGGAAAGAAACTGACGGTCTGCGGCTATTACAGAGATCCCCATCAGGACGTCCGGCTTTATGTCAACGCCAATACTGCTGAATACAATTTTTTGGAAAACCGGCAGAAACTGATGCTTTCGCCTGAGACAGAAGCGGATCGGCAGGCGATTCTGGAGCAGCTGCAGGCACAAAACGTGAAAGTGGAAGACTGCTACCAGACAGCGAGGAACAGCTACATCGACAGCATGCGGAAACAGATCGTTGCAGCTGTTTTAGTCAGCGGCATCATTCTGCTTATCTCGCTCATAGAGATATACCTGATGCTGCGCGCCTCCTTCCTGTCCAGAATTAAGGAGGTTGGAGTGCTTCGTGCCATAGGTCTGAAGAAAAAAGATATTTATAAGATGTTTACCGGAGAAATTATTGCAATGACGAGTCTGACGGCCTTGCCGGGTATGGCAGTTATGGCTTATATTCTCAATGCGGTTTCCAAAGCGCCTCTGATAGGGGATCAGTATCTGATGAACCCGGCAGTTTTTCTGATCAGTCTGGGAATCGTGTTCGGATTCAATCTGCTGACGGGACTCCTTCCGGTGTTTGGTACCATGAGAAAAACTCCGGCTGAGATTTTAGCAAGAAACGATGTGAATTAGAACCTGAAAACAGAAGAGAAGATAAGAGAAGAGCGGCTGCAGAAACAGCCGCTCTTCTCTTTGGTTGAGATATATTTGGATTAGAATGTACATTTGCTTGTGTTTTTCCAGATACCGTTTTTCTCTGCCTCTTTGATAAGGTCTTCGCGGAAGTCAGGATGAGCGATGTTGATAAGCATTTCCGCTCTCTGCCATGTGGATTTTCCTTTCAAATTTGCAGCACCGTATTCAGTTACGATGAAATTGGTAGCTGTTCTTGGAGTGGTTACTATCGCACCCGGAGTAAGAACCGGCGCGATGAGGGATTCTTTGGTTCCGTCTTTCAAGGTTCTGGTTGACGGGGTGCAGATGAAACTCTTTCCTCCTTTGGAAAGGAAAGCACCCATTACAAAGTCTACCTGACCGCCGGTACCGCTGATCTGCTGATGACCGGCAGACTCGGAGCATACCTGACCGTAAAGGTCAACCTGAATGCAGCTGTTGACGGAAATAAAGTTATCAATACTTGCGATAATGTTAACATTGTTTACATAGTTAACCGGTGCACTGCAGCAGATAGGATTGTTGTCGATAAAATCGTACAGCTTCTTGGTGCCGCCTGCAAAAGTATAAAGGGCTTTTCCTCTGTCCACCGGTTTATTTCCGGTCAGTTTTCCCGCATCGTAAAGATCTACATATGCATCTACGAACATCTCCGTATGAGCATTGATATTTCTCACATCAGATTCTGCGAGCATCTGTCCGATACAGTTTGGAAGACTTCCGATTCCCAGCTGAAGGGTGCTGTGGCTGCTGATCAGGTTTACCACATGACAGGCGATCTGTCTGTCAATGTCGGTGGCAGGTTTGGTCGGCAGTTCTGCCAGAGGTGAGTTGGACCCTTCCACGACATAATCAATACCGTAGAGATTCAGCTGTGTCTGGTGTCCATGGGCAATCGGCATATTCCGGTTGACTTCCACGATAATTTTCTTGGCGCTTTTGATAACGCCCCACATATCCGCTACCTGTGGTCCCAGATTAAAGTTCCCGTGGCTGTCCATAGGAGCAACCTGGAAGAAGGCAATATCGATATCGTTTTTGTTGTTCACCCAGTAATATGGAAGTTCATTGAACAGCATCGGAATGTACCAGCATCTTCCTTCTTTGCACATCTGTCTGTCAAACGCACTGAAATGTGCAGAGGCAAATCTAACCTGTTCGTTGGATGTGGTTGCCTGATAAAGTCTGGAAGGCTCTTTTCTGATGCCCACAGTACTGAGTACTTCTATTCCTTTCAGCTCATCCGCCCGTTTTGCAAGGGCTTCGTCGATATCTATGACAACGCCGCAGCCGGTTCCGTAGTGAATTCTGGTATTATTCTTTACCATGGCTGCAGCTTCATCGGCAGTAATGAGCTTTTTACGATATTCTTCCGCCAGCGAAGATACTTTATACATTCTCGGTCCTCCTTTTGAAAACAGTCCTAACATACACTGTTAAAATCCTATATTTGTTTAACACCGGAGCCTGCTTCGCCGTTAAAACTTTGTTTAGCTTTTAACAATGTAGTTACATTCTACTACATTGTTAATTGTTAATCAAGCCTTATTTTGAAAAGTCATTGTATTTTTTCTGAAAAAGTGTTATGATAAAAAGGTAGCGTTCTGCTGAGTAATGGTAAAATGCAGGCTCAGACAGCGGCTTTGCTGTTTGAGAAAGTCTGCGGTTTCTTTTTCAGAGTTATTTGAGTCTCCGTAGTTAAATGGATATAACAGTGCTCTCCTAAAGCATAGTTGTGGGTTCGATTCCCGCCGGGGATACCAGCGCAAAGCGCCGCAAACCTGTCTTTTCAGGCTTGTGGCGTTTTCTTGTGTGATTATACTTCTTTCAGAGAAGAAAAGGGAATTTTCATAGAAGCAGCAAATGGAGACAGAAACATATTCGGCAATCAGCTTTCGGAATTCAGGTGCAGGGCCCGCGGTTCAGTGCTCCTTACTGATTGACGTATTAAACCGGAGCCGGGTCTCTGCAGACAAACTGTT
>CASEOD010000153.1 GCA_949289445.1 uncultured Eubacteriales bacterium
AGAAGCAGCGCAGCAGGAATCATCACCCAGGGCGGCGGCCTGCGCGGCATCCATGAAGATATAGGTTCCCGGACGAATTTCTGTGATTCCGGGAAGAATCGGTGCGCCACTGACCAGGGGAGGTGTAGAACCTATGCTGACCACTTCTACCTGAAAACCATGGGTTTGTGCCAGATTAGCAAAATGGAGTGTCCGTTTCTGTGCTTCAATACAGATCTCATGGCAGGCAATGCGATCTTTTGCTTTGTAACTGCATCCGTCATGAGAGAACACACCTTTCAGATGAATATGGGGGCAGGTTTTCAGGTGAGAGAGCAGGGCCAGAAAATCAGTCTCCTCAATAATACCGGAACGGTTTTCTCCTACTTCTATTTCGATGAGGACTTCTGCAGTGCGGTTGACATCTGTAAAACATCGCTCTACAATATCAGCCTGTTCGATGGAGTCCAGGCCAAAGGAAATTCTGATGCGATCAGACAGGAATGCAATTCTTTTCAGCTTTTCTGTCCCCACGATTTCATTGGCGATAAAGATGTCATCTATGCCTGATTTTGCCATTTCTTCTGCCTCGCTGACCTTGGCAACTGTGATGCCGCAGGCACCCAGTTCTTTCTGCCTTAAGGCAAGTGCCGGAGTTTTATGGGTTTTTGTGTGAGGACGGAGACTGACACCTGCAGAGTCTGCGTAATACTGCATTCTTTTTAGATTTTTCTCCATAATCTGTTTATCGATGATAAGGCAGGGTGTATCCAGCTGAATGAAATTCATAGTGTATCCTCTTTTCTTTTTCTGATTTTTCATATATATATTTTACAGGTATTTTGTACGGCAGTAAATGCGGATCTGAGAAATTTGTAAAATAAGACGGGAAAAACAGTAATGTAAAGACGTCTGCCGTTTTAAAAACAGCTTTTGAGAATCCTTTGATTTTTCTCTGCAATGATGTATGATATAGATGAAAATTATTTTTAGGCTATCAGAAATGATAAAATTGAAGAGAGGATAGAAAACAACAGATGATTACGATTGAGAGAGATAAAAAACATTTCAGCTTTGACAGCTCCATTCCTGCTGCTGCCACTGCTTTCTCGGGCGATGTAATCCGGTTCTGCTGTACAGATTGTTATGACGGACAGATCGTGGATGACGGCATGGATTACAGCCTGATAGACGGAGAAAGGAGTAATCCGGTTACAGGACCACTGTATCTGGAGGGAGCACAGCCAGGTGATCTTCTTCGCATTGAAGTCCTTAAGATTCAGGTTGCTGATTATGGTGTCATGTGCGTACGTTCAGGACATGGCGTTTATAATATGGAAGGTTGTCATGTAAGGAGATTTTCAGTCGGTGACGGATATATTTATTTTGATCGTGGGCTTAAAATACCGGTCAGACCTATGATCGGGATTATCGGATGCTGTCCCGAAGGCGATCCTGTCTCTACACACACACCGGGAAATCATGGAGGCAATCTGGATATCCGTGAGCTGGGAGAAGGCAGTGTACTTTTTCTGCCTGTACAGGTTCCCGGCGCCATGGTTTCAGCAGGAGATCTTCACGCTGTGCAGGGAGACGGTGAAACGGCCATTTGTGCCATGGAGACCAGCGGTGAGGTACAGCTTAGGATAGACGTAATTCCCGGCGGAGCAGGGCTGCTCCCCACACCGTTTCTGGAGACTGACAAGGCTTATTATACTATCGCTTCTGATGCTTCTCTGGATCAGTGCAGTGTGAAAGCCGCTGAAAAAATGCAGCAGATGCTGATAAAATATGGCGGATTAACTGATGCGCAGGCAGCAATGTTTCTTTCCCTGACGGGAAATCTGCGGATCAGTCAGGTAGTCAACCCTGAAAAGGGGTGCATGATGGAACTTTCTAAAGCAGATATGAACTTTCTGCTGCCGGGTGAGAAATAAAAATGACGGGAGGCAGAAAAATGGAATTTGTTTGTTCCAGGTGTGGAAAACGGGTCTCTTCTCTGACGAAGGATGCATGCTGCACATGCGGAGGTCTCTGGAAGCTGGACTTTCAGCCGCCTGCATTCTCACTGGGAAAAATAGATAAAACTCAGTGGAGTATGTTCCGGTATCACCGGTTTATGGCGCTGGAAGATGACAACTGGAGGATGATCAGCATGGGAGAGGGAATGACGCCGATCATTTCTCTTAATGATGATGTCATGCTGAAAATGGATTATTACATGCCCACCTTGTCCTACAAGGATCGGGGTGCTGCTGTTCTGATTGCTCACTGTAAATATATGGGGATTAAGAACGTAGTACAGGACAGCAGTGGCAATGCCGGAAACAGTGTGGCTGCCTACTGTAGCCGGGCGGGCATTCAATGTGAAATTTTTGTCCCTGAGGGAACATCACCAAAGAAAATTGATATGATTCGCGCTCACGGCGCAGTCTGCACCATCGTTGAAGGAAGCCGGGATCACTGTGCACAGGTTTGCCGCAGGAAGGTGAAAGAGGAAGGCGCATACTATGCCAGTCATGTTTACAATCCTTTTTTCTATGAGGGGACAAAGACCTATATTTATGAGGTTTTTGAGCAGCTGGGACGAATTCCCCGTCATCTGCTGATTCCTGTAGGCAACGGCACACTGTTTATCGGGGCAGTTCATGCTTTGGAAGAACTTCTTGCTGCAGGCTGTATCGATGAGATGCCGCAGATAATAGCTGTACAGTCAGAGCGATGTGATCCGCTGCTTGTGGCGGCGGAGCGGGGAATGAAAACGCCTGCAGAGATACATCCTCAGCCTACCTTGGCAGAAGGGATTGCTGTGGGAAAGCCCGGGAGAGGAGAGGAGATTCTTGCGCTCGCAGAGAAATATCAGATCCGCTTTATTCATGCTCCCGAGCGGCAGATTCCGGCAGCAAGAGCAGAACTGGCAGAAGCAGGGATCTATTGTGAGCATACGACAGCGGCAAACTATGCAGCCTATCAGGCATACTGCGCCAGATATGGCAGAATACAGGACTGCCTGATTACCATGTGCGGCGCCGGGCTGAAATCCGATCACTAAAGATTACAAAACCGTCTTCACAAAAACGGTCAACGGCTTATAATAGTAATTGACCGCTTCGGTCAATGGAATACATGAGAGTAGTCTTTTCAGTGAGGATTCCGTTATGAATGAAAGATTTTACAGACTGCCAAAGGAAAAGCAGCAGCTCATCATCAATGCAGGTTTTCAAGTATTTTCACAAAACAGCTATAAAAAAAGTCCTGTAGCGCAGATTGCAGCGACGGCAGGTATCAGCAAATCTTTGCTGTTCCACTATTTTCACAATAAAAAGGAACTGTATCTGTTTCTGTGGAAGAAAAGTGCAGAAATTACCATGGACTATCTGGAAAAATATCACTGCTACGAACCAAAAGATTTTTTTGAAATGATGGAACGTGGTATGGAAGCTAAACTTCAGGTGATGAAAGAATACCCGTATATGTTTTCTTTTACAGTAAAAGCTTTTTATGAAAAGGAAGAGTGTCTTCGCACAGAAATCAGGAAGATTTATCAGGACTGTTTTGAGCAGAAGATGGCAGAGTCATTGAAAAAGCTGAATCCTGAAGATTTTATCCACGGACTGGATCTGGAGATGATGATGCGTGAGATTTACTGGACGTCAGAGGGATATCTGTGGGAAATGGTGCAGAAAGGCCAGCTTGATTCAGTACAGATGAAAAAGGATTTTGGCAGGCTCATCAGTTTCTGGAAGTTTGTATATACAGGGAGAAAATCTTGAGATAAGAAAGGCATGAGTATATGAGTGAACAGAAAAACAGTGTGATTATGACCAGCCATCTGTCCAAGTACTATGGAAAGAACAGAGGGATAGAAGATATCAGTCTGACTGTAGAGGAAGGCGACTTTTTCGGTTGCATCGGGCCAAACGGAGCAGGAAAAAGCACACTGATCCGAACCCTCATGGGACTGATTTCAGCAACAGCGGGAAAAGCAGAGATTTTCGGGATGGATATGAAAAAGCATAAAATCCGGATTCTGGAAGAGGTAGGATATCTGCCCTCTGAAGTTACCTTTTATGAAGGATTAAAGGTAAAAGATATTCTGAGACTGTCTGCATCGCTGCGGAAGAAGGATTGTGAGAAAGAGGCAGAGTTTCTGTGTCGTCGTCTGGATTTGGATATGGAGAAAAAGACGCACCAGCTGTCTTTGGGAAACCGAAAGAAATTGGGGATTGTCTGCGCAATGCAGCATCGGCCTCGTCTGTACGTCCTTGACGAGCCTACCAGCGGCCTTGATCCGTTAATCCAGAGAGAATTCTATGCTTTGCTCAAAGAAAGAAATGAGGAAGGCGCAACCATATTTTTGTCGTCGCATATTCTTTCAGAAGTGCAGCAGTACTGCCGTCATGCGGGAATTATCAGAGAAGGAAGATTACTGGTGTCAGATACTGTGGAGCGTCTCGGCCATACGGGGGTTAAACGGGTGACACTTCGCGGTGCATCCGGTCTTCCGGTGCTGGCGGGAATGAGAGATATTAAACCTGTGGCTAAAGGTGTGTCCTTTTTATACAGTGGAAAGGCTCATGTTCTGCTGAAAGCTCTGGCAGAATTTCCGGTGGAGGATGTGGTTATCGCAGAACCCAGTCTTGAAGAAGTGTTTATGCACTATTATACAAAGGAGGAATCGGGAAGTGACAATGGTGAAATTTGAGCTGAAACAGGGAAGAACTGCGCTGATCATCTGGTCTTTGGCGATTTCCTTTCTGCTGGGACTTTGCGTGATGATCTATCCGCAGATGGCGCTGCAGATGGAAGATGTCGGTAAGATGTTTGCGGATATGGGCGGATTCTCTGCGGCTTTTGGTATGGATCAGGTGAATTTTGGTGAATTTATCGGATTTTTTGGTGTAGAATGCGGAAATATACTGGGGCTGGGCGGTGCTTTTTTTGCAGCGCTGGTGGGTGTCAGTGCATTATCTAAAGAAGAAAAAAACGGGACGGCAGAATTTCTGCTGACTCACCCGGTATCCAGAACAAGAATCACAGCAGCAAAACTGTGCGCAGTGATTATACAGGTTGTGATTCTGAATCTGAGTGCTGCAGCAGTGACGGCACTGTCTGTGATTCTGATAGATGAAACTGTGCCTGTTAAAACGCTTGCCCTGATTTTTATTGCTCACCTTCTCATGCAGATAGAGGTGGCCACAGTAACTTTCGGAATTTCCGCTTTTTTAAAAAGGAGTGGAATGGGTATTGGTCTGGGGCTTGCCGCTGTGTTTTACTTTCTTAACATTCTGTCCAATCTGATGGAAGAGCTGGAAGGACTTAAATATGTCACACCCTTCGGTTTTACAGATGGAGCCCAAATCATTGCAGATGGCACACTGAATCTGGGATATCTGACTACAGGAGTACTGTTTACTGCAGCCGGAATTGTCATTGCTTTTTGTCAATATAGAAAAAAAGATATTGGATGAGTCTTCTCCCGCTGACTGAAATGCCAGTCAGTACATGATGATGGCACGTACCGGACATACAGGGGCACAGTAACCGCAAGTCAGACAAATGGTCTGGTCAATTTCGGCCAGGCCGTTTTGATTGTAAAAAACAGCGCTGTTAGGGCAGGCAGATTTGCAGGCGCCGCAGCCCTCACAGTCATCCTGACTGATCCGGACGCGTTTTTGAGAGATATCGGGATTATAGTCAGGTGGCATAGAGCCGTCCAGATAAGCGAGTATATCATCGATTTCAGACATAGCACCGAACCCAATCATGACAGACTGAATTTCCGGCAGCCCGAATACATAGTTGAGGGCTTTCTGATAGTTACCGGTCAGTGCACCGCCGCCGAAAGCCTTCATGGCAAATACTCCTTTCCCTGCCTGACTGCAGGCTCTGATAGCTGTTTCCATTTCGGTGCAGGATGCAAATTCATTTCCCCGGCGTATTCCCAGCCCTGCGTAGTTAATCAGGGGGAAAACCACATCCAGTTCAGGGATAGATGCTGCAGATTCTGCAATATCAACATGGTGAGTAGAAAGTCCGATGGCTCTGACCAGCCCTTTTTCTCTAGCTTCGATAAGAGCCTGAAAGGCGCCCATTCTGTGGGGAATCTGTCCACTTCTCACCTCATGCATCAGAAAAATATCGATGACTTCTCTGTCAAGTTCTTTTCTGGCTTCTTCTATGGCAAGCCACATTCCTTCATAGTCTGCACAGAGAGATTTACTGGAAATTACAATATCACTCTTATCACTTCTTCCTGCCAGAGCTTCTCTGATGTACGGGTATGTCTGGTAGTACTGGGCTGTATCTATAAAATTGATTCCTGCATCCAGAGCACGGCGCAGAAGAGCTACACCTTCAGAGACAGGAAGGGCACGCTGACTGGGACCTATGGGAAGAGCGCCAAAGCCTGCTTCACTGACCCAAAGTCCGGTTCTGCCAAGCAGATTTTTTTTCATAAAACTATTTCTCCCTTCAGAATTTCTGATCAGATTATAGCGGAATCTTCAGAGTTTGTACAGTATAAGCGAAACACAGACAGAATATCCATCGCCGGAGGATCCTGTCACAGAATTGTTTTCTGCTGTAAAATGCTATGAACAGAAAGACGGAACAGGATGACCTGACCTGGATTCAAAGAGGATTGAGGCTCTGCAGTCTTACTCCACTGTATTATCATCCGTCACTTTCTTTATTTTCTGCTTATCAATCAGGTATATATTTTCCACCTTGTGATTGCGACAATCGATTTCAATATCAAACATTCCACTCCTGTTCCTGTTAAACAGGGGAAAGGTATAGTGGTATAGCATAACATAGGCAGCATTATCATGATAAGTGACCTTGTGTTTTGCATAAAAGTCACAGAATGCGCTATAATGTCCGCTAAATGTTATTTTTTCTTCTGTTTTCCGATAGTTAAATAAACTCACAAGTTCAACAGAGGACACTGAAGTATGAAAATATGAGAATAAAGCGATTGTGATTAATATCACTAAAACGCAGAGTATTATTTTTTTCAGTCTTTTATTCATAACCGTTGTTCCTCTCCTGTTGCCATGTTTTAAATTTTGTAGACCTTCTTTTATTATGACATAGCAATAAGATATTTTATATTTTAATTATATGAAGGCGTCTGAATATGTCAAGTGAAACAGTATACTGAGAGAATTCTCAGAGATAAAAGAATTGCGCAGGCGTTCTTTTCGCTATATAATAATAAATTGACTGATAGACTAAAGTTTGGATTTTATATAGGAGATGCTACATAATGGGTAAGACAAAAACGATAACTATTCAAAAAAAAGATGGGTTTCAAAGCCGCTGGGGTTTTACACTTGCATGTATAGGTTCGGCGGTAGGCATGGGCAATATCTGGAGATTTCCCTATATGGTGGCATCCTGGGGCGGACTGACCTTTCTGCTGCCGTATTTTCTCTTTGTGGCACTGATCGGCTCCACAGGTGTGATTGAAGAAATTGCTCTGGGACGTTCGACAGGTTCAGGACCTATCGGTGCTTTCGGAAGGTGCACGGAAATCAGATACGGGAAAAAGTTTGGGCAGTGGATTGGGGGCATACCGGTACTGGGAGCACTGGCTCTTGCCATTGGTTATACAGTGGTTGTTGGCTGGATTTTCAAATACACCTTTATGGCTCTAACCGGAAAGCTGTCAGCTATGGGACAGGATATGGCAGCCATTGGGGGAACTTTTGATCAGACCGCATCAGCTTGGGGCAACAATCTGTGGCTGATCGTTGCGGTAGCCGCTACTCTGGCTATTATGGCACTGGGTATTGCAGGAGGTATTGAGAAGGTGAACAAAATTCTTATGCCTACTTTATTCGGTCTGTTCATTCTTCTCGGTATCTACATACTGACTCTGCCGGGAGCAGAAGAGGGGTACCGGTATATTTTTAAGCTGAATCCTGAAGGGCTGCTGGAACCGAAGCTGTGGATTTTCGCTTTCGGACAGGCCTTTTTTTCTCTGTCTATCGCAGGAAACGGAACAGTGATCTATGGCTCTTATCTCGGCAAGGACGAAAACATTTTTAAAGCGGCAAGAAATATCGCAGTTTTTGATACCATTGCAGCGCTTCTGGCAGCTCTGGTTATCATACCGTCTATGTCGGTAGGCGGTGCTGCTCTGGATACAGCAGGCCCGGGACTGATGTTTGTGTATCTGGTAAACGTGTTTAACGGCATGCCCGGCGGAACCGCTGTAGGAATAATATTTTACATCTGTGTGCTTTTTGCAGGCATTACCTCTTTATTTAATCTTTATGAAGTACCTGTTGCAGCCTTGCAGGAGAAACTGAAAATGCGCAGGATTACTGCAGTAGGTGTGACTGCAGTTTTCGGCTGTGTGATAGCCCTTCTGATTCAGGCTATTGTTTCTGGCTGGATGGATGCAGTGTCCATCTATGTATGTCCTCTTGGCGCAATGCTGGCAGGCATTATGTTCTTCTTTATTGTCGGAGAGGATTATGCAGTAAAAGCGGTGAGCCAGGGCGCCGGAAAGCCTGTGGGAAGATGGTTTGTCATTATGGGGAAATTTGTTTTTGTACCGATGGCGCTGATTGCGCTGGTGGCAGGTGCAGCGCTGGGTGGAATCGGCTGATTTGTTTTATTGAAAAAGGATAATGTGTGCTGCTGATAGAGCTGAAAATCTGTGAGGAGGAAGGATTTTATGACTTATATTTATCATTATGATTCTCCATTGGGCCCTATAACCATGGCAAGTGACGGAGCTGCGATTACCGGTCTGTGGTTTGACGATCAGAAGTATTTCGCCCAGGCATTTCCTCAGGATTATGAGGAAAAGAAACTTCCGGTCTTCGAAATGGCAGAGCGCTGGCTGAACATATATTTTGATGGAAAGGAGCCGGATTTTATGCCGCCTCTTTCTGTGAAGACAACTGTCTTTCGCAAATCGGTGTCAGATATTATGCGACGGATACCTTACGGAAAAACCATTACCTATGGTGAAATTGCAGAGATAATTGCTTTGCAGATGGGAAAAGAAAAAATGTCTGCACAGGCTGTAGGCGGAGCAGTAGGCCATAATCCTATTTCTCTGATGATTCCCTGTCACAGGGTGGTAGGTTCAAACGGCAGCCTGACAGGTTACGCCGGCGGCATTGACAGAAAGGTAAAACTTCTGGAACTGGAAAAAGCGGATCTGTCCAAACTTTTTGTTCCAAAGAAGGGGACGGCCCTGTGATAAATTATATTGAAGAGATATGAAAACTGAAAGAGGGGGATTTTTATGGATGAAAAAACAGCAGTGGTAACGGGAGCGTCCAGAGGAATCGGACTTGCACTGGCGGAAAATCTTCTGGGACTGGGATATCGGGTTTATGGACTTAGCAGAACTCCGGGTTCTTTGTCTGCCGTACAGTGGATGAACTGTGACGTGACAGACAGAGCGGCTGTGGCACGATGTTTTAAAAAAATTCTGCAGGATTCAGGAGGTCTCGATCTTTTGATCTGTAATGCGGGAATTGGCATTTCAGGAGCTGCGGAGTTTACAGAGACATCTGATTTTCACCGGCAGATGGAAGTCAATCTGACGGGCTGTGTCAACTGCGCACAACAGGCGGCATCTTTTATGAGGCAGAGAAGGTCTGGAAAAATTATTTTTATTTCCTCACTTGCTGCCATTTTTCCGCTGCCGTTTCAGAGTTTTTATTCGGCAAGTAAAGCGGCTGTCAACGCATTCAGTGATGCCCTCGGCATTGAGCTTGCCCCTTTTCATGTTGAAACCTGCACGGTTATGCTTAATGATGTGAAGACAGACTTCACTGATAACCGAAGGAAAAGTGCTGTGGGCGATGATATTTATGGAGGCCGTATCAGCAAGTCAGTGGGAAAAATGGAGGCTTCAGAACGGAAAGGAATGGCACCGCAGAAGGTGGCGGAGACCGTTTGCGGACTTGTAGGACGAAAGCACCTGCCTTCTCATAAGATTGTAGGGTTTTCCAATGAATTTCTGGGACTTCTGTATCGCTTTCTGCCCACAGGAATTATGCTGAAACTGCTGGGAAAGCTGTACGGATAGAAAAACATGGTCGGGGAAATACTCTTTTGCAGTCGGGAATTTCCCGGGGAATATTGTCAGCCGGCCGAAAAAGCTTTATACTGTAGGAAATAAGCAAAACTCACGGCGAGAATTACGGAGGTGCCAGTATGTTACATGAAGTAAGTTTTCGGTCTTTTAATGAGAGAGATGATGTGCAGGGCTGGATTTACGTGCCTGCAGCAGAACCAAAAGGAATTGTGCAGCTGATTCACGGATTCGGCGAGCATTCCAGAAGATATTTTCATATGATTGTTCAGTTTCTTGAAGCAGATTACATCGTTGCTGCTGACGATCATGTGGGCCACGGAAAAACTGCCATGATGAATGATACATGGGGTGACTGGGGAGATAAAGGATGTCACACAATGATGGAGGACGAGCATAAGCTGACACAGATTGTCAGGGAAAAGTATCCGGATCTGCCGTACTTCCTCTTTGGACACAGCATGGGATCCTTTATTGCAAGAGATTATATGGCAACTTATGGTCAAGAACTTTCCGGTGTCACTCTTTGCGGGACTGCCGGAGAATTTCGGGGAGCTCTGGAAGCAGCGAAAACTCTGAGAGAAGTAGTTGGCGAAGGAAAAGGTGAGGAACGTGATCCACAAGTGGCCGCAGATCTGATGGGATGGATGTGCGAGCGGATTCCGGGAGCAACCCTTGGAAATGAATGGATTTGCGACGATCCATATGTTCAGCAGGATCATGCGGCAGATCCTTTCGACGCATTCACTACAGCCTGCACCAACCGTTCCATGCTGTATTTTGTAGAGATGATGAATTGTATCAGCAGCAGACAGTGGGCAGAAAAGGTTCCTGCAGAGCTTCCGATTTACAATATTGCCGGAGATATGGATCCTGTAGGCGAATACGGAAAAGGTGTCTGCCAGGTTTCCAACTGGCTCTGGGAAACAGGGCACAGAGTGAACACAAAACTGTATTCAGGCTATCGTCATGAGATACATAATTATAAAGCGATTAAAAATCAAGTTTCAGAAGGTATCATTGCCTTTATGGACAGTGTGCTGAATGTAAGATAAGACAGACGAAAAAAAACGGACAGTTAAATAAATGTATATAGAAAGCAGATTTCAAGAGATAAAGAGCGCATCTCTGAAGTCTGCTTTTTATTATATGGGAAATAGCTGCTTATGAGATTTCCATATGAATCATGCAATGAAAAGCTCCGTGCGGTATAGAGGAATATGAGCTTTAGATTATTTTTCACTGGGGAAATTTCTGGACAGACAAAAGAGTAAAATAAAAATAAAGATAAGGGGCGTGTGTTTCTGCACACGCAAATGCGAAAGATGTGACAGATGTGGCATTTTGCGGACTACGTGTTCAGAAAGGGGAAAATAATGAAAGGATATGTTACTTACGACGGTTATATGGGTTATATCAACGGAAGCTATATGCTTTTTGCAAGTGAGGCGGATTATCAGGATTATATAGAAGAATAAGGATAAGGAAGAAAGGAAAATATTTCCCGGATTTCCTTTGTGTGTTACACTGTAAAAAACGATATTTCCCATCAGGGAAGAAGTGGAGGAATATATGGCAGTTGCGAGCAGTAAGCTGAAGACTTTATATATTATGAAAGAACTGATGGAGAAAAGTGATGAGGAACATGTGCTTTCTGCAGAAGATCTGAATAAAGGACTGCTGACCTATGGACTGTCTGCTGATCGAAAGACGATTTACAGTGATATTGAAACTCTGCAGGCTTTCGGTCTGGATATCGTGCAGGTCAGAGGGGGAGCTAAACCGGGTTACTATATCGGTACCCGGGATTTTGAACTGGCAGAACTGAAACTGCTGGTAGATGCGGTGCAGGCATCTAAGTTCATTACAGCAAGAAAATCAAGGGAACTGATTGAGAAGATTGAAAAACTGACCAGTATCAGTCAGGCGAAGCAGCTGCAGAGAGACGTATTTATCTTTAACCGCCTGAAGACTGGAAACGAGACCATTTATTACAGTGTGGATCAGATTCATGCGGCGATTTCAGGAAACAGACAGATCCGATTTCAGTATACCGAGTGGAGTCCGGAGAAGAAACTGATTCCTAAGAAAGATGGTGCTGCTTATGTGGTGAGCCCCTGGGCGCTGACATGGAATGACGAGAATTATTACCTGATCGCTTATGAGGAGAATTCTGACAAGATCAAGCACTATCGTGTTGACAAGATGAAGGACGTGCAGACCCTCGAAGAGGAACGGCTGGGCAGAGAGGTTTTTGACGGATTTAACCCGGCTGATTTTGCCAAGAAAACCTTCCGTATGTATGGAGGAACAGATCGGCGTGTTTCTCTGCTTTGTGAAAGGAAACTGATCGGTGTGATTCTGGATCGGTTCGGCACAGATGTTATTGTCGCCCCTGTGGATGAAGAGCATTTTAAGGTGACCGTTACAGTTTCCATCAGTCCTCAGTTTTTTGGCTGGGTGACCGCCCTGGGAAATGGAGTGAAGATTGAAGGCCCGGAAGAAGTGCGAGCGGAGTACAGGAAGCTGCTGGACAGAGTGGCGGAGATGTATTGAGGGGGAGGTATGTGTCAGTTTGAGAGAAGTGTGGTTTTCAATGTTTGAGTGTAGTGTAATTTTTAATGACGATCAGATATTTATAGATAACTATTTTTACTTTTCTTTATCATCAGTATAAAATATATTTTTTCCCTTGCTATTTGGTAAAACTTGACACATTTTGCCTTCTGATCTACAATAACTCTCGTGTTAAACCTTACCCCATCTGCTTTTGCGATGGGGATTTTAAATGGATAGGGGAAAAGGACATGAGAAACATATGGGAAATTTTTAAGAGAGATGTGAAAAGACTGTGGAAAAACTGGGTGGCCATGATTGTGGTGGCCGGTGTCTGCATTATACCGTCTCTTTATGCATGGTTTAATATTGCGGCAAACTACGATCCCTACAGTAATACGCAGGGAATTCAGATCGCCGTGGCGAATGAAGATCAGGGAGCAGATACTGAACTGACCGGCAGGGTCGATGCCGGAGAGGAAATAATCAGGAATCTGAAAGAGAATCATGATCTGGGCTGGGTTTTTGTAAGCAGCAAGGAAGCTGTTTTGGGGGTTCAGGCAGGGAAATATTATGCTGCTCTGGTTATTCCTGAAGATTTCAGCCGCTCTCTGGTCAGTGTACTGTCAGGTAGAATCAGACAGCCGGAAATAAAATACTATCTCAACGAAAAGAAAAATGCCATTGCGCCGAAGGTAACAGATACCGGCGCTTCATCTATTCAGCAGGAGATTAACGATACCTTTCTGTCCATAGCGGCATCCTCTGCAGAAGATGTGCTGAATAAGGCTTTTTTCTCTATATCGGGGGAGCTTACGGACATAGAAAGCGATGTGTCGAAAAATCTTGAAAACGTTATGGGCACCCTTAAAGCACAGCAGACTGCATTGGGAAAATTTCGAAATATATTTTCAGGAAGCGATAATCTGATTACACAGTCTCACAAGACCATGGAAGCTGTCAGAGAAGCTTCAGAAAACGGAACGGCAGCCCTGGAAAAGAGTCAGAAAGCGCTTAAAGATGTAAGAAAAAGTACAGCCGAATTTTCTCTTACCTTGAATCATGCGCTCAGTCTGGGACAGAACACACTGGGGGATCTGGGAGTTGAGCTGGGTGTCTGTCTGGGAGATCTGAATCATAAAATTCAGGATGTGAGAGGCACCATTAATGCAACGCTTAATAACATAAACGATCTTCTTGATATCAATCGAAAAATGATAGAAGAGCTGAAGCAGCTGGATGCTTCTCATCCCAGCCAGATGACCAAAGACATGATCAGAGATCTGGAACAGCAGACGAAAAAATATGAAAATATCCTTCAGAACCTGAGTGCAGGAAACGAAAGCATCAGCAGTGCAGCGGAGACGGTTGACAGACTTTATGAAAATGTATCGGCGATTCTGAAGGAAAATCAGAGCAAGCAGTCTGGCATCAGAGACCAGCTGGGACAAAGTGTGATTCCTTCTTTGCAGCAGGTACTGGATTCATTTTCCGTACAGACCGGCAATCTTTCAGGCGTTTTATCCGGTATCGCTCCTGTAACGAGAGAAGTTGACGGAATTCTGGATAGTCTGAAAGATACTGTTTCTCATACCGATACAGCTCTCTGTCGTACAGAAGATACACTGACGGAACTTCAATCAGACCTTAAGAAAGTAGCTGGCGATCTTGATATTTTAAAAAGTACAAGAATTTACGATGACCTGAGTGCAAAGCTGGATGGCAATACAGAAGCGGCTGCGGCTTTTATAGCCTCTCCGGTGAAACTGAAAACACAGAGCTTTTATCCGGTTGATAATTATGGCTCTGCCATGACTCCGTTTTATACGAATCTTGCAATCTGGGTCAGTGGAATTGTGCTCATTGCAATTTTCAAGCTGGAGGTAGATCAGGATGACAGGCTGAAAAACCTGACAGCGGCACAGTCCTATTTTGGAAGATGGATGCTTTTTATCGCAGTGGGGCTGATACAGGCTCTGATTATCTGTCTTGGAGATATCTGGCTCCTGAAGATCCAGTGTGAGCATGTCTGGGCCTTTATCCTTTCAGGGCTTTTTACGTCCTTTGTGTATATCAATCTGATTTATGCCTTGTCCATTACCTTTAAACATATCGGAAAAGCAGTCTGTGTGATTCTGGTTATTCTACAGATTCCCGGATCTGCCGGAACATATCCTATCGAAATGACACCGGCCTTTTTTCAACATCTGCATCCGCTGTTGCCTTTCACCTATGGAATCAGTGCGATGAGAGAAGCAGTGGCCGGAATGCATGGAAATGATTTTTCCAGATACATGTGTATACTGGCAGTCTATTTGCCTATCGCTTTTGTTATCGGTCTGGGGATTCGGCCTCTGCTTCTGAATCTGAATCGGATGTTTGATAAAAAGCTGGAAGAAACAGGACTGATGATTTGTGAGGAAGATGGATTAACAAAGGAAAGGATTCGCCTGTCCACGGTGGTGAAAATACTTTCCGGACAGGAAGAGTTCCGGAAACTGGCATATATAAAAGCCGGGAGATTTGAGAGAAAATATCACAGGCGTAAAAATCTGGGATTTCTGCTCATTTTACTGCTTCCTACCATTTTTTTGGCCTTAATGTTCAGCATCAGCTCCAAAATGGTTTTTCTGGTGTTGTGGATTATGTCTGTGATCGGGATTGCAGTATACCTGATCTGTCTGGAATATATTCATGAAAGTCTGCAGAGAAAGCTGCGTTTTTCTGAAAAATCTCAGGAAGAGCTTCTCGATGCCGTAAAAATTATTGCTGAAAAGGGAGGGGAGAAGGCATGAAAAATATCTGGAAAATTTTTTGTGGTGATCTGAAGAAGATTCATAAGAACACTATTGCGGTTCTGGTTCTTATAGGGCTTGTCATTGTGCCTTCTCTTTATGCATGGTTCAATATTGCAGCCAGCTGGGATCCTTATGGTAATACGGGGAACCTGAAAGTAGCGGTAGCCAGCAATGATGCAGGTTATGAGGGAGAACTGTTTCCTGTAAAACTGAATCTCGGTGAGCAGGTGATCTCACAGCTGAGAGGAAATGATCAGCTGCAGTGGGTGTTCACAGATGGGGAAAGCGCTAAGGAAGGCGTAAAAGACGGTACTTATTATGCTGCCATTGTGCTGCCTGAATCTTTCAGTAGAGATTTGATGAGTATTTTTGCTGAAGATGTGACTCATTCGGATATTTTATACTATCTGAACGAGAAAGAAAACGCTATTGCACCTAAGATCACTGATAAAGGTGCCAGTGCAGTCCAGCGTCAGATTGACCAGACCTTTGCAAAAACTGTAACTGAAACTGCTGTAGGCCTGACAGAAGGAATTTCTGAATTTACAAAGGGCGAAGACGGAAAAGGAGCAGAAAAGATACTGACAAACCTGTCACAAAATCTGAATTCCATAAAGAGTGATCTTGATGAAGCGTCAGAAACTGTCATGGCTTTTTCAGACATGGCAGGGACCTTGGCAAAGACTTTGGATCAGACTTCAAAAATGCTTGCAGGAGCCGGAAGGACAGCAGAAGCAGGTCAGGCGCTGCTTCAGGAGACAGATGAGAATCTTCAGAGTCTTTCCGGGCTCCTTGAGGGCACTACAGAAGGTGTAAATCAGGTATTTTCACAGCTCTACAGTTGTTATGACGAACTTTCTGCGGAAATTGACAGGGCATTTGGTTCTTTATCGGAAGACTCTGTCACTGCGGAGAAAAGCTTATCTGCACTGGCAAAAGAAATGGAGACATTCATTCATCGATATACGGAAGTTCGAAATTCTTTTCAGAAACTCAATGACAGTCTGCCGGCATCGGATGCTTCACTGCGTGCTCTTTTGACAAAGCTTATAGGCAGAATGGATGATTCTATTGCTAAAGCAGAGTCAGTAAAAGAAAGTCTGCAGACTGCAGCCGGCAATATCAGTCAGGCTTCGGCAGATACACAGAAGTACTGGAAAGAACTGCAGACTCTTGTGGAAGAAAGCGCAGACAGTCTAAAGCAGGTTCGCAAAGAATATGAGGAAAATGTGCAGAAAGAGCTTTCTGACCTTTTTGAAACGATGGAGACGACAGGCGATTCCGTTTCAACCCTGCTGGATCAGCTGATGGATTCTGCATCAGAAGTGAAGAAACTTACTTCTGCAGGAACCTTGAGTCTGAAAGATTTGCAGAAGGCATTGAAGGGTTCTGCAATGCTTCTGGCAGATTCTGCGGATCAGATAAATGCACTTAAGGTGAAAATACAGACAGCTGCGACTTCAGGCGAGTCTGATATACTGAAAAATCTTCTTAAAAGTGATCCTGAAGATATTGGGAGCTTTGTATCTGCCCCGGTGGGACTTGCCACAGAGAAGTTTTATCCTGTGGATAATTACGGTTCAGCTATGGCACCATTTTATTCTGTTCTTGCTATCTGGGTAGGGGGTATTATTCTGGTGGCTATGCTGAAGGTCTCTGTGGAGAAGCAAAGACAGGCGAAACTAAGTGGCCTTAAAGAATATCAGCTGTATCTTGGCAGATATATCCTGTTTCTGATCCTGGGACTTCTGCAGAGTGCTTTGATTTGTCTGGGGGATTTGTATTATCTGGAAATTCAGTGTATACATCCGGGATATTTCCTGCTCGCGGGACTTTTTACCAGTGTTGTCTTTGTGAATATCATTTATACACTGACGGTATCTTTTGGAGATATCGGTAAAGCTGTCTGCGTTATATTGCTGGTCATTCAGGTTGCAGGATCCGGCGGAACCTTTCCTATTGAAATGACACCGTCCTTCTTTCAGCATGTTTATCGCCTGCTGCCGTTTACCCACAGTATGGCTGCAATGAGAGAAGCGATAGCGGGATTTTATGGAAACGTGTACTGGACAGAACTGGGCTGGCTGTGCGTATTCCTGATTCTCTCTCTGCTTCTCGGTCTGGTACTCAGACGGCCGGTGATTCGCTTTAACAAAGCATTTATGGAAAAGCTGGAAGAGACAAAAGTAATGTAAGGTGAAAAACAGCCGGCAGATCTCTGCCGGCTTTTACCGATTCTGATATTATAAAATGTTTGGTTATTAAACAGAAAGATGATCCCTTTTGATGAAAAATGCGTTTACGGTTAACTGATTCAAATCTGAGAAAGGATTCTTATCGGGCTGTATCGGGATCATAATCAGTTTTTACTGCAAAGTTGGGGAAACAGCGTCCGAGCTTTTGTTTTTTTCGCTAAATGTGAAAATTTATAGATAGCTTCTCTAACTTCACACTGAAAAAAGCAAAAAGTTCGGGGAACTGCCTGTTAAAGACAGGATTTCCCGAACCTTTTCCTAAATATGACTGACTTCCCTGACCAAACGGATAATGTATTCTTCAAGAAAGCAGTTCTCATTCTAAAGATGTTTAACACGGAAATCATGATGTCGGATTGTTTTACAGAATGCAAGTTTCTGATAAAGCGTGTCTTGCTTCAGTCTGCACCTGACAGATTCCCTGTTTTTACCAGATGCCCATTACATGCTGAAGAATCAGGCTGACTCCGGTAATTCCAATCCAGCAGCAGAGTCCCATAATCAGTGGCTTTCCTCCGCTTTTCACCAGTTTGACGATATCAGTATTCAGTCCAATAGCTGCCATAGCCATGACGATGAAGAATTTGGACAGTTCTTTAATCGGAGAGAAGAAATCCGCGGATACTCCTGTGGATACCGCCACGGTGGTGATAATAGACGCTGCGATGAAGTATAGGATGAAGAATGGAAAGATCTGTTTGATACTTACCTTTTCGCCATTTTCTGTCTGTCCCTTGCGGGTTCTGATAAATGCAAGGACCAGAGTGATAGGAATAATCGCCAGAGTTCTGGTAAGCTTGACTGTGACAGCTTTGTCCAGCGTTTCGGCTCCAAGGCTCCACATGCTGTCCCAGGTGGATGCGCAGGCTGTAACGGAAGATGTGTCATTAACAGCTGTTCCTGCAAAGATACCGAAAGCTTCGCCTGAAGTAGTGTCAAAACCGATAGCACTGCCGAATGCAGGAAAGATTATTGCAGCCAGTACATTGAAGAAAAATATGATGGAAATCGCCTGTGCAACTTCCTCGTCATCCGCATCAATGACAGGTGCGGTGGCAGCGATGGCAGAACCACCGCAGATAGAAGAGCCTACCCCGACAAGTGTAGAAATATTGGAAGGAATTTTCATCACCTTATGAAGAATATAGGCGATGATCAGGGATGTTGCAATAGTGCATATGATAATAGGCAGCGATTGCTTCCCTGTCTCCAGTATCACATTGAGGTTCAGACCGAAGCCCAGAAGAATGACTGCCCACTGCAGTATTTTTTTTGATGTGAATTTAATGCCGGCGGCAAAAGTGCCTTTTTCTTTGAAGAACAGGGTGACAACCATACCTGCCAGAATGGCGATGACGGCACCGCCGATAATAGGAAATGCCTTGCCCGCAAACCATGATGGAACAGCAATTACAAGGCAGAGCAAAATACCTTTTCCGTTCTTTGTAATAAAATCCATAGATGTCCTCCTATTTTTGTAGCGATTGAATCATTATATATCATAACCGGAGAAAAGTAAAATAAAATCATCTTAAGATTTGTTTGGAAAATTGAATCCGGAGGGACAAACAGGCTTTTTTTCTTGCGAAAATGCCGGCGCTGGGATATACTGATACCAGAGAAAATATGGGAGGAAAAAATATGTTGAAGACAGGAATTAAGGGAGTGCAGGAAGTGCAGGTTACAGAGGACAACACCGCTTTGACTTTGGGAAGCGGTACTCTGCTGGTTTTTGCCACACCGGCAATGATCGCTTTAATGGAAAAAACTGCGTGGGAAAGCGTGGCACCTTACCTTGAAGAGGGAGAAGGCACCGTTGGTACGCAGCTAAATATATCTCATCTCTCCGCAACACCGCTGCAGATGAAAGTCCGCTGTGAGAGTGAGCTGACTGAAGTGGACGGACGCAGGCTGGTATTTAAGGTGGCGGCCTACGATGAAGTAGGTCTTATCGGCGAGGGAACCCATGAAAGATTTATTGTGAAAAACGAAAAGTTTCAGGCAAAGGCTGATGGGAAAAGAGTAGGATAAGTAGGATAAAATCCGTATATTACGGATTTTGTGCAGTCTTATCATTGTGAAATGTAAATAAAAGCACGGTGTTAAGGAAATTTCCTTGACACCGTCTTGTTTTTATGATAAACTGTCATGGTGTTAAGGAAATTTCCTTGACATATCTGCCGAAACCGGCAGGAATGAGGGAGTTGAGCAAGATGATAGATGAGATTACAGAAGCGAGTCTTTTGTATGACTTTTACGGACAGCTTCTCACAAAGAGAAAACAGCAGGTAATGGAACTGTATCACGAGGAGAACCTTTCTCTGTCGGAGATCGCTGACGAGTTCGGT
>CASEOD010000154.1 GCA_949289445.1 uncultured Eubacteriales bacterium
GTTTTTCCTTTTCTCTGGCGGCCCTTCTCTCCTCTGCCTCTTTCTGCTTCTTCAAGGCTCGTTCCTGTGCCGCATTTAAAGGTTTTTCTTCCACGTTCAAAGATTTGTCTGCACCCTCGGTTCCCTGCAAAGCCTGCCCGGATGCAGAACCTGCTGACGAGCCGAGTTCCTTCAAGTACTTTCGTCCACTTTCTAAAGATGCCTTTTTCTCCACATAATAGTCATATTTTCCCAGATACTCGGTCAATCCATCCTTTTCCAGTTCCAGAATTCTAGTAGGGATTCTGTTCAGAAAATATCTGTCATGAGACACTACAATAACAGTGCCCGGATAATCCAGCAGCGCTTCCTCAAATACCTCCTTGGAATCTATATCCAGATGGTTGGTGGGTTCGTCCAGCAACAGCACATTGGCGCCGCTCATCATCAGCTTGAGAAGTGCCAGTCTGGCCTTTTCCCCTCCGGAAAGAGAACCTACCTGCAGAAAAACCTGATCATTCTTGAACAGAAATCTGCCTAAAATGGAGCGGATTTCCGCATCTTTATAAAGTCTGTAGGAATCATGAACCTCATCCATGACTGTAGCTGCATCATTCAGAAGCATCTGCCCCTGATCATAATAGCCAAACTTCACGTTATGACCGATTTTCAGATAACCCTCTGTAGGCGAAATCTCCTCCATAAGAATTCTCAGCAGAGTAGTCTTGCCCACACCATTTGGCCCCACAATACAAATCCGTTCCCCACGCTTAATATCAAAGCTGACATGAGAAAACAGATCACGTCTGGAAACACCGAACCCAAAAGATTTTGCCAGATTTTCCCCCAGCAGCACATCATTTCCACTCTGATACTCCTGACGGAAACGGATCTTCATCTTGCCGGTCTCTGCTTCAGGACGCTGAAGTCTTTCCATATGCTCCAGCCGTTTTTCCCTGGAGGCCGCCCGTTTGGCAAGTTTTTCCGTACCTCTCTCCTTGAATCTGCGAATCATATCTTCCTGTCTGCGAATCTCCGTCTGCTGCTTGTTATAGGCACGCATTTCAGCTTCACGCAAGGCCTTTTTCTTTTCAGCAAACTGGCTGTAGTTACCGTCGTAACATTTCAGCCTGTGATGTTCCACCTCAAAGATTCGGTTCGTCATCTGATCCAGAAAATACCGATCATGAGATACCATCACGACAGTGCCCTTATAGCTCTTCAGATACTGCTCCAGCCATTTGAGGGTACCGATATCCAGATGATTGGTCGGCTCATCCAGAAAGAGAATATCCGGCTTTTCCAGAAGAAGACAAGCCAGAGCCAGACGGGTTCTTTCACCGCCGCTTAAGGTGCTGATCTTCTTATCATAATACTCCTCGCCGAAAGCCATGCTGTTAAGAATCCCTGTCATCTCGCTTTTATAGGAGTAACCTCCCTGATTTTTGAAGGTGTCCTGCAGCTGCGCATACCGGTTCATCAGACATCCCGCGGAAGCCCCCAGTTCTCCAATCTGCAGAGAAAGCTCTGTCATCTCCTGTTCCATATCTGCGATAGGTTTAAAAATCTTCTCTACTTCTTCCAGCACTGTACTGTCAGAATCAAAGTTGTTCTTCTGTTTTAAATAACCTATAGTGGAGGACTGGGAAAGAAAAAACTGCCCTTCATCAGCCTGCAGTTCTCCCGAAAGAATGTTCAGCAGAGTGGTTTTTCCGGCGCCATTTGCACCCACAATGCCGACCCGGTCTCCCTCGTTGATATGAAAGGATATTTTGTCCAGAATCACATCCACCCCATAGGACTTGGTAATATCTTTCGCTGATAAAACAATCATGTAAATTCACTCCAAAATATGCTGCCGTCTCATTACGAGGCGGCAGTCCATCTATGATAAGCTTTCTATATCGCCATGGAAGGATCCGCATCCAGATACAGATCCTCAGCGCCGAAAGCTTTGTATTTATAGTAAGCCGCACAGGCAATCATGGCTCCGTTATCAGTACAGAGCACAGGAGCCGGAACATAAAGCTCCACCCCTTTCTTATCACATGCCTCCTGTAGAGTTTTCCGGAGCAGGGAATTTGCCGCAACACCGCCTGCCATGACCAGCTTGTCGCTGCCCCGGCTTGCCACAGCCTCCATAGTCTTTGCCGCAATCACTTCTATCACTGCAGCCTGAAAGCTTGCTGCCACATCAGCTGTACAGACTTCTCTTCCCGCCTGTCGCTCTGTGTTGAGATAATTCAGAACTGCTGTCTTCAGACCGCTGAAGCTGAAATCCAGACTTCCCTTTTCCAGATAAACCCGTTTAAAATGAATAGCCTCTGGATTTCCATTCTTTGCCTCCCTGTCGATTTTGGGTCCGCCCGGATAACCCAGTCCAATGACTCGAGCCACCTTATCATAAGCCTCTCCCACTGCATCGTCTCTGGTTCCTCCCAGCACTCTGCAGCTTGTATAATCCTCTACCTCAACAATATTGGTATGTCCTCCTGAAACAATGAGACACATAAAAGGCGGCTCAAGCTCCGGATATGCAATGTAGTTGGCACTGATATGGCCATGCATATGGTTGACTCCCACCAGCGGAATGTCCCTGGCAAAGGACAGCGCTTTTGCTGTAGCAACTCCCATGAGAAGAGCGCCCACAAGTCCCGGACCATTGGTGACACCAATAAGATCAATATCGTCCAAAGTTACGCCCGCCTCACAGAGCGCCTGATCCAGCACCGTATTGATATTCTCCAGATGATGACGGGAAGCAATCTCCGGCACCACTCCCCCAAAAGCTGTATGAATGTCTATCTGGGAAGAAATCACATTGCTGAGCACTGTTCTCCCGTCCGCCAAAACTGCTACTGAGGTTTCATCACAGCTGGATTCAATCCCCATGGTCAAAAATTTTCCGTCTTTCATTGTTTTCCTCTTTATCCCGGACACCTTCGACAGTACACTTTCGACGTTATTCATAAAAGATCGCCGTTCCTGCGCCTATTTCACCATACAGCGATCATCAGGGCCCAGATGTCTGCAGTTTTCGCAGGACTGATAATCTGCCATTGTGAAGGTGTCAAAATCAAATCTTCTTTCAAAGCGGCTACAATGGGTGCAGATTTCCATCAAAGCACCCTGTCTGTCAATATCATCGTAAGGCAATTTCTGTTCCATCCCAAATCCTCCTTCTGAGAAAGTCCATTTCACCATTCAGGCTTCTTTCTCCCTCTCTGCCGCTTATTTTTGCCGCAGCTTACAGAGAATATGCGTACGGAATCAGATTACCTCTCATGAGCCGGCAGGCTGCTGCATGTCCGCCACATGATAATGGCATCCTCGCCGTTATCTTCATAATATCCTTTTCTAAGGCCTGCCTCTTCAAAGTCAAATTTCTGATAAAGCCCTTTGGCAGGCTCATTTCCGGCTCGCACTTCCAGAGTATGGCGTGTAATACCCACCTTTTCTGTAGCGGATAGCATTGTACTTATCAGTGCCGTTCCAATGCCCATGCGCCGGCAGTCAGGGGATACAGCCACATTGGTAATATGCCCCTCGTCTATGATAGCCCAGAGTCCCACATAACCGACTACATGTCCTCTGAGTTCTGCTGCAAAATACACTGCCAGAGGATTTTCCGTCAGTTCATGAAGCAGAGACTCTCTGGACCACGGCGAAGCAAAACACTGGCACTCCAGGAGCTCCATATCATCTACGTCTTCTGCTGTCGCTCTCCTTACTCTTAATTCTGTCATCCATTACCTCGCTCTGAATCTGGCCATTTTCGCAGCACGTTCTCTGGCAAGACTGCCGTCTTTCAGCTTCTGCTCCGCTTCCGTCTCTCTCATATAATCAGGAAGCAGCTCCTCTGCAGTCAGCGTATCACCCGAAAGCACCTTTGCCAGTGCACACCGTGCAATCATGTCGGCAGTCTGATAGCGTTCCTCTTCCGGTGCTAAAGCAACCTCTGCATCATATGTCCCTGCAGCAGACCGGGCAAACTCCTCAATCTGTTCCCTGTAGGCATCGATGCCGTCTCCGTAAAATCTGATACATGGAGACTGCGCCACTCCGCAGGAAAATTCATCCTGTCTCTTTTTTAAATGTGATAAAAGTGTCTCAAAACAGTCTGTCAGCATGTAAGGTCCACTTTTTAAAATATCCTCTCCATATTCGTCAAATACAGCACCGTAAACCTGCCCTCTGCGTGCATTGAAAATGGGAACCACCAGCGCTTCGCCTCTGCATTTCAGCTTGAAAGCGTCCAGAGTAGGAACCGCAACAGCGGGAATATCCAGAGCCTGAGCGACAGCTCTTGCAGTCGCAACACCAATACGGATGCCCGTAAAGGAACCAGGGCCCACAGATGCGGCCACTGCAGTGAGATCAGCTTTTCCTATACCTGTCTCATCAAGAATCTGCTGAGCCATAGGCGTCAGATCTTTCAGGTGATTCATCTTTTCTGCAGAAACCTTCAGAACAGGCTGTCCGTCTTCACCGATTACCGCCACAGAGCCTTTAGGCCCTGTGGTTTCTATTGCTAAAATGTACATTGATAAATTCTCTCACTTTCTGTTTCGCCGTACTCGATAAAAATACACAGTGTTTCATCAGGCAGAATCTCCGCCACCTGATCGGCCCACTCCACAATGGAGACTCCCTCTCCGTAAAAGTATTCTTCTGCTCCGATTTCAAACAAATCCGAAGCATCCTCCAGACGGTATACGTCAAAATGATACAGAGGCAGTCTGCCCGAATGATACTCTTTTACAATGGTAAACGTGGGACTTGTAATAGGTTCTGCAATTCCAAGGCCTTTGGCAATATATTTTGTCAGAGTGGTCTTTCCCGTGCCCAGATCGCCGATCAGCGCAAGGACAGTCCCCGGCCGCAGCTTCTCCGCTAACGAAAAAGCAAAGGCCTTTGTCTCCTCTTCGCTTTTAATCAAAACTTCTCGCATACGCTACCTCTACACTTTGTGCAGGAAACCTGAAATTCTCTTGTACACCAGAAAAGTGATCACCGCATTGATCCCTGCCTTCATCAGGTTAAACGGAATAATCACCGGAATCAGCATGGCTGCCACAGTTTCGCGAGGTGCGCCCATAAACGCAGGCGTAATAAAATAGTTGAGGACACACATAGCCGCAGTAGTGGCCAGTACACCGGCAATCAGTGCAATGACAGCTTCCTTCCTGGATTTCTTGTGACGGTACAGAAGTCCTGCAATCACCACAAAAAGTCCCGTTGCACATACATGCATGATGAATCCGTAGACCCCTGACCCTCCAAGCAGAAATGCCTGTATGAGACTGACAATTACCGTTACCAGAAGCCCTGCCCCCGGACCGAAGGCAAAGGTTGTGATATAGATGGGGATGTCCGCAGGATCATACTCTAAAAACGGAGCCGGCGGAAAGGGAATGTGAATCAGGAAAACCAGCACACATGATACGGCTATCATCAGCGCCAGCTTTGCCATCTTCAAACTGCTCATTCTGTTGTTCATGCTTCCTCCATTCTTCCAAAGTTCTTCTGACTCAATTTATATATCGCATCAGCATAAATCTTTGTCATTGTCATCATACGCTCAATAGAGATCCGTTCGTCCTTCTGATGCATCAGATCAGGATCTCCCGGAAACAGACCGCCAAAAGCTACAATATTTTTTGCGGCTTTCGCATAGGTTCCACCGCCGATAACAAGCGGTTCACTCTCATAATCACCTGTGTTCTCCCGGTAAACATCCATCAGCGTTCTGATCATGGGACTGTCAGGTGCCAGATAAATGGGTGCCTTGCCGCCCAGCTTTATCAGACCCATCCCGTAACGATCCAGCAGAGGCATGACAGCCTCATAAACCTGTTCCTCCGTAAAAGTTACCGGATACCTGATATTGATATTCAAAGTAATCGACTCTTTATCATAACGGATTACTCCCGCATTCAGCGTCAGACGTCCCGACTCCCCGTCGGAAAAGCCACATCCCAGATTTTGACCGTTTACGTCGAAGCCTATATACTTGTTGTAAAAATCGAAAAAAACATTCAGATCGTCTGCGCCAAAATTCAGTCTGCCCAAAAAGGCCATCATAACAGAAATGGCATTGAGACCGGCTTCCGGTGTAGCTCCGTGGGCAGACTTGCCTTCTGCAGTGATTTCCAGAGATTTTCCCGCACCTTTTACTTTCAGACTATAGCCTGTGCTGTTACGAAAATCTTCAGCCAGCTCCCTGATATGTGCGTAAACTGCAGAATCGCTGCTGTATACTACTGCTCTGGCATGCTGCGGCACCATGTTGGCAGCAGAACCTCCTGTCAGACTGCTCAGTGAAAGACCTGCTCCCTGGTGTTTTGTCAGTTTCTTTGCAATTTCAAAATTCATCATGCCTTTCTCCCCGTTTAATGCAGGAAAATCGGCATCAGGCGTAAAGCCGCAGCTGGGCATGGGCTCCTTTTCAAAATAGTATTTCATGCCGTCCCAGTTGGTCTCTTCATCAAGTCCCAGAATCATGCGGACGCGGACTTTCGGCACATATCCTGATTCCTTCAGTGCTTTCATGGCAAATAGGGCAGCCACCATAGGACCTTTGTCATCCAAAGTGCCTCTTCCATAGATATATTCGTCTGAAACCGCACCGCTATAAGGGTCAAAGCTCCATCCGTCACCCTCAGGAACCACATCAAGGTGACCCAATACCGCCACAATAGGATCTCCTTCCCGGTAATCACCACTTCCGAAATCCACATGACCTCCGTAATTATCCACATTCTTTGTCTCAAAACCAAAAGCCTCTGCCGTTTTTAAAAAACACGCAAAAGCATCCTGTACACCTTGTCCAAAAGGAAAATACTCTCCTTTTTCATTTGTTACAGGATTGGAAACAACGCTTTTAATTGAAACAAGGTCTTGCAGAGTCTGAATCTGCAAGTCCCTGTTCGCTTCTATAATTTCTTTACAGTTCATTAGTCCACGGCTTCTACTGCAGTGATTTCAGGATAGCTTTCCTTCAGAACCCGTTCTACAATGCCTTTCAAAGTCATTCTCGCACCCGGGCATCCTGCGCAGTGTCCCTGTAATCTGACTCTTACCACATTATCCTCGGTCAGTTCAACGAACTCAATGTCGCCGCCGTCTCTCTGTAATACCGGTCTGATTGTGTTCAGAGCTTCTCTGATTTTCTGTTCCATTTTGGTTTCTCCTTTGTATTTTTAGATTTTATGTGAATTAACGAGTGAACAACGATAGTTATTTTACCGTATATACGGAAACAAACCTGTTATTTTCTATCAGGTCAATGTTGATGGTCTTTGTAGGTTCTCCGCTGTCATCAAAAGAAATCTCTCCGGATACGCCTTCAAATCCGGAAGTCTGCTGCAGAGCATTTTTCACCGCATCTCCATCAACCGTCCCTGCCTTCTCAATTGCATCTATTGCTATCATATACGCATCGAAGGCCAGCGCAGTCTCTTCTGCAGGTTCTCCCTCTCCGTATTCCTCTTTATAGGCTGCAATAAACTGCTCATACAGTTCTGTCGCTTCGGCCTCATCAGCAATGCTGCTGGCAAAATCCGATGCCGCCGCTATTCTGATACCCGAAAACTGCTGTTGTAATCGTATTAAATCGTCAGTGTGCCAATCTTTGGGTCCGATAAACGTTATTCCTGTAATGCCCAGCTTATCAGCCGCCTGAAACAGTTTTTCTGCATTTTTTAATGAAATCGGCATAAAGACAGCTTCAGCGCCGCTTTCTTTTAATTCTTCCATATATTCAGTAAAATCTCTGGTATCCTTGGGAATTTCTATGGTTGTAACCACGCTGTCCCCATTATCTGTCAATTTTCTGAATGTCTTCCCAAATTCGCTGACCATTTCTGCAGCTGTGTCCTCATTCTGCATTCTTATCACCGCAGCTTCATCCAGGTTGAGATAATCATGTACAAAGCTGGCCGCGGCCCGTCCCTGACTCGCATCTGTAAATGTCACTCTGAAATAATACTCATTGTTTTCAGTTATCAGTGGATTTGTTGCCGTAATGGTAATGGCAGGAATTTTTTCTTCACCGAATATCTGGCCGGCAACCAAAGACACCGCATCTCCGTAGCTCCCCAGCACCACACATGGCTCTTTATTGGTTAAATCCACAGCTGCGGTTTCTGCTACATAAATACTGCTTTGGGTATCCGCATATACCAGTTCAATCTTCTTGCCGAGAACCTCCGGAACCATTTTATTGGCGAGCTCAATACCTCTTATCTCAAGCTCACCTTTTCCACTGTCATTTCCCGTCTGAGGCTCCAGCACACCGATTCTGACAGTATCTCCGGTCTCTCCTTTATTGCTGAAAAATGCTTCCTTAAAATTCTGATATGTGGTACAGCCCGTGAGCAGCATAACTGTTATTATCACAGTTATCACCAGGACTGTTGTCTTCAGTCTTCTCATAACTTCCCCTTTGTTATCATATAAAGTGCCTCGCAGTATTTGCGGCTCAGACCGTCAGTACTGCAACACCCTGCTGTGTCAGCAAATTCCTCATCATCTGCCTCCTGACACTTAATTTATTATACTATATTTAGCTGAATTGTAAACCTTTTTATCATGACCGGGGTCCGAACCAAAGGATAAATAAGCTATCTTCAGCAGAACTTCAGAAGATTTTCACTTAAGTTTTATAAAAGTTTTTGTTAACATCTGCAGAAAGTGTGGTACAATAAATCTATCAAGCACTAGCTAATCAATATTTAAGGAGGAAATCGTATCATGAAATGGGTATGTTCAGTTTGCGGATATGTTCACGAGGGTGATCAGCCGCCAGAAAAGTGTCCGCAGTGCAAAGTTCCTGCAGACAAATTCATCGCACAGGAAGAAGGAAAGGTTGAATGGGCTGACCAGCACGATGTAGGTGTTGCGCAAGGTGTTGATCAGGAAATCATCGATGGTCTGAGAGCCAACTTTGAAGGTGAATGCTCCGAAGTAGGTATGTATCTGGCAATGGCAAGAGTTGCCCACAGAGAAGGCTATCCTGAAATCGGTCTTTACTGGGAAAAGGCTGCATGGGAAGAAGCAGAGCATGCTGCTAAATTTGCAGAGCTTCTGGGTGAGGTTGTAACTGATTCCACCAAGAAGAATCTGGAAATGAGAGTAGAAGCTGAAGCAGGCGCATGTGCAGGCAAGAAAGCATTGGCCACTATGGCTAAGCAGCAGAATCTGGATGCTATTCACGATACTGTTCACGAAATGTGCAAGGATGAAGCAAGACACGGCGCTGCGTTTGCAGGACTTCTGAAGAGATACTTCGGTTAAAACAGCATTGTCTCAAAGGGTTGAAATTTCAATACTTAGAAGATAGGAGAGTCTGGAAAGGCTCTCTTTTTTCTTTTTAAGTTTTTGGTATAGATGAAAGTCTTTCAGCTTGTATATTTGACCTTCATCTTGACCTTTTCTGAAATTGTAAGTGCGCAATTCTCTAAAAT
>CASEOD010000155.1 GCA_949289445.1 uncultured Eubacteriales bacterium
TCGCACCGGCTAAGAAGGTACCTGAATGAATGTGTATTCACTTTTCAAAGTGCTGAGAGGAAAATCATCCCCTCATATAAGGTCCACGGAAAGTCCAAAAACTGAACATTTTCTACAAATTATTTTTCATTTTTTCTAAAGTTCTTTTCTTCAGGCCCCATACTGCACGTTCGGTCAGACCTTTTGCTCTTGCATATTCCTCAATGGAAACACCTCTGATAATATGCTCCACAGCAAGACTTCTCTGTCTGGCTGTCAGTTTTGCAAATGCATCCTGCAGCCGCCTGTCTCCATGGCGAAATGTTCTGCCGCCGCATCTCATAAATGTCTCTTCATCTTCTTCAGGATGATTGTCAATCTGCCATCTGCTTTTATCATCTTTAGTGTCAAGCTTACTGTGCCTTCTTGTTTCAGTATGATTGTTGCATTTCTCTTTTCTATCCAGCTCCAGAATCACATTACCTATTTCCTGGTCAACTTCGATTTCCACAACGTCTCCATTTACAAATTCATATTTGATTTTCATCTCGTATCCTCCGAACTTTGAATGTGTTGATGTAACTTCTTCAAAATCCGCAGGCTACGGTCCTCTGATTCTTTTCATTAAAAAGCTCCTTACCGGAGCTGACTCACATCAGTAATCCGATAAGGAGTTTTAAGTGGAAACAAAAAAGAGCCCAGCAAAACATCATCCTATAACAGGATTACTAATGTTTTGCCAGGCTCCTGATGGCGATTCCCAAATACAGTCTCATAACAAACTCTTGGATATCATCTGCTGGCCCTGAGGGTGCTCTGTGGTTGCCCAATCCGTCAGTTCTCGTGAATATCCTCAATATATTCAGTTATCACTGCATCCGTCAGGATGCTGTCTCTGCTGCTGTGCTTTATGTTCTGCCGGGCCCCTTCCGGCATCTTCCGGATTCAGCCCCTGCAGACTCCCGAATATCATCTGCCGACCCTGATGGCATTCTCCAAATCCGTCAGTTCCCGTGATATTCTCATCTGCTGCACATCAGCTTAAAATCTGTGCTCTATGCACCGGTCACTACATATTCCGCCCCCACTTCTCTTACCTGAAGGCTTCTTTCCGTAATTTCAATTTCATACTTCTTCCTGCACTTCTGGCAGTAAATCTCTGCATCATCAGCTGCTGCAGCACTTATGAGTTTTCTCCCGCAGTTTGGACATGCAACCGTATAACGCTTAGAATTTTTCTTCACTTTATTCCCCTCCTCTGACCAAATGTGCTTCATTTTATGATCCGACTGATTCTCTAGCCCTGCTTCTTAGGGAAACGTACATCTTCTGCAGATACATATTATCATATGGCCAGGGGCTATCTGCATTCAATGTACAGCTGGTCTCGCAGGCAAACGGGATATCTTCAGATCAGTTTTCTATATTGCATATAACGGCCATCTGCAATCTGACAGAATATACTTGAGCTTATATCTCTTTTCTATCCCGTCAATCACGCTCTGACACTCATATATCAATGTATCAAGTCCGCCAATCTTCTGCCTGTAGCTGGTGATTCGCTTATCTATCCTGATTATCTTCTCCGAACCGTCATCCAGCTGAAGTTTAAATTTATATGGTATCGGTGTTTTGCCCTCATATTCGAACACCACCATAGTTTTTATAGGCTTTGCAACAATCTTCACTGTATACAGCCTCCTATAACAGGTCCTTTATAACCTTGACGGCAACGCCCTGGATAATACAGTCATCCACAATAATATCATCCATAGCTCTGTTCTCCGGATGAAGTCTTACTTTACCCTTATCACGATATAGTCTCTTAAGAGTTGCTTCATCTTCAACAAGTGCAACAACTATCTGCCCGTCTTCTGCACAGGCCTGCTTTCGTATTACAACAAGGTCTCCTGTTTCAATTCCAGCATCAATCATTGATTCGCCGTTGGCACGAAGAATAAAGAACTCTCCATCTCCGAACATCGATCTGGGAAGAGAAACATACTCTTCTACATTTTCCTCAGCCAGGTTAGGAATACCGCACGCTATGCTGCCGACTACTGCTGCTCTTATCACACCTGAGTTTGAATTCAGCTTTTCAATTCTGTCATTGCTGATTCTCTTTCCGTCGTATGTTATGAGTCCGCGCTCGTCCATTTCAAGAAGATACCTGTAAGCGGTACTCACACCTATCCTGAATCTGTCAGCGATAGTTCTGACTGAAGGTGATGAGCTGTTCTCAAGGTAATACTGTTCAGCAAACTCAATAATACGATTCATCAGTTCTACATTTCTTCTTCGCATAGTTACTCCTTTCCTATTTAGTGAAACGATTTGTTTCTGCAATTGGTATTATAGAACACGCGTTCGCGCAATGCAACCATAATTTTGGACAAAAATAAAAAGAGTAAACGGTAAACAGTCCGTGCCTTGAAATCAAAAAATGCTCACTTGAATGTGAACCATCTAAAGATGAGAAAAGCCGCCAGGTTCATGACTTGGCGGCGTTAGTATTACTTGGATTTGGTTTTCTTCTTTTTTCTGCAT
>CASEOD010000156.1 GCA_949289445.1 uncultured Eubacteriales bacterium
GAAATTTCAAGGATATTCAGAGTTTTTACCAACACTTTTTGTCCACCCTTTAAGTTGCCAAAAACAACTTAAAACCGCTATATCTATTGAAATTCCAACAGTTATAGCGGTTTTTACCAACACTTTTTGTCCTATAGCCCAACATTTATTATAGAGCCAGAAAAGGCGGTACGCTACCCCTCCACGGGGCGCATACCGCCTTTTCTTGTTATCCAGCCCTCCGGCTGTATCGGTTGAGCAAAAGTCAGCGTGGGATTGATGTGGTATCTTTAACTTTGGGAAATTCCGGTTTCCCACTTTGAAACTGCCTTGTCACTGACACAAAGCTTTTCTGCCAGCTGATGCTGTGTCAGTCTTTTCTTCTCACGCAGCGCCCTGATCCCGGCGCCGGTAATATAATTATTCACTCATAAATCCCTCCTCTGTATATCTCACAATAACATCTTTTTCGATGGCAGACAACCTACGTTCCGTAGAGTGTCGATAAGTGCTCTCAATATCCATGAAATATCAGTGGCTGTGATTTATGTAAATGAAAATCCCACTTCTTCATCAGCCCCGGGCATTCTTTTCCGCCTACAGCAGCTCCCGCTCCATACGATCCAGATCATCGAGAATGCGGCAGATCTGATAATGGGCCTGATCCACCTGCTGTTTGGCATCGGAAATCCGTGACTGTACAAACACATCCGCAAGGATACCGTCAAAGAAAAAATCCGCAAAGGTCAGAAACCCGCCGATATCCACCTGAAAGTTCAAAACACCGCTGACATCCTTCAGCTCTTTCTGGAAACACATCACCTGCCATTTAGCTGCTTCCATCTCATCTTTCGCTCTGCTCAGCTTCAGGTGTTTTCCTATGCCGCCTATCAGATCAAAGCCCAGCATATCGGCAATTCCGAAATTGGAGGCAGAGTTCAGTTCTTCTCTTGCCCTTTCCAGATGATACAACGTCAGTCTTCCCGCTTCCTTTGCTTCTCTGATTTCTCTTAATTCCTGCATTTTATCCACAATACGCTCCTTTCCTCAGCCGAACACGTGCCCTGCGGCTTTTTCTCTTCCTGCCGGCTCTCTTCCTGCAATCTTTTTCTGTACTCACTTTTACAGCATCTTTTCCGCCCAGTCGGCCTCCTTAAACCCGGTCAGAACAAAATCATCCCCGATTACCAGCGGGCGTTTTACCAGCATTCCGTCAGTCGCCAGAAGCGCCAGCTGTTCATCCTCACTCATACCGGGCAGTTTTCCGGAAAGGCCCATGTCGCGATAAATCATACCGCTGGTATTGAAAAACTTTTTCAGAGGCAATCCGCTCATGGCATACCACTGACGGAGCTCCTCCTCTCCCGGGTTCTGTTCTTTGATATTAAACAGCTCATAAGAAATCCCTTTTTCATCCAGCCAGGCCAGAGCTTTTTTACAGGTCGTACACTTTGGATAACAATAGACTTTCATCACTTTCCCTCCGTTATTTCTTTTATCAACTCCCGCTCCGCCCGAATATCGCCGGGAACAGGATAAGTGTTCATGGCTTTTTCAAAAGCGGCAAATTCGGCAGCCGCTGTCTTTTCATCTTTCTGCCAGAGCAGTGCATAGGCATAAAGCACTCTGTGGGCGCAGGGATAACTTCTGATTCCCTTCAGATATTTTTTCAGAGCCCTGTCATAAAGGCGCTCCACTTCCTCTTTTCGGCAGAGTCCGATCAGTTCCAGATACAGAAGTTCCACTCTGATCGCATTCTGATACAGAGGCAGCAGCTTCCCCGATGCCTCCAGCTTTCTGCCAAAAGCCGCAGCCTCGTCAAAGCGTCTCTGATCGAGCAGTCGCTGAAACTGAAATACCAGCAGTGCATCTGTCAGAGGATCTCCTGTGGAACTCTCCACAGAGGTTTCACCCGGAATTTCAAAGAGATCGTCAGGGATCTCTGAAAGCCGCAGTCCGTCAGTCTGCTGAAGCCTGTTGATGCGAAGCTGAAAAAACAAAGCTTTCGCTCCGGCCTTGTCTTTACGAAAAGACCTGATATTGTAACCGTCATTGGCAATGCCGCTTATCTTCAGAGGCGCCAGATTCATCACCGCCAGATAAAAGCCCACAGCCCCAAAGGAAATCAATGCCATCTTTACGATACTGTTTTCCGCGATCCCCACAGCTGAGACTGCCAGACCCGCAGAGAGCAGATTAGCCAGGCCCCCTCCCAGATTATAGAGAAGGCAGGGGAACTCCCCTTTTTCATCCGGATCCGGCGGATCCAGCAGACACTGACCCGCTGTTCCCGGAATACTGAACTTTTTGCGTTCAATGGTTTCTCCCTGTCTGACCCAGACAAAACTGCCGATCCGAAAAGATACAAACCGGTACCCGCCGGCCAGTCCCAGAATCAGATGTCCCCCTTCATGAAGTACAATGTGCAGATACATAGACACCACCAGTGCCATGATGCAGGTACAAACCGCCGCGACAGGCGGCATCCCGCTTTTTTCCGATGATCCGGCGACAAAATACCCCACTGTAAATCCCAGAAAAGCGAAAAGTGCCAGCATAAGCAGTCCGGGTACCGCACCTGACAGTCGCTTTCTAACCTTTTCTTTCACACAAAACCTCCAAAGCTTCCACATAGCCGTCGAACCCTTTGCCCATAATGGTGCAGACCGCCGCCCGGCGCACATAGGAAACCTGTCTGAAATCCTCTCTCTCTGACACATCGGAAATATGGACTTCCACCGCAGGAATTCCCACCGCCTTCAGGGCATCTAAAATTGCCACGCTGGTATGTGTGTAAGCTGCCGGGTTGATGATGATTCCGTCAAATTTACCGTAAGCATCCTGAATGGCGTCCACAATGGCGCCCTCGTGGTTGGACTGAAAAAAGGCGGCTTCCACCCCAAGGCGCAAAGCCGCCGATTCTATCAGCTCTACAAGGTCATGATAAGTTGCTTTTCCGTAAATTTCAGGCTCCCGAACTCCCAGCATATTGATGTTGGGTCCGTTGATAACCAGAATTTTCATTTACTCTCTCTCCTCATTATTGTTGATAAAGAAGTCGCTCCAATAGGAGTAAGCATCCTTTCTCTCCTCATATATCTGCTCAAGCGGCATGGACTGAGACAGAGGACGTCCGTCTGTCTCCAGCTTATCCAGATCCCGTTTAATCCAGATAACCACGCCGTTCTGCTTGAGAATATTGTAATTCACTTTTTTCTTGACGATGCCGCCCCCTGTGGCAATGACAAGACCTGTCTGTTTGCAGGCCTGCTCCAGCATTTCCGTCTCCACTCTGCGGAAATAGTTTTCTCCTTTTTCCGCAAAGATCCGGGGAATGGACATGCCCTCATGCTCTACGATCATATCGTCAATGTCCACAAACTTTCTTCCCATCCGGGCTGCAATTTCTCCACCCAGCAGGGTTTTGCCCGCTCCGGGCATACCGATAAGAATGGCATTGAGAGTCTCGCTTCTGACCTCATCCAGAGCGCTGTCAATGGCCTCGTCTTCAATTTCTGTATTCTGAAAGAATTCACTGGCCTGCTTTGCCTGTGCCACCAGCATTTCCAGACCTCCGCTAGCCGGAATGGATTTCGCCATGGCATCCAGCACCAGTTTCGTTCTGTTCGGATTGTAAATCAGGTCCAGAACTCCTTCACATCTCGTAAAATCATCAAGATTCACAAGGCTTACACCGTTGTTGGGATACATGCCCACAGGCGTGGTATTGACAATAATCTCACTGTCAAAATGGCGGCTGATATTCTCATAGTTGTTTTCTCCGGTTCGGGAAACCACCACAACTTCAGCGGCCTCCTGTCCGCGCAGAACCGCCTGCACCGTCAGTGAAGCTCCGCCGCTGCCCAGCACCAGACATTTCTTTCCCTTTGGTTCAATACCCGCTGTCTTCATCAGATACAGGAAACCGTAATAATCGGTATTATAGCCGTAAAGCTTTCCGTTTTCTCCGCGTACCACGGTGTTGACGCTGCCGATAGCCTGCGCCGTATCGGAAAGCTCGTCACAGAGCTGCAGTACCTTTTTCTTGTAAGGAATCGTCACATTGAAACCGCCATACTCCTCGTTATGAAGCAGCATCTCCAGTTCCTCCTCCCCCACTTCCAGCAGTTCAAACCGGTAATCGCCGAATTTGCTGTGAATCAGAGGCGAATAACTGTGACCGAGTTTTCCCCCGATCAGTCCGAATTTTTTCATGTTAAATCTCCATATAACTTCCTAAATACTTGAATTCTTCAGTCAGTTCTTCAAGCTGGTTCATCAGTCTCACGAATTCCTCGGAATAAACCTCTGACTCGATGTCGAAATAGAACATATAGTCAAAGTCTCTTGAAGGAATCGGACGGCTTTCCAGTTTGAAAATCTGAATGCCCAGTGCATTGAATCTTGCCAGTACATTATAAAGAGACCCCGGCTGATGAGAAACCACCAGCATCAGACTTGTCTTGTCCGCTCCCGGATAAATCTCCAGCTTCTTGCTGATACAGATGAATCTGGTATAATTGTTGCCATTGTCCTGCACAGCCTCTTCCAGACATCCAAGTCCGTAAAGCTTTCCGCACTCATAGGATGCCAGCGCCGCAATATCCGTTCTGTCGGATTCTGCCACCATCTTGGCTGCCTCTGCGGTATTCTCGCAGATGGTAATCTTTGCATGAGGAAAATGCTTCAGGTAATCATCACACTGCATGATTGCCTGTTCATGGGAAAAAATTTCTCTGATATCTTCCTTCTTCACGCCCTTTTTCGCAAGAAGACTGTGATCGACTTTCAGTTTGACACTTTTTACAATGTAGAAATTATACTTCATCATCAGATCGTAAATCTGATTCACGGATCCTGCCGTGCTGTTTTCAACAGGAAGAATTCCGTACTGGCAGAGACCTTTGTCAATGGCTGCGAAAACGCCGTTGAAGTTTTTCATGTACATAATCTTCGGCATCTTGAACAGTCTCTCGCAGGCCTCCTGAGAATAAGCGCCGGCCACTCCCTGGCAGGCAACCGTAGCCCTTGCCGGAAATACCTTCGGAGTCTCTTCCAGAGCCTTTTTGATGGCCTGTACGTCAGAAGTCTCTTTCTGGGTAATCTTTCTCTGATGGTCTTTGCTCATCTCTATAATTGTATTATATAATATTCTTGTATAAGATGCCATATCATCTGCTGCTAAATCCGTAATTTTTTCAATTTTTTCTCTTTCGCGCAGGGCATCCAGTACAGGAAGCTCATTATCTTTTTTGTAGCGGGCGATATTTTCCACAGTCCGCATTCTTTCTTCCAGTTTCTTTACAATTTCTTCATCGATAGCATCAATCTTCTTTCTATAGTCATCCATGCTCATTTTTTCTTCTCCTTTATTTCATCAGATCATATACTGCTATGGCAGCCGCAGCTTCCACGCACGGTACTGCCCTGGGCACGATACACGGATCATGCCTTCCTTTTACTTTCAGCACGGCATCCTCGCCTTTTGCGTAACTGATGCTGCGCTGCTCTATGGATATGGACGGAGTCGGTTTGACCGCCACTCTGAATGTGACAGGCATTCCGGAACTGATGCCTCCCAGAATTCCTCCATGGTTGTTGGTTCTGGTTTTCACCTGTCCTCCGTCATAATAAAACTCATCGTTGTTTTCGCTGCCGCAAAGTCCGGCCGCTTCAAAACCCCTGCCGAATTCGATTCCTTTGACGGCAGGGATACCAAAGACTGCCTGAGCAATTCTGTTTTCCAGTCCGTCAAACATAGGATCACCGATTCCCGGAGGAAGTCCTGTAATCGTACAGCTGATGATACCGCCTACGGAATCTCCCCGTGCCGCAGCCGATTCCACAGCTGCAAAAGGTTCTTCCGCATTTCCGCCGATCTCTGCGACAGAAGCTTCCACAGTGATGCCGTCTGCGGCCAGAATCTGCTTGATAATACCGCCTGCAACACACAGAGGCGCTGTCAGTCTTCCGGAAAAATGACCGCCGCCGCTGACATCTTCATACCCGTTATATTTTACATGGGCCGTAAAGTCCGCATGTCCCGGTCTTGGAATATCCCGGATATTGTCATAGTCACCGCTTCTGGTATTGGTGTTTCTGATAATTGCCGCAAGAGGCGCGCCGCAGGTCACATTGCCCACAAGTCCGCTGAGAAATTCCGGTCTGTCGGCTTCCTTTCTGGGTGTGGTATACCTGCTCTGTCCCGGCGCCCTGCGGTTCATAAATCGCTGCAGCTCCGCCATGTCAATGGCGAACCCTGCCGGAAGTCCGTCTATAGTCACTCCGATGGCCTCAGAGTGAGACTGACCAAAGATTGAAATCTTTACTTTGTTTCCGTAGGTAGACGACATAGTCTATTTCCTTTCTATATTACTGTCCAGCCCCAGCCTCTCCAGTTCACTGAAAAAAGCCGGATAGGACTTATTTACTGCCTGAGCTCCGCTCAGAACCACCTTTTCTCTGCAGATGAGAGAGGCAACCGCAGCCATCATGGCAATGCGATGGTCTCCGAAACTGTCAGCTTTTCCGCCTTTCAGTCCCTTTTCTCCGAGACCTGTAATGATGAGGCCGTCAGGGAGTTCCTCTACCTCTCCGCCAAGTCTGTTTAAGGTTTCTGTTACGGCAGTCAGACGATCGCTTTCCTTCAGGCGAAGTCTTCCTGCATTTCGGATTACAGTCTTTCCTTCCGCTCTGCAGGCCACCGCTGCAAGTACAGGCACCATATCCGGAATCTGGGCTCCATCGATTTCAATTCCCCGCAGAGTTCCTCCCACAGTGATGATACCGGACTCTCCGCAGCAGACTCCGGCTCCGAATCGTTTAAGCAGACTGAGAATCTCTTTGTCTCCCTGAAGCGATTCTTCAGAAAGTCCCTTCACCAGCAGGCCTTCCTTTGTCAGAGCTCCTGCTGCAAGCCAGAAACAGCCGTTGGACCAGTCTCCCTCCACCTCATAAGACTCAGGCGCTTTGTACTGCTGTCCTCCGGGAACGGTAAATCCGTTCTCTTCCTCCAGAATCACAATGCCGAATCTTCGAAGAACTTTAAGAGTCATCTCTATATAGGAACGAGACTCCAAAGGTCCTTCTATGACGATTCTGCTTCCTCCCGAAAGCAGAGGGAGTGCAAAAAGCAGACCGCTGATATACTGACTGGACACATTACCGGGCAGCCTGTAAAATCCCGGCTTCAGTTTTCCTTCTATGACAAGTGGAACACTTCCCTGAGGACTGAGACTGCATCCGTGACCGGCAAGTTCTTCATACAGAGGGGACAGAGGCCGCTGAGGCAGTCTGCCTTCCCCGTAAAAAGCCGCTTTATGTCCCAGAGCACCCGTCACCGGAAGAAGAAACCTGAGAGTTGAGCCGCTTTCTCTGCATCTCATGTCTTCCTCTCCGGCCAGGAGTGCAGAAAGACAGGCCTCAGTGGCTCTGATATCCTCAGAATCCGCATCGCATCTGATGCTGCAGTCCCCGCCTCCGGTCAGCTTTGAAAGGGCCGAACAGATCATGGCTCTGTGGGCATCGGATTTTGAGGCAATCACCTTAATTTCTTTCATAAAAGTTCTCCCAATTCTTCTATCGTCACACGCTGCAGACGGCAGCTTCCGATTCTTTCCGGCACAACCAGATCGATAAAGCCGCCTTTGCGTTTTTTGTCTGTCTTCATAATATCATAAAGCACATCCTTTGATTGTGCAATGGTTAAATCAAATTCATAAATTTCCAGAATCCTTCTGATTCTGTCCGCAGTTTCTCTGCTGCACCATCCCTGACGGGCAGAGATATCAGCAATCACTGCCATTCCCTTTGCCACCGCTTTGCCGTGACTCACCTGAAAATCTGCAGCTTTCTCGATGGCATGACCGATGGTATGGCCGAAGTTCAGCAGTTGTCTGATCCCGACGTCAAAGGTGTCTTCTTCCACAAACCGCATTTTAATTGCGGCGCACCGCTCGACAATCTTCTCCATCTCAGACTTTGATTTTTCTCTGTCCTCAAGGAGAGCAAACAGTTCAGCATCTGCTAAAACTCCGTACTTTATGACCTCTGCCATACCGTCTTGGTAGATAGATTCGGGCAGGGTTTCCAGAAGCGACGCGTCCCACCAGATCAGGGCAGGCAGGTGAAACGCCCCCGCAAGATTCTTTCCGGCAGGCAGGTTGATAGCCGTTTTCCCGCCGATAGAGGAATCCACTGCCGCAAGAAGGGTTGTCGGTACCTGAATCACCGGAATTCCCCGAAGATAAGTGGCTGCGGCAAACCCGGTCAAGTCGCCTACCACTCCGCCTCCCAGAGCTATAAGGGCATCAGCTCTGGTCAGCGGAATTTCCGCAAGGAAATTCAACAGTTTCAGATACGTTTCCCCGCTTTTTGATTCCTCACCGGGAGGAACCACAAAGCTATATACATCAAAGCCTGCGCATTTGAGACTTTGTATGCATCGAGTTAAATATAGTTTTTCTACGTTTTCGTCTGTTACGACGGTCAGACTGCCGCCCCTGATCAGGCTGCGGACCTCACCGCCTAACTGCTCTAACTGCATCGTTTTTCTACCTCAATCTTTCTTTCCCTGCCTTCTTTGAGAAGCCGCAGCATCTCTTCTGCATCATTCTCTTCCAGGGCCTTTACATATTTTGAAAGTTCTTTTATGAGAACATCCAGCTCGTATTTCAGATTATCTCTGTTTTCCATGAACAGCTCAGTCCACATATCCGCATCCAGATAAGCAACTCGGGTAAAGTCCCGATAACTTCCGGCTGAGATGGAAATCCCCATGTTCAGAGCCGTGTCACTTTTGATAAAAGCATTTGACACCACATGCGCCATCTGCGACGTGAAAGCGATAATCCGATCATGTTCCTCCGCCGTAGAGACTACCAGTTTGGAAAATCCGGCAGGCAGAATAAGCTTCTTTACCTTATCCATGAAACGCAGGTCGTTGTGATCCTTCGGCACAAAGGCGAAGACCGCGCCGTCAAAGAGATCTGCTCTGCTGTTTTTAAAACCGCCAAACTGAATTCCTGCCATGGGATGACCGCCGGCGTAGGCAAATCCGTACTTTTCTGCCAGGGCAAATCCCGCTTCACAGATAACTCTCTTGGTACCGCAGCAGTCGATAATCAGTGCATCTTTCGGCATAACCGGGGCATTCTCTTCAAGCCATTTTGCCGCAGGAACCGGAGGTATTGCAAGCAGTATCAGATCACATTCTTCAAAACGTTCTGTACTCAATTCATCGTCTATAGCCTCCGCCAGCTTTGCAAAAGCTGTAATCAATCTGTCTTTATCCATTCCAAAGACTGTGGCCCCGGCTCTCTTGTAAGCCTTTGCCAGAGAACCTCCAATAAGACCCAATCCCACAATTCCTATTTTCATCAGATCACCTCTCTGATCTTTCTTACAGTGTCCATCACATCTGCAAACTGGGCCGGGGTCAGAGACTGCGGGCCGTCACAGAGTGCTTTTGCCGGATTATTGTGCACTTCGATCATCAGACCGTCGGCGCCGCAGGCTGTAGCTGCCAGAGCCATAGGTTTTACCAGATTTGCATGACCGGTGGCATGACTCGGGTCAATGACCACAGGTAAATGAGTCAGATTATGCAATACCGGAACTGCCGACAGATCCAGTGTGTTTCTGGTGTATGTTTCAAAAGTACGTATGCCTCTTTCACAGAGGATGATGTTTTCATTTCCGCCGGCCATAATGTACTCAGCACTCATAAGCAGTTCTTTCAGTGTGTTTGCCAGTCCTCTCTTTAACAGAATTGTCTTTTTGGTTTTGCCCAGTTCTTTGAGAAGTTCAAAGTTCTGCATATTTCTGGCACCTACCTGAATGACATCCACATCCTCAAACAGAGGCAGATGGTTTGCGTTCATGATTTCTGTCACAATGGGAAGTCCCGTTTCTTTTTTTGCCTCCAGCAGAAGCTCAATACCTTCTGCCTTCATCCCCTGGAAATCGTAAGGGGAAGTCCTCGGCTTGAAAGCTCCTCCTCTCAGCATGGTGGCGCCTGCTGCCTTGACTCCTTCTGCAACCTCTTTGATCTGCTCAGGATTTTCTACAGAGCAGGGGCCTGCAATTACTGCAAAATGGCCTCCTCCACATTTAGCACCGGCTACGTCGATGACGGAATCCTCAGGGTGAAACTGTCTGTTGGCGCTTTTAAACGGATCTGAAATCGGTGCAACTCGTTCCACGATATCCAGAAGCTCCAGCATCTCTACATCGATGTTCCGAGTGTCCCCGATGAGTCCGAGAACTGCCATCCCGTTTTCTCCGATATAGGAGTGAACCTGCACGCCCTGCTCTTCAAACCACTGAATTAACTGTTCTCTCTGTTCCTCACCGGTGCCCGGCTTCAGTACTGTTATCATCTTTCTACCTCCATACTTTGCTGTTTAATTGAAAAAACTCCGCCAGCCGGATTGACTGCGGAGTTTTTCAAGTAATTTGTCATTATTTTAGGATTTCATTATAGCAATTACTCAAAACTTTTCTGTGCAGCAGAACCGGCCTTTTCATCGTTGTTAAAGAAAAAGCTAAAATAAAAATATTCTGCTGCATAGTAGAAGTTTCTCATAACAATTTGACCCTTTCATAAATTTGATGTTGTTAGTGTAACATAGGTTTTTTTCAAAATCAAGTGTTTTGACACAATTTTTTTGTATTTTTTTGTGAACTTCTCACAATTTTCTAAAGAGGCCACGTTCTTTATATGCCGAAGCATTTCTCAGGAAGAATCGGAATAACCTGATCAGCGGCTTCCCCCTAAACAATTAACCGGGAACCGAAAAATGCACCGTTTTAAGTATAAATATACAAATCTGTTAACCAGAAATCCCAGAATTCTCAAGAGGAAGTATAAACATTTATACCCAATTTCACCTGTTTAGACTATTATGGTTGATAATCCAGAATAATATGGTTATTTTGACCGTTGAAACCGACATTTCCCATCCAATCCTTATACTCATTTTTACCAGAAAAGATAATTCCGGTTAACCTGTACAGACTGCAGGAAAGCAGCGCTGTCAGCAGACTGTTGTTTCCTGCGGGATGGTTGTTTGCCTCATGTGCTTCGCGCTGCAGGCGGGCTTTCACTCATACAAAAACAAGGTGACCGTCCCGGAGCACCTTGTTGCAGATTCATTCTTTTTTAATGTCTAAATTTATATTTTTTTATCAGATACACTTTCCATATATTTCTCTGCAAAGTCTATGAAAGACGAGGTTGCTGCAGAAAAGATTTGATCCTTTTTCCACCCCAGAACCGTTGAAACCTCCAAAACAGGATTCAGAGGAATAAAACGCAGACCTTCATAAGCACAGTTTAAATCTATGCCTATCATTACACCTATATTCTCTTTAGCAAGCACAGCTTCGTTATACGGCAGGTTGGCTGTTGCTGCAATCTCGACCTGCTGTCTGAAGTTCCCCAGCCATTTTCCGATTCGGCTTTGATTGAAATCCCCTGTCGCAGTGACAATGGACATACCGCTCAGATCCTCAGGAGTAATGCTTTTCTTTTCTGAGAGAGGAGAATGCTCCGGCACAAACACCCCCCACTGCTCTCTGATCGGCATGTTGATAAAATTGTATCTGCGCATGTCTACAGGCTCTGACATTAACCCGATATCCAGAAGACCTCTTTCGATATAATCTCGGATATTACCGGCATTTCCGCTGTATATCTCATATTTTACCCCGGGATGTTCTTTTCGGAAAGCTGCAATAATCTCTGCCAGATATTCTGTGGAGCGAAACTCCCCGCTGCCGATTGAAATCGTACCCGAGAGATTCTGATCTTTTTGCAGAAAATCCTGCTTTGTTCTATCTGCCAAAGTCAGAATTTCCTGTGCGCGGCGTTTCAGGATCATTCCTTCCTCTGTCAGAACAATATTGTGATTGCTGCGGATAAACAGTTTTACTCCGAGTTCCCGCTCCAGATCGGCAATCTGCCGCGACAAGGTTGGCTGTGTAACATGAAGCTGCCGGGCCGCTTTTGTAAAATTTTCTTCTCTAGCTATTGCCAGAAAATAATTCAGTACACGAAGTTCCATTTCCTCACCTCCGCAGTCAGTATACTCTCTTTTCGGCAACAATCAGAAGATCTCTCTCTCCCGTCGTTACCTCTTTGTAGTTCTCCTGTGATAACAGTATTTCAAATCCATTCTGTCTCAACAGACTGTGCACCTTTTTTACATTCAGCGCACTGTAATAAAACGGCTCACCCCACATCTCACCCACGATCTCCCCGTCTTCTTTTCCGTGGGTAAACAGAAACAGAGCGCCGGGATTTGTCAGATCGGAAATAATCCGGTAGATGTCTTCCTGTCTTTCATGGGGAATATGCCAGATAGAGTCAAAGGCAATTACTCCGTCATATTTTCCGTCCGGGCTGAAAGTGAGAACATCCTCCACATAGAACTCGGCATCGGGCAGACCAAGTTCCTTCGCTTTTTCGATCATTTTCTCCGAGATATCAATTCCCGTAACTTCAAACCCTCTGTCAGCCAGATATGCGCAGACAGGATATCCGGTTCCGCATCCCACATCCAGTATTTTTCCATGAGGTTTTAATTGCTGTGTAAAGTCCGCAATACATTTGTTTATCACCGTTTTTCTGCGAACTTCATTCCAGTGTTCACAAACCTTATTGTATGACTCTTTTACATCATATTTCACAGTCATACCTCCTTAAACAGACCCTCTCTGTCATCTTCGGGACATTTCCCCGAAAGAAAGGTTCTGTCCCCCATTTCTGCGCGCAACCGGATTTACCTGCCGGAATCCCGGCCATCAGCATGATCCTTTTTACGCCTCATCACAAGATTTTTACCGCATCGGTGCTCCAGAAGCCGCATCACTTCGGCAGACAGAACATCGGGACTTCCGTTTATGAAAAGTTCCAGCGTAATTCCGCTGCCGCATAGACTGCTGATCAGAGCTATAAAGGCATTGACTGCCCGAACCATAGGCACATTTTCAGCCGGCTTTCCGCAGATCGGCTGAATGAATGCCAGATCGGAAATCTGATCCGGCTCCAGAAATGATGAAATCCGTATTCTTCCGCACTGATGCAGAGCGCCTGCAATATCTGCCAGCAGATAACCTTCCACCTGAGAAAGGGCAGTGGCGGACAGGCTGATATGAACCCGGCCATCACGAGATCCGGGAGAATTTTCCCAGGAGTTCTGTACCGCTGAACCGCTTCGATTTCTGACTTTGCCGATCAGGTCCTTCAGTTTGTCCGAAGGCTCCGCCCCAATGTCCCTTGCCAGCTTGTGGTAAAACTTCTTATAAAACTTTACTGCCTCCCCAAAGCTGCCCATCGCAACAAAAATTCTGATCCGTATTTCTGCATTGGTCTCATCATAAGGGTCCAGTGCCTCGCAGTCATTCAGAACCTGCAGACATTTTTCCTGTTCTCCCCTTTCATAATACAACAAAATCAGCTTTTTTAGAAGCTGCAGCTTTTTGTGCTCCAGACAGTATCTCTGCATGACAACCATTTCTTCAAATTCATCGCAGCCGTGAAAAGTCTGTTCTCCGAAAAAGTCTCCCGTAAAAAGGCTGTACAGTGATTCCAGTTCCGACGGATCGTCTGTATGCTCCACCTGTGCAGACAGAATCCGGCCCAGATCACTGGTGTAGGCAAATCGTTCATTGATACGGCAGGTGTCCTTTGTTATAATCAGAAAATGCTCCCCTGAAAGCTCCTGGGGGATCAGCTTTTTCATCTGCCACAGGTTATACCGCAGATTATATCTCCCTGCTTCCTGATCGCTGTCCGGCCAGAGATAACTGATCAGCTTTCTTCGGCTCGCCTGATGATTCCTCTCCACCAGAAGAATTGCCAGAAGAGCCATGGACTTCCCGCTGACCTGAGAGGTCAAATCCTTTCCGTCATACTCCATCTTCAATTGTCCTAAAAACTTAAGTTTCAGCATGGAACCCCCTGTTGTGCAGAACCTTTCCTCTTTTCACCGTCAAAGAAACTTTCACATCTTTGATCTTCTGTGGATTTAATGATTGCAGATTCTCCTCCAGAATCACCATATCGGCCAGTTTTCCCGGTGTCAGGCTGCCGATTTCATCTTCCAGAAAAAGCCCGTACGCGCCGTTGATGGTGTACATGGCTACAGCCTCTGAAAGAGATACTCTGTTAGCCGCAACAGGATGATTGACCGCATAATGGATGCCCACCAGCGGATTCAGATCTGTCACATCGCTGTCAGAGCCTCCGCAGACTACAAGACCGCTGTCAATCATGGCACGAAACTGATTTGTTTCTCTGTATCTTGCTCCCAGACGACGGTGATACATACTTCCCGATCCTCCCCAGCAGCCTTCATAAGCCGGCTGTACCGATACAATAATCCCCAGTTCTGCTGCTCTCCTCATCTGATCCTTCCGCATCATCTCACAGTGTTCGATACGGTTTCTCAGCTGTTTCTTTCCATAAAGTCTCTGAGCATATTCAAAAGCGCAGAGACTTTCTTCGATAGCCTCATCTCCTATAACGTCCAGTGCAAGCTGCAGATCCTTTTCGTAACAGGCTCCCACAAACTCCCGCAGTGAGTCCGGTTCAACATAAAGAAGCCCCCGGGTTCCCGGTGCATCGCAATAGTCAGTTGACAGCGCGGCAGTTCTTCTGCCCAGAGTACCGTCCACATACAGCGCTCCACCGATTCGATTCAGACCTTTGCTTTCCACAATCTCAATATCTGTTGTGGGATAAAAGAGTTCCATATCCAGCGGATATTTGCTGCGGTTTTTCCAGATATATTCACAGTCGTAATCTTCTCCGAAACCGAAGTTCATATTGCCGCCTTCCATATCCGCAACCGTAGTCAGACCATGGGCAAAAAGCTCCGGCATGACCGCCTCCAGCGCCGTCTCCAGCTCCCAGTCAGATACAGATTCCCTGATATTGGCCTCCAGTCTGGCTCCGGCCTGCGCTGTAAATATGCCGGTGGGCATGCCGTTTTCATCGACATCCACTCCGTTCAAAGTAAAGGGAGCTTTAAAGTACAGAATCCCACAGGTATTAAGCATCAGTGCATGATAGTCTGTGGTGTATACCGCTACAGGGATATCACGGCAGTACCTGTCAAGAACCGTTCTGTCGGGAAATCTTCCTTCTTCCAGCTTATCACAGTCCAGCTTTGTGGCAACTATCATCTTGTCCTTTAATTTTCCTTTTCCTCTTGCCGCTTTCAGTCGCTTTCCCACTTCTTTGAAGTTTCTGGCTCCTTCCATACTGATTCTCTTTCCGCTTAGAGCAGTTGTCACCATATGAAAGTGACTGTCAATAAATCCGGGTATCACAGTGGCTCCCGCTGCATCGATAACCAGGGTGCTGTCATTGACAAAATCAGCATATTTTTCATCTCTCCCCACTGCCAGAATCCGATCCTCTCCTGTGGCGATCCATTCCGCCTCCGGACATTCCGGATCCATTGTCATCAGATGTCCGTTTTTTATCACAATACTTGCTTTCATAGAACTATCCTCTTCACTTTCGGCGCACCAACAGCAAAGCACCGGTACCCCGCTTTCGCCGGGCACCGATGCCAAACCCCTTTTATCTTTCATAAACGATTCTGCCGCCAACCATAGTCATTACCGGCAGAATATCTTTAATTTCCATTGGATCCACCGTAAAGATATCTCTGTCCAGGAGAACCATATCTGCATAATAACCTTCTTTGATTCTTCCCTTTTTATCTTCCATAAATTCTCCATAGGCGCTCTCGATGGTATAAGCGTCAATGGCAGATGCCACATCCACACATTCTTCGGGATAGAAACCTCCGGCCGGCTTACCCTCTTTATCTTTTCGAGTCACAGCCATGTAGATGTTCGGGAACGGATTGCAGTCTTCCACAGGGCAATCAGTGCCGAAGGAGACATGAGCACCTTTTTTCATCAGACTTCCGAACGCATAAGATGTGGAGGCCAGTTCTTTCCCGCACAAGTCTTCTACAATGTTCATGTCGTAATCAAGGAAAATAGGCTGTGCAAAAACCAAAATTCCCTTTTCCGCAATACGGGAAACCAGTGCCTCATCGGTAATCTGACAGTGTACCAGCCCATGACGCAATTTATTTTCACCGTCTACAAACGCTTCTTCGTAGCAGTCCATGGTCTTTTCAATGGCCTCATCTCCGATACAGTGAGTCACGACCTGAAGTCCGTATTTTTTTGCCAGCTGACAGTATCTGCTCATTTCATCCGGCTTTATCCATTCCAGTCCATGATTGTTACTGTCGTTTTTGTAACCATTGCGCATAAGAGCGGTTCTTGCCCCCAGACTGCCGTCCTTGAACAGCTTCAGAGGCCCCAGAGTCAGCCAGGAATCCTCACCGTAGCTTCCTTTTGCAAATTCGCCTTCCGAAAGATAGGTTTCAAATTCTTCAAGATCATTGAAGCAGACCTGGTGTCTGTATCTCAGCAGCGCTTCACTGCTGTCGTAGACATCATGGAACATTTTGAACGCTGCCGGACCATCCATAAAGGTAGTACCCACATCATTGCTCTGTACACTGGTAAGACCGTGTGCCACAGCATATTCCATGGTTTCGATAAGCATTCTGCGACGTTCCTCCATAGTGAAGTCAGGAATGATCGCCTTTGCAATATTACATGCATTGGCTGTAAAAATACCATTTGGATATCCGTCATCACCGATAAGAAACTCACCGTCAGGGAACTGAGGAGAATTACCATCAATGCCCAGCATCTCAATAAGTTTGGTATTTCCGGAAACAATGTGACCGCAGACACGTTCCAGTACAATAGGATACTCCGTGCTGATCCTGTCCAGATCATGGCGGTCAGGCATTCTGTCACTGTCAGTAAACAGATCCTGATTCCAGCCGATGGCATGAAGCCCCTGCTTTACATTTTCCGGATGAGCTTCAGCAAATTCCCGGCAGATTCGAATCATCTCGTCAATAGAAGAGACTCCGTCAATCTGCGCCTGATTCCTTGTTTCTCCGAACTGCATAAAATGCAGATGAGAATCGTTAAGCCCCGGAATTAAAGTTCTTCCTCCACAGTCATAAAGTTCGGTGTCGCTGTCAGCCAGAGACAGGATCTCTTCATTGTCTCCCACCTTTGCAATACATCCGTTTTCTACCAGCACTGCCTGAGCAAAACGGTCCCTTTCCACATAAACCTTTGCATGATGTAAAATTTTTTTCATTTTATTTCTGCTCTCTCCTGTTTCTGATTTCAAAAGCATAGTATACGCCAACACCGATAATCGGCACGATGAGTCCCACAACGCCGTTAACAGGATCTTCGATGGCTGAGATTACGATAAGGCCAACAAAAATCGCTGCTGTGATGATAACTGATACAGGGTAGAACCATACCTTGTAAGGTCTTTCGATGTTTGGATATTTCTTTCTCAGAACCGGTACAGCGATGATAACCAGCGCATTGTAGATCATTGCTACTACAACAACCAGGTTGGTCAGCTGATCCAGATTTCTCATCAGTACCAGAGCTACAGACAGCACACCCTGTACGATAATCGGCGCATAAGGTACTTTGTACTTCGGATGCAGTCTTGCAAAACACTTGAAGAAATGTCCCTCTTCTGCCATTGCATAGTACATTCTAGGCTGAGCCAGAACCATGCCGTTGGCAGTGCCGAACATAGCCAGCATCATACCGACAGATACCACAACACCGCCGGCATTTCCAAGTACATTCTTCGCAACTGCTGTACCGAGATAAAGATCCCCACTGTTAATCATACTAACAATTTCGTCATGTGGCAATACCTTCATGATGGCAAAGTTAAATAAAGTGTAAAGCAGTGTCACACCACCGATACCGATAATCAGAGCAAGCGGCAGATTTCTTCTCGGATTTTTAATCTCTTCTGCTACTGTGTTCAGATTGCTCCAGCCTTCATATGCCCACAGAGACGCCACCACCGCAATGGCAATCATACCCAGTACACTGGTGTCGTTGGCCTGCGCATATTCGCTGGCTTGTCCCAGTGAAAGATCCGGGCTGACTTTTCCCACAAAAAGAGCGGCCAGCATAATGATAGCTACCGGTACCAGTTTTGCAACCATAGACAGACTCTGAACGATGGATGCAATTCTTACACCGATGAGGTTATAGGCAGTCAGTGCAACAATCAGAACGATGGCACCTGCTTTGATGCCGAAATCGCTGATTTCAAAATATGATTTCAGTACAGTCATAAATGCGATTGCAACAGCTGCAATAGATCCCGGACCGCCGATGAGCCAGTCGGTAAATCCGGCCGTAAAGCCCACTACCGGGTGAAATGCTTCATTAAGATACACAACCCTACCGCCTGCCTTCGGCATGGCTGTTCCCAGTTCTGCATAGCACAGTCCTCCGAATAAAGAAATAATACCCGCAATAATCCAGCAGATCAGAGCCAGCCCACTGTTCATACCTGTTCTTTCCAGTACATAGGATCCCAGATAGAAAATCCCGGAACCGATCATGATGCCGCCGATGATGCTGACACCGCCGAACACACCGATTTCTCTTTTGAATTCGGTCTGCTCCTGCGTCAGCTCCTTCAAACGTTTCTCGTTTTCCATACACTTCCTCCTAAATAAAAATAAACTAATTGCTGAATTCCAAGTCTTCATCGTTTATTATAGAAGCAATACGTTTAACGTCCCGTTTATCGGGCAGAACGTTAATGTCAGCTTAAACGGATTTAAACGTTTTTACAGTAATTTACATATTTTATTAACCGGCTTCTCTCCGTGTTTCACTTTCTTTGCCGGCATCTTCCCTTTTTCCACCCTAAAAAAGACAAAAAA
>CASEOD010000157.1 GCA_949289445.1 uncultured Eubacteriales bacterium
GCAAGCAAGCAAGGCTGATTTTCAATACATCAATTTTCGCAGATTTAAGAGGTGTATCACGCCCGTTTCACAGGCAGGATATGCCTTTTTGTGATTCAAATTGAGGTGAGGTTATGGACCTTCAGCAAATGATTCTTGCAAATGTTTCTCTCGGAGCATTTGGAATTATTCTGTCGCTGATTCCGGTTGTTTATCTGATCAATGGCAAGCGGTATCGGCTGAAAATAAACCGGTATTTTTTTGGAATTGCTGTGTCCAATATTTGCATGATTATTGGAGCCCTGGTGAACTGGCTCATTCAGGAGCCTGCTGAATCCTGGGAGAAGATAGTTCATGTGGCATTTGCTGAACTGTACTATGTCTCTTCAGCCTTTATTCTTTATTTCTTTGCACATTATATCATTACATATGCGCGGATTGACGGAAAACCGAGAAGGATCTGTCTTCTGTCAGTAACTGCAGTTTGCGCAGTACAGGTCTTTTTTGTCATTGTCAGTCTGTTTACAGGTTCGGTATTTTACATGAGTGATGCCGGTTATCATCGTGGACCGATGTTTTTCATTCTGCAGATTATTCCACTGTTCTGCTATCTTCTTTTTATCGTGATTGTTATTCTTTTCAGGAAACAGCTGAAAAAACGGGAAATGGGTTTTTTTCTGCTTTATACGTTTATGCCTTTGTTAAGCAGTATGGGACAGTTATTTTTGCAGGGGCTTGCTGTTGTAAATGTCGGTGTGGAACTGGCGCTTCTGCTGATTCTTGTCAATATTCAGTTTGAGCATGAAATCGCTTTGAGGGAACAGGAAAAGGTTTTGGCAGAGCAGCGTATTGATATTATGCTCAGTCAGATTCAGCCTCATTTTCTGTATAACAGTCTGGCAGTCATCCATCATCTGTGCGAAGAGAATCCTGCCAAGGCAAAGAAAATGCTTAAGGAGTTTTCGGAATTTCTTCGCGGCAATATGTACAGTCTGAAGGCCAGAGAACCGATCCCTTTTGAAAGAGAACTGAACCATGCGATGAATTATCTTTATCTGGAGCAGCAGAGATTGGGCGAACGGCTTCATGTTATCTGCAGAATTCAGACAACAGCCTTTTGTGTTCCGCCGCTTACTTTGCAGCCTCTGGTGGAAAATGCTGTACAGCATGGTATCTTTCATGAAGAAGAAGGAGGAACCATAGTGATTAGCACAATTGAAACCGAGAAATATGCAGTGGTAAAAATTGAGGATAATGGAGTGGGAATTGAAAAAGCGAAAGAATATCCGGATTTCGGAGATCATGCCAGTGTTGGAATTGATAACGTTCGCAGTCGTCTGAAAGAAATGGTGGACGGACATATGGAGATCGAAAGCAGTGATCGGGGAACATCTGTAACACTGTGGATTCCGTGGAATGACATATGAAAATGGGGGTGACTTTATGCGTTTTATGGCAGTAGATGACGAAATACTCATACTGGAAGAAATTAAAAAAATCTTGATAGAATTGTATCCTGATGCGGAGGTCAATTCATATACAAGTCCTGAGGAGGCTTTGAATTTATTTGAGCAAAATCCTGCAGATGTAGCTTTCCTGGATATAAAGATGCGAAAAATGTCGGGTCTGGAACTTGCTGTCAGGCTAAAAAATATCAAGCCGGATATTCACATCATCTTTGTTACCGGTTATCAGGAATATGCAGTCAATGCTTTTCAGCTGCACGCTACAGGATATCTTCTCAAACCTGTAGACGCAGAGGATGTGCAGCGAGAACTGAGTTTTATCTATGATGAAATTCTTCCAAAAAAGAGGATAGAAATTCAGACCTTTGGCGGATTTGAACTGAATGTTGAAGGTCAGACAGTAAAGTTTGGACGTGCAAAATCCAAAGAACTGCTGGCATACCTGGTGGATCGCAGAGGAGCAACTGTAACAATGGCAGAGGCTTGTGCGGCATTATTTGAAGAAAACAGCGGAACAGCAGCATCTAAGGGCTATTTTCGTCAGCTGGTCTACGATCTGAAAAACACATTGAAAAAAGCAGGGGCAGAAGAAATCCTGATAAAGAGCTTTAACAGTTATGCTGTTTTGCCGGAAAAATTTGACTGTGATTATTATCGTTTTCTGCAGGGAGATCCGATTGCCATCAATGCCTATCAGAATGACTATATGCCGTCGTACAGCTGGGGAGAACTTCATAATGCGGAGCTCGGTCTTGAAAAGTGGACGGAGAAGTAAAAGGAATGAATGCCGGGCATTTGTTCCTTTTTTAGCAGGAAATATTATGTAACGCTTTTGTAACGAGTCATTTGTTATACTTAAAAAAAAGATGGAGATGAAAATATTATGACAATTCTGCTCGTTGACAGCGACAAAAACGCATTGGACCGTGAGGCCTGTCGTCTTGCCAGACAGCAGCCGGACGCTATGGTATTTATGCACAGCAGCGCAGAGGATGCTGTGAGGTTTGTCATGTATCATAATGTGGACGTTGTTTATACCCGTTCGGTTTTGAAAGAAATGACCGGACAGGAATTGATCGACAGAATTCACAGGTTCTGTCCTCAGGCGGAATTTCATATCCTGTTAAAGGACGAGGTGGTTCCCATCCCTTGTCGTCAGAAAGAGGAACCGGGTTTGAACTGTGATGTGGTTCCCGGCAACAGAAAGCAAAGTGAGAAAAATACAAATGTAAATAGAGAAGCAGGTGAAAAATCATCAGCGAGATATTTCCATCTTGTCTGTCAGGACACGAAGGAACAGAAGAAGGGCGGTAAACCTATGACAGATCAGAAACTGCAGAGCTTAAACAGAAAAGAACTTTTGGAAATGCTCATTGAACAGGGAAAGGAACTGGAATTTCTGAAGTCGGAATATGAGAAAGATCTGGAATTTCTAAAGGAAGAGCATAGAAAGGAATCGGAAGCACTCAGAAAGGAACTGGAAGAGGCGAAAAGAGCGCTGAAGAACCGGGAGCTTGTTATCAACGAGGCGGGTTCCATCGCTGTGGCAGCGCTTCAGCTTAACGGGATATTTGAAGCCGCACAGGCAGCCAGCCAGCAGTATATTGAAAATATCCGCAGTCTCAATGAACGGCAGGATGCAATCTGTGCCAAAAGAGAGGCAGATAGCCGTGCCGAGATGGAAAGGCGGCTGATTGAGACAAAAGAAAAATGTGAGAGTCTGGAGGCAGCCTGTCAGAGAAAATGTGCGGCAATGGAAGAAGAAGCAAAACAGCGTTCTGAAGCATACTGGGCAGAAGTATCCAAACGCCTGCAGTCCTTTTATGAAAGTCATCAGGAATTGAAGAAACTGCTGAATTTCGGAGGTTCCGGTATTCAGTTCTGAACGGAGTGTTCTCATGAAGAAGAAACCAATGCTTGTTCCGCCCACCGTTGAGCAGCTGGAAGCTGAACTGGAGCGGGAAAAACGACGAAGAAGATACAGAAAAATAATACGCAGCACCTTTTCCGCTTTAATTGTTGTGGCAGCTGCAGCAATACTGGTGTCAAACCTGCTGCTGCCGGTATTGAAGATTTACGGGATTTCTATGGAACCGGCACTGGTTAACGGCAATATCGTAATTGCCGTAAGAGACGGATCTTATGAGCGGGGCGATGTGATTGGATTTTATTATAACAATAAAATTCTGGTAAAACGTGTAATCGGACTGCCGGGAGAGTGGGTGGACATGGATTTGAACGGCAGTGTGACCGTAGACGGGCAGCTTTTGGATGAGCCGTATCTGAATGAAAAAGCCCTTGGTGAATGCAACATTTCACTTCCGTATCAGGTTCCGGAAGGAAGATACTTTGTAATGGGGGATCACCGCAGCGTTTCCAGCGATTCGCGCAACAGCGCCGTCGGCTGCGCTGCGGAGGAACAGATTGTGGGCAAACTGGTCTTCAGGATCTGGCCACTCAGTAGTTTTGGAAAGATAGAGTAGTATTTGGCAAAGGAGGTTTTCCATGAAACCATATAATGTGAAAAACAGAGCATGGGAATATCTGCTGGAACACAAGCTGCAAAAGCGGTGGCAGAAGATTACAGCCTTTCTGGCAGTCCTTGTAGTTCTTGTGACTGCTGCAGTCATGACCCTGCCTGCCATAACAATGGAAAAAGAGCCGGACACACTCTGCTGTCAGCTGAACACGCATACTCACGTGGCCGACTGTTATGATGAAGACGGAAATCTAATCTGCGGCTATGCGGATTTTGTGGTTCATACTCATGATGAATCCTGTTATGACGGAGATAAACTGATTTGTCCGCTGGAGGAAATAGAGGTTCATACTCATGATGAATCCTGTTATCAGGACACGCTTGTTCTGGTCTGCGGTTTGGAAGAAACGGAAGGACATACCCATACAGATCAGTGTTACCAATGGACTGAAGAACTGACCTGCGGAAAGGAAGAATGCGCTCCTCATACTCATGATGACTCCTGCTATGATGAGGACGGCAATCTGATTTGTGAGAAATCGGAGGAAGGGCATACCCATACAGAAGAATGTTATTCTTCTAAAAAGGAACTGATCTGCGGAAAGGAAGAATGCGCTACTCATGTTCACAGCAGTGAATGCTTTGAAACACAGAAAAAGCTGGTGTGCGGGAAAGAGGAAATTGAACTTCACACGCATACACCAAGCTGTTATGATGAGGACGGCAATCTGATCTGCGGAAAAATTGAAGTCCTTGAGCACGTTCATGATAAATCCTGTATCCCTGACCGGGAAGAAGAGGAAACATCCTATCAGAATGAAACGAGCTGGGCGACTGTTGAAAAGTCAGAATCCGCAGGGGCGCAGATAAGTCTTTTTTCCGCAAGGAATGCGCGGGCGGCAGGCATAGATTTTACACAGTATATCACCAGTATCACTCTGTCCAGAAACATTGACGGACAGTGGGTACCGGTGACCACTGAAGTGACCAGCGGAGATTCAATTAAGGTGCACATCAGTTATACAATACCGGAAAATATTGTAACAACCGGTTCCAGGGAAATTTACTATCAGCTCCCTGCAGGAATAGGACTTCGCAATGAGGCATCCGGTCCGGTTACTATCAGTAATAAAACTGTCGGAACCTATACCATCTCAACGGGAGGACTGATTCAGATCACTTTCAATGAGGATTTTGCGGATGGAACTGCTTTTACGGGAGAACTGGAATTCCAGGGAACGGTGACTGCTACAGGTGAGGAAGGCAGTGATAAAATTGATTTGGGATTTGACGGCGGAACTATTACAGTGATCCCGGGCGGTGAAGAGGCAGATCTGACCATTACCAAAACAGGAGATTATGATGAGTCGAGCAATCTTGTGAATTATCGGATTGCGGTATCCACCAAGGCAGGAACAGACGGTACGGTCACCATTACGGACAATTTTATTCACAAACCGGGCTACGGAGTGATAGATTACAAAGAGGGCGGTTTTAGTCTGAAGAAGGTCGATGCTTCCGGTACGGAAACAGACTTCGGAACGGTCACCGCTTATCTTTCCATCACGAAGCAGACAGCTTCAAAAGCCGCTTCCTTCGTTCTGAAAGATCTTCCTGCGCTGCAGGCCGGAGAATCCTATATTCTCACCTATTCCGCAGTACCGAATCTGAACAGTCTGGGAAACGGAAACGGTTATCTGGAATTTTCCAATCAGGCGGTGGCAAAGGATCAGACCAATACAGCAGAGGCCGGTGCCAATGTGAAGGTATCCAAAGCGATGATATCGAAAACCTATACATATGACGTGCTCACCAGAACGATCAACTGGACGATCCTTGTAAATGAGGGACAGAGGAATATCAGCGGCTGGAAGCTAGAAGACAAATTGACTTACACTGCAGACGGAAAAGAGTATACCATAGAACTGCCGGAAAAGGTTACCATAACCGCGTTGTGGGATTATGCGCCTACAGGAGAAAGCAAGGAAGTCTCGCTGCCGTATACTTTCCCGGAGGACTCCAAGGCTCAGTACGTAATTACCTATTCGACAGAAGTACCTACCAATGTGTCATCAGACAGCAGCATTGTATTTCACAATACAGCCGGTATCGGTGACTACTGGGTGACGGTGGATGTGGACGGACCGTCTATCGGTGACTACGGGATAGTAAAGGGACCTTTGAGCAGTGACAGTGAGACGGGAATTATCCACTGGGCAGCAACCATTGCCCATCCGGATTCGCCGGATCTTGATAAACTTCATTATGTGGATCTGCTTTCCGGAGTGGTGACTGAAGACGGAACCCAGTTTTTTGATAATCATTATATTACGAAAGATCAGCTGATTGCTCTTCAGATATGGACGGTAGACGGAAAAATCAAATTGACATACGGAACGGACTATACGATTATGGCAGTATCCAAAGAGGATGTACAGTCAATTATGGAAGAAGAAAATATCTCTATTGAAACTTTGTCCTGGCTTGTGGCAGAGTACGATTTTTCCGACATGGTTAAACAGTTTTCATGGGAAGAGATCAGCGAATTTGGAAACGATGAACCGCTGGGAATGTTTGCAGTTGTGTTTAATGAAAGCGTACTGAATCAAATCGCCGAACAGAATCTTTTCATTATGTACGACTCCCAGACAGACACAGATTCTCTGCCGGAGGGAACGAAAAAAATTACAGCATACAATCTGGGCAGAATCCCTGACGACTATTCGCTGACACAGACAGATATGACTTTTTATCAGAAAATCGAAAAACAGGCAAGTCCGACGGGAACAGATGAGGCAAACAAAGACACCGGTTCCTATACGGATAATTCACTGACAGTGAGCTCGGGGGATGTGGAAGAGCTTCTTCACTACCGGATTATGATTTCGGATTACGGAGAGAAAACCGAAGTTACCGTAACAGACACGCTTCCTGCGGGGGCGGAACTGGTGGAAGACTCCGTGGTGCTGCGTCAGCATGGCGACGACTGGAATACCTATACTGTTGAGACAAAGGATCCATACTTTCTTCAGCAAATTACCTCGGAGAAAAATGACGACGGAACGACCACGGTGACTTTTCTGATAGGACATTTAAATGATTTGAATCAGGACAGCTTTGGAATCTACTATGATGTTTCCGTTGCCGGTGATGCTGAGCTGGAAGAGAACGGAGAAAAGGTCTATACAAATACGGCATCCTGGGACGGAGATTCAGACAGTACAACTACCACTGTAAAGTACAGCCGCCCTCATCTGGAAAAGACCGGAGAACAGCTGCCGGATGAAGATACCTTACGGTACTATGTGATCATCAATCCTCAGGGCGACCGGCTCAATCCTTATGACGAGAATCTGACGCTGGAGGATACACTGACTGTTCCTGGGGGAAGTGAGGCCTTCTTTGAACCAAATACCGTGAAGCTTTATCGATACGATGAAAATGCTTCAGACAATCATTACTGCGGAACGGAGATCGACTCGTCGCAGTACAGTGCGGATTATGACAGCGAAACACATACGATTACCTTTACGCTGCCGGACAGCACGGCCTGCGTACTGGTTTATGACTATACCATTGACAGAGGAACCGCAGCAGGGGATCTGCAGATATCCAATGTGGCACAACTCAGCGGAAGCGCCGAGTACTCTTCTGAATCCGATCTTGTCATTGAAGAGGAAGAATCTTCTGCGTCAGTCAATAAGGCGACAATGACAATTTTCAAATATGAGAGCGGAAATATGACCCATCTTCTTGCCGGAGCCAGATTCAAGCTGAAGAGATATGAAAAGACAACCGACGGGTATGTATGGAATTCCACATCTCTGACAGCTGAAGGTGAGGACGGAGAGTTCATCGTGGGAGAAAACGGGATGATTACCTTCAGCTTTCTGACCGAAGAGCAGGGTGGAGGGTCTCTTTACAACACTCTGTACCGACTGGAAGAAACAGCGGCGCCCGAGGGTTACCTGAAAGCAGACGGCTATTACTATTTCGTCTGGATGAAGGAAGGAGCCACGGAAGAATCCACAATCAGTGCCATGGGTGCTGAAGGCACCTTCGGGGATATTCCATCCGATCAGGTGGATTTCATACCTTATTCCACTTCAAAATCCATATATGTTCCCAATGAGGCGGATCATCTGACTGTGACAAAAAAGTGGAGGGATGATGACGGAGAAGTACTGACACAGCCGCCGGTAAACAGTGTTACCGTTACCCTGTATCAGTGGACTCAGGATGGACAGAAGCAGGCCTACGGAGAAAGTGTGGAGCTGACCGGGGATAATCACTGGACTTGGTCCTGGCAAAATCTCCCGAAGGCGGATGAAGTGGGAAATCCTTATAGGTATACCGTGGAAGAAACATCGGTTTCGGGCTTTGAGATCACCTATTCCGAAAACAACAGTCAGGGAATACAGGTCGGAGAGATTGAGATTACCAATACAAGAAAAGGATACATTCTGCCGGAAACCGGGGGAACGGGCACAATGTTATTCACGGCTGCCGGAATTCTTCTGATCGCGGCATCCGTTTGGGGATACTGGTATATGCGATACAGAAGACGAAGATATCAGGATATTTCCGGCGAATAAACAAGAAGCGATAATTTTTCATGAACTGTTAAAGTGAAAGGAGAACTGTTATGAGAAAGCTGAAAAAACTGGCGGCAATGCTG
>CASEOD010000158.1 GCA_949289445.1 uncultured Eubacteriales bacterium
ATCGTCGCTTCCGTATCGGTAACTCAGCTGATCTATCTGTCTGAAGTGGGCGGCCTGATTCTGGGCTCCAAGCTGCCGGTAAACATCGTGGAACTGTTTATTATCTTCTTAGAGAGAACGATTATCAGTCTTGTGGTTATCTGCCCGCTGGCGCATCTGATCTTCTAGGGCAGATGTACATATACATAAACATTTAAGTATTATTCAATTAGTAGAAACTTCCTGTTAAGCTGCATTTTAAAAGACCGGCGCAACACTGTGCGCCGGTCTTTTTCAGCTGTACCTATTTAATATATACCCATTCCAGATTGTCACCGTCTTTCAGTGTCACATCTCCTGCAGGGTCGGTGCAGAGCTCGCCGTTAACCTTGAACTGCCAGGTACGTGCTGCAAAAATATCACCGTTAAGCAGATCGTTGATGCCTACAACAGTACCTCCCGTGGTTTCGATGGTAACCGGCATTTCGTTGACATTACAGTAAAGCTGTATGGCTTCCAGCACAGAAGAATCCTCTTCTATGGCAAAGGAGTCCTGTGTCACATCATCCATTTCCGCACTTTCTGGGTAATCGATGGATATAGTAATATCGATTGAATTGACCGTTGGCGCTTCGTCATCCTTCTGCTTTTCTCCGCAGGCTGCCACGGACAGCGCCAGAAGAAGCGCCGTAACACATAGTATCAGTCGGGTAAATGTATTTTTTTTCATAATATCTCCTTTTTCTGACCGGAAAACCAATCCACGGTCTGTTTTTATTTCCGCAGGTTATTGTAACTCAAAATAAGGTTCTTTATAACTGCATAGAGAAAAGAAGGCCGCACATCTCTTCGTCGCGGGCTTCATCCTGATCATAGACAATCAGACTGTCCACAATGGTTCTGCTGGCGTGCATGGTAGAAAAATACCGGAGCGTCTTATCCAGAGGATTTTCCTCAAAGACTGTAAAATCTGCACGCTTGCCCTTTTCAATGGAACCGGATTCTTTTGAAATTCCCAGCATTTCGGCAGCCGATAAAGTGAGCAGGTCGATTGCCTCACTCACATTCTGTGCGTGGCCGAAGACAGACTCATTGAGATAATCGGTCTGCCAGGTAGTGATAAATTCTTCCTCTTCCGAAAGACCGGAATCCCTGTCGGCCGCCAGCACAAAGGTGTTGTTTCTGCACCCTTTGCTGCGAAGGAATCTGAACGTTTCGGCAGCCTTTTGGGCGGACTCTTTATCCAGCGCGTCAATGTGAATATGATATCCTTTCTCCGCAGCGGCAAGACAGATGGTGTTCAGCTGTTCCTGTGTAAAGAAGGCCAGATTTTCATCTTCGCTGACCTCGATTTTCAGAAAGTCACTGGTGATCATGCCGTCAAGCTCCGTGCAGTTGGTTCTGGCTTCCGACAGCTTGTGAAGCACCAGCGCAGGGGGCAGGGGTCTGTTGATGTAGACGCTGGAAAAAAGCCGTTGTTTCAAGGTGATGTTTTCGCCGATGAGGGCTATAAGACAGCTCTGGAAAACAGAGTTGAAATAGTCCGGCGTATTCAGCGGAAAGACAGCGGTAATACCTTTATCTGCCATTTCATCTGCGGTTTCCATCACACAGCCTTCAACGGCCTCAAAATCAAGAGGCGCGAGGGTATGAAGAATAAATTCCGTAGAAACGTACTGCAGGCACTGATCTTCCGCAGCAGCCCTGATAATATCTTCTGCCAGTGTGTTAAGCCAGCAGTGGATACCGCTGATTCCCAGCAGAATCACAGGCCGCTCTGCTTCGATTTCGTCAAGCAGGCTGTGAACTTCTTCGGCATCATTGTAATCTGCAAGAATGGATTCACTGTAGCCGTAACCCAAGATTACTTCAGCATCTGAGGATGCACAGTAATCGCTGACAGCCTCCAGCGTTGTGTCCAGATCCCATATCGGATCCAGAGACAGATATTGCTGAGAAAAGGTTTTCAGAATCTGTGTACCGTGGACTTCGATAAATCCCGGGAACATATAATGTTCTTTCAGATTTATGATCTGCGTATCATCAGAAGAGATTTCATCCATAGCCTCGAAATCACCGACAGCCAGAATTCTGCCGTCTCTGCAGGCTACGGCAGAAGCCCAGGGAAATTCAGAGTCCTGCGTGTAGATATGGCCGTTCATATAGATAACGTCAGCTATATTCTTCTTTTTAAAAAACCCCAATGGCATAATTGTTTAACCTCCCGGTAGTGGTATAAATTTATTGTACCATAAATTCTTTTTGTGGTAAACTTGAACTATGAAGATAGAAACTTATGAAAAGACCATAGCTGTATCCGAATACGTCGAAGGCTATGTCAATGTGGAAGAGTTTCTGGAGTGCTGCAGAGCCTGCGGAAACTATGACCGGAAATGGTGCTGCCCGTCTTATGACTTCGATCCTGTGGAAGATTACTGGAAGAAGTTTGATAACCTCTATGTAATCGCAAAAAAAATGATTCTCCGGGAGGAGGAAAAAGAAAACTGGGAGAATCTCATGGCAGAAGTCAAAGCTGATCTGACAAAGCAGCTGTTTGAACAGGAAGAAAAGCACGAGGGAAGCCGCTCTCTCAGCGCAGGAAGCTGTCATATCTGTGGTGAGGACAACTGCAGCAAATCTCTTGGTCAGCCTTGCCGTTATCCTGAGAAAATGAGATATTCCATTGAGTCTCTCGGCGGAAATGTGGGTCTGACCGCAAGTAAGCTTCTGGGACTGAAACTGCAGTGGATAGAAGAGGGAAAAGTGCCCGACTATTTCGTATTGGTGGGGGGACTTCTCTACTGATAAAATCAGCCATTTGGGCATAGGGTTTCAGCATATTAAACAAAATCGGTGGTATTCCCGAAAGACCGGTAAGCTGCAGCTTTATCAGCCGGGAATATCACCGACACCGTTTAAGATGAGTCTCGGACGATAAGGGAACTGATCGATTTCGTCTCTGTCAGTTACGCCTGACAGAACGAGGATCGGATCCAGACCGCTTTCCACCCCGCCAATGATATCGGTATCCATTCTGTCCCCAATCATGGCAGCCTCTTCTGAATGGACATCCAGAAGTCTGAGACCTGTACGCATCATCAGAGGATTTGGCTTTCCCACAAAGTAGGCCTGTTTTCCTGTGGCCATTTCGATAGGAGAAATCAGCGCTCTGCATGCAGGGATAATACCGCGGGCGGAAGGTCCAGTCATATCGTAGTTTGTACCGATAAGTTTAGAACCATTTCTGACCAGGGTTACCGCTTTGCAGATGGCATCATAATTATAGTTGGGACTTTCGCCGACGATGACATAGTCCGGATCTTTGTCCGTAATTGCCACGCCGCACTGGTAGAGTGCACCTACAAGTCCCGGTTCTCCGATAACATAAGCACTGCAGTGATGAGTCTGCTCACTGACAAACTTAGCCGTGGCCAGAGCACTGGTATAAAAATGGCTCTCGTCGATGTCAAGACCCATGGTCTGAAGTTTCAGCCTCAGTTCCAACGGAGTCTGCCCACTGTTATTGGTCAGAAAGAGAAACTGCTTGTCTTCTCTGTAAAGCCAGTCTACAAATTCCTTC
>CASEOD010000159.1 GCA_949289445.1 uncultured Eubacteriales bacterium
AATTAGAAGATAACCTGAATGCGTGTGCAGCAATTACAAAGAGAGGCGGCTGCAGCCTGATGATCGTTACAAAAGGGCTGTGTGCGGATCCTGAAATGGTAAAGATGGTGGCTGAAAATCCGTCTGTAGATTTTATTGCTGACTCCAGAGTGAAAAACATTGCCACCTTTGCAGATGTAGCTCATAAAAACGGAAAAAAGACAGTACTTCTGCGTATTCCTATGCACTGCGAAGTGGCAGAGGTGGTAAAGTATGTAGATCTTTCTTTTAACTCCGAGCTTTCTACAATCAGACTGCTTAATGAAGAAGCAGGCAAAGCAGGAAAAGTTCATGATATTCTGCTGATGATTGATCTGGGCGATTTAAGAGAAGGAATTTTCTTCCAGAATGAGGAACTGATTTGGGAAGCTGTAGAAGAAATTCTGAAGATGGATCATATCAACCTTTATGGTATCGGCGTAAATCTGACTTGCTACGGTGCAATTATTCCGAAGAATGACAACCTGTCTCAGCTTGTGGAAATCGCAGATAAAATTCGCGAAAAATACGGCGTGAAACTGGAAATGGTATCAGGCGGAAACTCCAGCTCTATCTATCTTATCGACAAAGGTGAACTGCCGGAGGGTATCAATAACCTCAGACTGGGTGAATCTTTCCTGCTGGGTAATGATACTGCCTATGAAACTAAATTACCTGGAACTGTGGGAGATGGACTGATTCTGCAGGCTCAGATTATTGAGCTGAAGGAAAAACCGTCTCTGCCAATCGGTGAGGTAGGCGTAGATGCTTTTGGTGAAAAGCCTTATTATGAGGATAGAGGAATCATGAAAAGGGCTATTATCGGTATCGGTAAACAGGATACCGATCTGGGCAGCATGACTCCGGTTGATCCACAGGTGGAAATCATGGGAGGCAGCTCCGACCACATTATTCTGGATGTGACTCACTGCGATAAAGAATACAAAGTAGGCGATATCGTAGAATTTGAACTGGGATACGGCGGTATGCTGAAGACAGCGACCAGTGCCTATGTGGAAAGAGAGTATATCAGATAAAAGAAGTCGGCATAAATTGGATTTTGTAAATAAAAGGCAGGGCAGAAATTTTTCTGCCCTGCTTTTCCACTTACAGCATAAACATTCGGGCAGTCATCATTTCCTGAATATTTTTTGCAGAATATTTTACTGTGCGAGAATCAATTTGAGTGGCACCGGGATAAAAAGAAGCACGGAGTGCTTTAACGCATTCTTTGAAGTTAATTTCCATTTCAAAGGTTTCCGGCTGCAATGGCAATGTATGGTGGTTTTGTGCCAGTGCATTATGCACTTTTTCTTCAATTTGTTTGCATGCCACCTTACCGCTCATATTAAAAGTAGCGTTTCCTATACCATGCTTTACTGAAAGTGTTTCAATGGATGGTACAAGCTCTTTTGCATGCAAACACAGCTCATGATCACCACTGACAAAGATGACGGGGACACCATAGTAAGCAGCTACATAGGTGTTCATATCAAATTCTGCGCTCATTCTGCCATTGATGCGTACATAATTATTGTCTGTGTTCATGGTATGAGAAAGTGGATTCCCGTTAAAACCTGATCCACTGTGATATCCTATGAATATAGCAGCATCAAAGGTGGAGTCAATTCCTGCTACCATAGACTCTGGCGTATTTGTCCAACCACGAATCAGTGTTACTTCTTCAGGAATATTGTCTGTTAAAATGTTTCTGGCACTATCATGTGCATCTTTTACATAAATTTCGTCGGCACCAGCGGCGATAGCTCCCCTGCATGCGGCAAGAACTTCGTCTGTCATTTGTTGTGCGGCGCGATGATGTTCCTGGTGAGATAACTCAGTTTCATTCCAGTTTGTCACATAAGATATGCCCTCAATATCGGCGCTGATATATACTTTCATTTTAAACCTCCTTATATACAGTATCTATATAATCAGCAAAATTCGTGCCACGATATTTCTTGACAAAATGGGCAAAGAATTGTTAAAAAATAATAAAAAAGGGTGAAATAAGAAGAAGATTAAACTTTGTTTAACCCATTTATAAATAAAAAATAAATAAAAAAGAGATTTTCTCTGATAGATTTCCAAAATTTCAGTAAAAAATGTAAAAAAACTAAGGGGTTTCCTTTGGCATAGATTTTGCTTCTTTAAAGAAATAACAAGAGATAAATTGAAAGGAGCAAAACATGGCACAGATGGAGAAGAAAAAAAGAAAATTACTGGATACCAGTAAAATACCACATACTTATGTTATTATTTCTATGGTGATAGTTATTGCATGTATTTTGACCTGGGTGGTTCCGTCGGGATCATTTGACTATGAGACTGTGGTGATCAACGGAGTGGAACGGGAGGTACCAGTAGAGAATTCTTTCCACTTTATTGAAAAAACTGGGGAACATAGGGTCGGACTGATGGGGTTTCTTACCTCTTTTCAGAATGGAATAATTTATAATTCGGATTTGATTGGCCTGATCTTCATTGTCAGCGGCGCATTTTATGTCATTGTAAAAACCGGAGCATTTCATGCGCTGATTGCTGCTACATTGCGGAAATTCAATAATCAGGACAAATTGCTTTTAATTATTTGCTTCGCTATTTTTGCAGCAGGCGGAACCTTCTTCGGTATGCTCAATGAATTTAACGGGTTTTATCCTCTATTTGTGGGCTTAGGAATTGCGCTGGGTTATGATGCTATCTTTGGAATGGCTATTATGACTTTGGGTATGGATATCGGATTTGCAGTAGGGATTATGAACCCATATACGGTAGTTATCGGGCAGAGTATTGCCGGTCTTCCTATTTATTCAGGAGGTTGGTACAGGGCTGTCTGTCTCATTGTGCTAAGTACATTGGCGTTAATATACATTTTCCGATATGGAAATCGAATTAAAAGCGATCCATCCAAGAGTATTATGTTGGGCGTTCCGTCTAAATATGCCTTTGATAAATCGGAACTGGAGCAATATGTAATGACAGGAAAGAATAAATTGATCATTGCAGAAGTTGCAATAGGGATTGCAATACTTATGTACGGCTTTTTAAAGTTAGGATGGGGAACTACAGAATTAACAGGGGTATTTATTCTGCTCGCATTTATTGCTGCCTTAATTGATAGAAAAAAGCCAAGTGATTTCTGTGATGAATTCTTGACTGGCTGCGAAAATGTCGTGTTTGGAGCATTGATTGTTGGCGTTGCAGCTGCAATTCTGCTGGTAATGCAGCAGGGGATGATTGTTGATACGATCATTTATTATGCCGGCAATTCTATGAAACAGATTCCGACAGCCTTCGCGGCGGAAGCTATGCTGATTCTTCAGACTTTCCTCAACTTCTTTATTCCTTCCGGATCCGGTCAGGCAGCTACCATTATGCCAATTATGGCGCCAATTGCCGATATGGTGGGTCTCAGCCGCCAGGTGGCAGTGCTGGCATATCAGTTTGGAGACGGTTTATCTAACACATTGTGGCCGACCTGTGGAATTATGGTATCCTGTGGTCTTGCAGGAATACCGATTGATCGCTGGTGGAAATTTTTTGTTCCTCTGTTTGGCCTGATGTTTGTTACTGTATCTGTTCTTCTTGCCATTGCAGTGGCGATCGGTCTTTAAAGTTAAAGTGAAAGAATTTGACAGAAGGGATTCCTTAGGACCCTTCTGTTGTTTTACATAAAAAAGAATGATATAATTTTTCTATAATGAGGGAGGATACTGTGAAAAAAATTGTGGTCATATCCATGAGTCCGAGAGCAGCGGAGGGATATAGGAATACTTTGCTGGATATATTTGGAAGCAGGAATATCGTGATTGAGAATGTAATTATTGGACAAGATGAAGTCCCTCAGGACGGAAATTTGTATCTGGTATCCAAGGGTCATATTGAGAACCGGTTATGTTCAGATTTGAAAGAGTGGGTTGATTTTCCATTGGGAATGCCAGTAGTTGATATTATTACTGAATTTCGCAAGGATGACATCATTCCGCTGTACAGTCTTGAAAAAGGAACCCGATGTCTTCTTGTTAATTCAACTGAGATGCTGGCCATGGAGTGTATATCGGATTTGCACAACATGATGGGTGTATATCATCTGATCTTAGTGCCTTATTGTGGTAAAAAAAGTGTATGGAGTGTGTGGAATGAAGAGATAGACACTGCAGTGACTGTTGATGAGCCGGAATTGGTTCCCGATAATCTTCGAAGAGTTATTAATCTGAATCCAAGGAGCATTTCACCTCAGACAATTGCAGAAATTGCAGTCAACCTTAAAATGGAGGAGATTCTGGACAGCAGGGTTTTCCATCAGTACCAGCAACAGTTTGCAGGAACAGGGATTTCAGTAAGCGATCTGGCTTTTCACTCTGCATATTATAAAAATTTCCTCAATATGATGATCGAGTGTCTGGATGATGGTATAATCGGCATCAATGCCAGGAATAAAATTTTTTGCGTTAATCAGAAAGCGGCAGAGATACTGGGTATGGAGCAGAGACAGCTGACAGGTGAAGATGCGGAAAAAGCGCTTTCCTTTTTACCGATAGATAGAATTTCTGCAGGAGATACTTCCAGAAACTTTTTTCTGAAGTACAACAGTGTACAGTTGAATATCTTTCTAAATCCTATCATCGCAAGAGGAAAAAGCAGAGGAATTCTGCTGGTGATGCAACCGTTTTATGAGCAGGAAATTAAGCAGAACAAGGCACGACTTAAGCTGTATGAAAAAGGATATAGAGCAAAGTATACTTTTGATGACATTATAGGAGTTAGTTCCCAGATTAGGGAAACTTGCACACTGGCCAAGAAAATGGCTATGTCCGATTCTACTGTACTGATTATGGGAGAAACGGGAACAGGAAAAGAACTGCTGGCAAGTGCAATTCATAATGCGTCTCCGAGAAGTGAGGAACCATATATTGCGATTAATTGCTCTGCTATTGCTGACAATCTGCTAGAAAGTGAACTGTTTGGATATGAAGCGGGTGCTTTCACCGGTGCAAAGAAATCAGGAAAACCTGGTCTGTTTGAGTATGCTCATAGAGGAACACTGTTTCTGGATGAAATAGAGGATATGAGCCCTGCACTGCAGTTGAAACTTCTCAGGGTGCTGCAGGAAAAGGAAATTATGCATATTGGTGGAGATAAAATCATCAAGGTAGATGTGAGAATTATTGCTGCTACAAATCAGGATATTGAAGAGCTGGTTTTCGCTGGAAAGATTAGAAAAGATCTGTATTATCGTCTTAATACCCTTCAACTGGAGTTGCCTCCTCTTAGAAAGCGCCGAGAAGATATCCTTCCATTGCTGGATTATATGATGAAACGCAGTCATGTTTCATTTTGTTTGGATTTTTCAGCTGAAGAGGCATTGAAAAATCATCAGTGGGATGGAAACATCAGAGAACTTCAAAATTATGTTGAATATTTCAATTGTCTGCAGAAAGAGGTAATCAGCTATGAAGATTTACCTAAGGCTGTGCGAAACGGCAGGATGGAAAAACAAGAAAAACCTGAAAATTTACAGATTCTCAGGATATTGTTTGAATATTATCAGAAAAAAGAACATATTGGTCGAAGAAAAATTTATGAGGAACTGTGTGATATAAATGTGTTTTTTTCTGAACAGCAGATTAGAGCAAGTCTCCAGGAACTGGAAAAACGAGGACTGGTTATTATTTCTAAAGGGAGAGGTGGAAGTAAACTTACCATAGAGGGAGCAGAATATTGCCGACAATTGAACAGAGGGGATTAGGAAGAATTGCAGCTATTTATATTTGTTATACCGGCTCTTGACATTCCCGCGATACGAAGCTAAAATAATAGACAGAGTGTGACGATATGCCGCACGAAGGGGCGCACCACCGCGGGTGCGAATCTTCGTGCGGTTTTTTTTGTTTTCTGTGAAGAAAAATCATGACGGAGACAGAACTTATCATCAATATGTCACAAGGACAAATAGAGGAGGAAACGTATGGTAAAGATCAATGGAAAGGAGACTGCTGCTGACGGAAAGACACTGCAGACTTATCTGGATGAAGCAGGATATCCTGTGAAACGAATTGCGGTGGAACGTAATGGAGAAATCATACCCAAATCAAAATATGAGGAAACTGTACTCTGCGATGGAGATAAAATAGAAATTGTCAGTTTCGTAGGAGGCGGCTGAGAAATATGGAATGGAAGAAAATGCCTTCAGAAATGGAACTGAAGGAGGCGTTAGCCAATCGTCACGGCAGAGAGATTCAGCAGAAATTATCTGCAGCAGGAGCTGCTGTTTGTGGACTGGGCGGTCTCGGATCAGCTGTTGCCATCGCTTTGGCAAGAGCGGGCGTGGGGAGGCTTCATCTCATTGACTTTGACAGGGTGGATCTGTCCAATCTTAACAGACAGCAGTATGCGCTGAATCAGATTGGAATGCCCAAGCCCCAGGCGCTGGCTGAAGAAATCAGGCGTTTCGCACCTTACTGCAGTATTCGCCAAAGCTTTGTAAAACTGACTGAAGAGAATATTCCTCAGATCTTGGCAGAGGAAGCTTATATCTGCGAAGCCTTTGACGATGCAGAAGAAAAAGCCATGCTGACCAATTGCGTTTTAGAGAGCTTTCCGGGGAAATATCTTGTAGGAGCTTCAGGAATGGCTGGATTTGGCGGAAGTAATGAAATCGTTACAAGAAAAATTCTGTCCAACTATTACTTATGTGGAGACGGTGTTTCCGAAGTGGGAACAGTAAAAGGAAACTGCCTTATGGCACCGCGGGTAATGTTGTGTGCCGCGCATCAGGCCAACGTACTACTGCAGTTGATGATAGAAAATTAAGCAGAAATAAAAGAAAGGATAGCACAAAAATGGATAACAAAGAAAAGGATGTACTTGTACTGGGTGGAAAAGAGTTTTCTTCCCGTTTTATTCTAGGTTCCGGAAAGTATTCCATGGAACTGATTAAGGCGGCTGTGGAGCAGGCAGGCGCTGAAATTATCACCTTGGCGGTACGCCGGACTAACACCAGGCAGAGTGAAAATATTCTGGACTATATCCCTGACCATGTGACTCTTCTGCCTAACACTTCCGGAGCCAGAAATGCTGAAGAGGCAGTTCGAATTGCCAGAATGTCAAGAGAGCTGGGCTGCGGAGATTTCGTAAAAATAGAAATTATGCGAGACAGTAAATACCTGCTTCCTGACAACGCCGAGACCGTGAGGGCAACAGAAATACTGGCTAATGAAGGTTTTACAGTACTGCCGTACATGTATCCTGATCTGTATACGGCAAGAGATCTGGTCAACGCCGGGGCTGCTGCTGTCATGCCGCTGGCAGCACCCATCGGTTCTAATAAAGGACTTGCCACAAAAGAATTTCTGCAAATCCTCATTGACGAGATAGATCTTCCCATTATTGTGGATGCGGGAATCGGCAAGCCTTCTCAGGCCTGTGAAGTTATGGAGATGGGAGCTGCGGCAGTGATGGCAAATACTGCCATTGCAACTGCCGGGGATATTCCGGCCATGGCTTCGGCCTTCCGTAAAGCCATTGAAGCAGGTCGCGGCGCTTATTTGTCAGGTCTTGGAAGAGTTCTGGAAAGAGGTGCGGCACCATCTGATCCGCTGACAGGATTTTTAAGAGATTAGGAGGTAGTGATGGCAGAAAATCAATTTTTTGTAGATTCAAATAAACTATCTGTATCGGCACTTGAGAAAAAACATCGGCTTGAAAGAGATCCATCTGCAAGAACAAATCATATGGAGTATATGGAAGGGATGGAGCAGATTTCTTCCGATGTAATGGAAAAAGTGCTGTCTCAGATGAATGCCTACGATTATGAGCGTTATACGGAAGAAGATGTAAAGCGCGCTCTTGTAAAAGAAACCTGCGGAATTGAGGAATTCAAAGCTCTTCTTTCTCCTGCAGCAGAACCTTTTCTGGAAGAAATGGCAGTCAGAGCAAAACGTGAGACCAGCAGGCATTTCGGCAATACGGTATATATGTTTACTCCTTTATATATTGCGAATTATTGCGAAAACTACTGCATTTACTGCGGATTCAACTGTTACAATGACATCAGCCGCAAGAAGCTTACCTTTGAGGAAATTGAGAAAGAAATGAAAATTATTTCTGATTCAGGTATGGAAGAAATTCTGATTCTGACAGGTGAAAGCCGCAGCGTGAGCAGTGTGGAATACATCGGTCAGGCCTGCAGAATCGCCCGCAGATATTTCCGTAATATCGGCGTTGAAATTTATCCTGTCAATGTGGATGAGTATCATTTTCTGCATGAATGCGGCGTTGATTATGTTACTGTATTTCAGGAGACATATAACGCAGATAAATATGAGAAGCTCCATCTGATGGGACATAAAAGGATTTTTCCTTATCGCTTTGATGCACAGGAACGGGCTCTGATGGGAGGCGTAAGAGGCGTGGCTTTTTCTGCGCTGCTGGGACTTGCAGACTTTAGAAAGGATGCTCTGGCTACTGGACTTCACGCATATTATCTGCAGAGAAAGTATCCTCACGGAGAGTTTTCTCTTTCGTGTCCGAGACTCAGACCGATTGTAAATAACGATAAGATTAATCCTCTGGATGTGGGAGAAAAGCAGCTTTGTCAGGTACTGTGCGCCTACAGAATTTTTCTTCCTTATGTGGGTATCACTGTATCTTCAAGAGAAGAGAAACATTTTCGTGATGGCATTGTAAAAATCGCTGCTACTAAAATTTCCGCAGGAGTTTCCACAGGTATTGGAGATCACGAAAGCAAATATACGGGGAAAGAAGCAGAAGACAGTGGTGATGAACAGTTTGAAATTGCAGATGATCGCAGTTTTGCACAGGTATATCAGGATATAGAGGAGGAAGGACTGCAGCCTGTAGTCAATGATTATATCTATGTATAAGAGGATTTGTATTACCAGTCGTCATCTGACGGAAAGAGGGGACTGCAGCGGGCTGATCAGACAGCTGGGGAAAGTGCTGCAGGATAAAAAGCTGCGGCCTGACATGGTGATCCTGAGGGAAAAAGATTTGAACAGGGAGGAATATGCTCATCTGGCAGCGGAAGTTCTGGCGTTGTGCCGTGTAGCAGATATTCCTTGTTATTTCAATAGTTACGGTGATCTTGCAAAAGAACTTTGCGCAGATGGAGTGCAGTTTGCCTTTTCCACATATATGGAAACACCTGTGGATAACTTTTTGCCGGGAGAACAGATCGGCGTTTCTGTTCACAGCACTGAGGAAGCGGTATCTGCTGCAGAACGAGGTGCTGATTTCCTGATTTTTGGACATATTTTTGAAACGGACTGTAAAAAAGGTCTGCCGGGTCGAGGACTGGAAGCTCTGGCAGAGGTATGCCGGAAAACCGCCGCCGTTTCAGATATCCCTGTATATGCCATCGGAGGAATCAATGAGAATAATGCATCTTGTTGCATCACAGCAGGTGCCTCGGGGGTCTGTATGATGAGCAGCTATATGAAAGTTTCAATTTAGTTTTGTATACAGATTATTCGGGCTTAAATATAGGAAAATTTGTGCAGTCATGAATTGTGGGAGAAGTTCTTTTGGGAAATATTAAATTTATGTTAAATTTGCGTGACAAATCTGATAAAGTGGTATAGAATGATCCTGTATGAATAATATGCTGGACTGCTTCCGCCGAAGCGGCCTCAATTGTTATAAAAAAGGAGAAAAGGAGAAAAAATTTATGACAATGATCACAAACCAGTCTGTATGCGACTGGGTCAAGGAAATGGCGGAATTAACCAAACCGGAAGAGATCGTATGGATAGACGGCAGTAAAGAGCAGCTCGAGGAGATTAAGCAGCTGTCACTGGCTACCGGTGAGATGATCGAACTGAATAGTGAGAAGCTTCCGGGTTGTCTGTATTACCGTACCAATCCGAAAGATGTTGCAAGAGATGAGAAGAGAACCGTAATCTGTACCAGCAGAAAAGAAGATGCAGGCCCTACCAATAACTGGGTGCAGCCTGAAGAAATGTACGCAAAGCTGCGCGGCCTTTTTGACGGAGCCATGAGGGGAAGAACCATGTACGCTATTCCGTTTTCCATGGGTGTGCCGGGAACAGAATTCTCTAAGATCGGAATTGAACTGACCGACTCCATCTATGTTGTACTGAGTATGGCGATCATGACGCATGTAGGCGGAAAGGTTATTGATCTGCTCAATGAGGGCGCTGACTTTACGAAGTGTCTGCATTCTAAAGCACAGATCAATGAGCAGGAAAAATATATTGCGCATTTTCCTGAAGACAATACCATCTGGTCCATCAATTCTGCTTATGGCGGAAACGTACTTCTGGGCAAGAAATGTCTGGCGTTGCGTATCGGTTCTTATCTGGGCAGAGAGGAAGGCTGGATGGCAGAGCATATGCTGATTCTGAAGATAGAAAACAGCAAAGGAGAAGCGAAATATGTCTGCGGCGCATTCCCAAGCGCCTGCGGCAAGACCAACCTGGCAATGCTGACGCCGCCGGATTATTTCAAGAAACTCGGCTATAAGATTTCTACCATCGGTGATGATATTGCCTGGCTGAGAATCGGAAGTGACGGCAGACTCTATGCGGTAAATCCTGAAAACGGATTCTTCGGTGTAGCGCCGGGAACCAATGAGAAATCCAATCCGAATGCACTGAGAACCACTCATAAGAACACCATCTTTACCAATGTTGCCAGAAATCTGGATGATAATACGGTATGGTGGGAAAAGCTGGATAAGAATCCGCCTGAAAACGGAGAGGACTGGCTGGGCAATCCATGGAACGGAAAGACTTCCACAGAAAAAGGTGCGCATCCGAATTCCAGATTTACAGCACCGGCAGAGAACTGCCCTACCATTGCTGACGAGTTTAAGACCGGAGAAGGTGTTCCGATCTCTGCTATCATCTTTGGCGGCAGAAGAGCTAAGGCTGAACCACTTGTTTATCAGGCCAGAGACTGGAATCACGGCGTATTTATCGGTTCTGCCATGGCTTCCGAAACCACTGCGGCTGCCAATGGAAAAGTGGGGGTAGTCAGACACGACCCGATGGCAATGCTGCCGTTCTGCGGCTACAATATGGCTGAGTATTTCCAGCATTGGATTAACATGGGCAAGAAAATGACGAACCCGCCTGAGATATTCCACGTAAACTGGTTCAGAACAGGTGACAATGACGAATTTTTATGGCCGGGATTCGGAGACAATCTGAGAGTGATCCTCTGGATGCTGCATCGCTGCAAGCATACAGTTGATGCGGTTGAAACACCTTTGGGCTATGAACCGAAACCGGGAGATATTGATACTGAAGGACTGGATATTTCCGAAGAAACCATGGAAAAACTTCTGAGCGTGGATAAGGAAGTTTGGAAAGAAGAGATCAAAGGCATAGAGGAATTCTACAGTCAGTTCTCATGGCTTCCGAAAGAGATCATCGAAAATTTTGATAAGTTGAAAGAACAGATCCTGTAATGAATGGAATTTGAGCCCTGCAATGCCGCAGGGCTTCTGTTTTTTCGTTACAGAGAAAGGAACTCCTATGGCATTAAAAGTAAGAGATGTTTTGCAGCTGCAGAGTCTGAAAGGGATGAAACTGCTTGCCGGAAAAAATGGTCTGGACAGATCTGTCTGCTCTGCCGGCATAGCCGATTATGAGTTTGTTCCCGGTGTCGAATATCACAACGATACACCTTTTGAAAAAGAGAGCTTTGTGATTTCAAGCCTCCTCTTTGCACAGCAGGATGAGGCCAGAATTCTTAAAGCTGTTAAAGACCTGTATGAAGCGGGAACGGCGGCTCTTGCCTTCAAAAATATCATCTATGAAAAGCTGCCGCAGGAGGTAATCGACTTTTCTGATGAGCATGGATTCCCGATTTTTATGTTCGGGCAGGAAGTGTATTTCGAAAATATCATCTATGAGATTATGGATGCTGTGCAGCAGGATGACAGCCGCATTCTCACTGATCAGAACATTAAACTGATGATTGAAAACAAACTGCCCAAGGATGAAGTCCTGCAGATTAGTAAGGGAATTTCACTGTTATTTCGCCAGTATGCAAGAGGTGTCTATCTGAAAGAGAAGGACAGAACACGGCCTGTAAACATGGAGCGAATCCTTCGCAATTATTATCTGAGCAAGACTTTGAAGGACAAATGTATACTTTGCCGATATGATAAGGGGATTTTTATTCTTATGACCGGCTCCTATGGTGAAGAAAGCAAGTTTGAGGTAATTCTGAAGGAAATAACAGAAAGTCTGTCAATTCCCGCCGGGCAGTTGTATATCTGCAGGAGTCGTATCTATCGGCCTTATGAGAAGCTGGACAGCTGTTTCCGCGAGAGTTATCACACCTGCTCAGCCTGCATTGCAGATAAAAAAGATTATGCTCAATACACTGATATCGGAACGTTTCAGTATCTGGTTCCGCTGCAGGACAGCCATGCTCTGAATCAGTTTGCCACATCTCTTCTGGCGCCGATTCTGGACAAGGAAGAATTTATGAATACTCTCAAAATTTTTGTCATTAACAACGGAGATATTACTGCTACTGCCATTGACTGCGGTTGTCATCAGAATACGGTGCGATACCGGCTGTCTAAGATCAAGGAGCTGACCGGGTTGACAAAGAAAACCGAGCTTGAATTCTACGCTGAAGTTTCTGCGGCGATACGGATTTATCTGCTGAGAGGGAGTATTTAAGCTCAGGCTGATATAAATGACCGGGATTCTGCCCATTGATATGAAAAATATCGGAAAACAAACTTGCAAAAATTATCAGAAAAAACTTGCAATTCATATGCTGCTGCAGTATAATGTGATAAAAATATAGTAAATACATTAAAAAATGATAAAAAATGGAGTATATACTTTGAATATGAAACAAAAACAACAAGGAAGAGCCACTTGTGCGACACAAGTTTACCGGCAGCTATATGATTTTTTTCAGCCGGAAAAATTCAACGATATGGCAGCCAATGGTTTGCTCCTTGACAATGCCGAGAGTCTGGAAACGGTGTATACTGCTACATTTACCAGCAAGGAAGTGATTGCGGGCCTGCGAAAGGCAGATGCAAAGAACGCTCTCCTGTTTACTCATCATCCGGGACCTCAGCGGAGAACAGATTCATCGGTACTGGCTCAGGAAGATTATGATTTTTTAAAAGAAAGAAACATCAGTCATTTTAATTTTCATTTACCTTTGGATCATAGAAATCCTTATTCACCCAGTGTGAGCCTTGCCAGAGAGATTGATGCAGTACCTTATGGGAATTTCTTTGAAGAGGGAGGAGCTGTAATGGGGCTGTTTTGCACGGGTAGCTGGAAAAATTCAGAACAGGTGAAATCAGCAGTTGAAGCAGCAGTAGGACATTCCTGCAGATTATATTCCTATGGGAATACAGAACTTCTCGATGGAAAGCTGGCTATCAGCGCAGGGGGAGCTGAAGGTACAGAGATTTATGAAGAACTGGAGAAAGAAGGAATCCGATTGTTTTTAACCGGAGTCGGGACTGCAGACTGGTTCAAGCCATCTCATGAAGCTGCCAGAATGCATGGAATCAGTATTTTATCTGCGGGGCATTACTCAACCGAAAAGTTTGCTTTAATCTCTATGTGCAGATTTTTTAGAGAGCGGGGACTGCTTTCTGAATATATTGGTGAAGCGCCGGACCTGTCAGATTTATAAATTACGGAGGAGAACTAATATGAATATCATGAAACATATACAGGAATTGATGCCGGAATTGACGCAGACGCAGGCAAAGATAGCCAGCTATATATTAGAGAACCCCGATGTGGTATGTTTCTCATCACTGAAAAATCTGGCTGCGGAAATAGGTGTAACAGAAACAACTATTTTAAATTTTTGCAAAAGAACAGAGTATGAAAGCTTTGCCGGAATGAAAAAGGCACTGAGCAGTTATGTTCAGGAGCGGATGTTCTGGAATTCAAAGATGGAAAAGACTCCGGCAAGGTATACTGCCGATGAGGAAATGATTAAAAATCTGAAAGAGAATCAGAGTGATGTACTTATGTCCACTTTTGATAATTTGGACAGTGAAGAAGTGTTTCAGTGTGTTGAAACCATGAGTCAGGCAAAAGTGATTTATATCTGTGCACATTCGGCTTCGTTGCTGCCTGCCAAAAACCTGTATGATAAGTTGAGAACTATGGGGGCTGATGCAAGACTGGTTGACACCAATGATTATACGGATGTATTGAATATGCTGACAAAGCATGAGAAAACAGATATGTTTATCTTAATCACTCTTCCGTATTATTCAGTACAGACAGTTGCTATTTCTGATTATCTTGCAAGTACGGATGCTACAGTTCTTGCCGTGACAGATAAAATGACCTCTCCAATTGCTGAAAACGCAAAACACGTGTTATTATGCAATTCTCAGCATCTGGTTTTTCATAATACTGCCACTGCGCTGATTGCGCTTGGAGATATGATTGCGGGACTTTATTTCCTGAGAAATAAGGAACAGTTTAACGAGTATAACGAAAAAGTGAAGGTGATAGAAGAATTCTTCCAGACCTCAACAGTTCCGGCATATGACAATGAATATTTCTACCAGCAGTAGCATCTGTAGATAATTAAAAGGAGGAAAGTAAATGTATTTAATTAGAAATGTCAACATTTTTGCGCCTGAGCCGAAAGGGATTATGGATATACTGGTAGCCAATGATCGCATATGTGCAATGGGCAAAGAGCTTGATCCGGAACTTCCCGGTATTGAAATCATTGATGGGACAGGGAAAACTGCCGTTCCGGGATTCATTGATCAGCATGTTCATATTTTAGGAGGCGGTGGAGAAGGAGGGTTTCATTCCAGACCGCCGGAACTGATGCTTTCAGAAATAGTCAGAGCAGGTGTGACTACCGTGGTAGGGCTTTTGGGAACAGACGGACATACAAGAAGTGTAGAAAATCTTGTAGCGAAGACAAAAGCTTTGAAAAATGAAGGAATTACGGCATATTGTCTGACGGGTTCTTATGAGTATCCTCCGATTAACATTACAGGTTCAGCTGCAAAGGATATCGTATACATAGATGAGATTATCGGTTGTAAGCTGGCCATTTCAGATCACAGATGTTCCAGACCAACCAGAGAAGAAATTACCAGACTGGTATCGGAGGTACGGATTGCCGGCCTGATATCGGGAAAAGTTGGAGAAGTTCATCTTCATGTAGGCGCCATAGGAAATGCCATAAGAGAAATTATGGAGATTGTAAAAGAAGAATCTGTTCCGGTTACTCACTTCAGACCTACGCATATGGAAAATCATCCAGAACAGGCGATTGAATTTGTGAATATGGGAGGCTATGCGGACTTTACCACCGAACCTCATGATATGGACAGCTTATGTCAGGTGATAGAAGCTGTGGGAACTGAGAAACTTACAGTAAGTTCCGATGCAGGCGGAAGCATCCCGGTATGGGATCAAAAACGAGAAAGAATAACCGGCATGGCCGTTGGACGAATGGATCCTCTGTTTCAAGTAATTAAGAAACTGCATCTTGAGCATGATCTGCCTTTGGAAAAGGCATTGTCACTGATTACATCTAATCCGGCCAAAGCATTGAATTTTTATCCGGATAAAGGGACACTGCTCCCAGGCAGTCATGCAGATTTAGTGCTTTTGGACAATGAACTTCAAATTGATACAGTGATGGCCAGAGGGAAAATCATGATACGTGATAAAAAACTGTCTGCAAAAGGTACCTTTGAAGAGATTCCCGTATATAAAGAGGAGGCGTCGATGAATGCATAGATATATTGCAAAAAGGTTGTTGATGATGATACCGGTGTTGATAGGAGTATCATTTCTGGTATTTTTCATTCTTGCGGTTTCCCCGGGGGACCCGACCAGAATGATTCTGGGGCAGCAGGCCTCTCAGGAAGCCATAGAAGCGATGAGGGAAGAGCTGGGGTTAAATGATAATTTATTTGTACGGTATTTCCATTATATGGCAGATGCTGTGCAGGGAGATTTCGGAACGTCTTGGAAAACAAAACTTGAAGTACTGCCACAGGTTCTCGGATATTTTCCAAATACTGTGATTCTGTCTTTTGCCGGAATTCTGGTGGCGATTCTGATCGGCGTACCGATTGGAATCCTTTCGGCAAAAAAACAGTATACCTGGATTGATAATATAGCTACTGTACTTGGCTTAATCGGAGTGGCTATGCCTAACTTCTGGCTTGGTCTTCTTCTGGTTATGTTGTTCTCGCTGCAGCTTGGATGGTTGCCGTCATCCGGCATGGGGCAGGGGCTGGAACTTCTTCCTAGCCTGATTCTTCCTGCAATTACGCTGGGAACAGGGTGCGCAGCAAGTATTATGAGAATGACTCGTTCCAGTATGCTGGAATCCATGCGTCAGGATTATATCGATACTGCGAGAGCAAAAGGCTTAAAGGAACGGTATATTACAAGATATCATATGTTTAAAAATGCACTGATCCCGATTGTAACTGTAATCGGTCTGCAGTTCGGCATGCTTCTCGGCGGAGCTGCATTGACAGAGACAATTTTTTCCTGGCCGGGACTGGGGCGGTTTATGATCGAATCCATCAAAGCAAAAGATATGCCGATGGTATTGGGCTCTGCGATGTTTCTTGCGATCATGTATTCAGTGGTAAATCTGCTGGTAGATATCTTGTATGCATATGTGGATCCTAGGATTAAAGCACAATATCACAAGATGGGAGGAAAGAAACGTGGCAAAGGGTTTAACTTTAAACAATTCGGCCGTCAAGAGTAGAACGCTTTGGGCAGATGCCTGGAGACGTTTTAAAAAGAATAAAATGGCAGTCATCAGTTTGATTTTTCTTGGACTTCTTGCGCTGATAGGAATTGGAACACTGGTGATTGACTGGGTAACGGATAATCGTATCTATGACACTTTGGTAATCAATCAAGATTTAACCCGCAGATTTGTGGAACCCAGTGCAGAGCATCCTCTTGGTTTGGATGAGTTTGGAAGAGATATTCTGCTAAGAATTCTGTGGGGTACAAGATATTCTCTGTTCATGAGTATTGCGGCAGTATTGGGGGCAGGTATAGTTGGAACTGTTCTTGGAGCTATTGCAGGTTATTATGGTGGCAGAGTCGATAATATTGTAATGAGAATTATGGACATTGTTTTGTCACTGCCATATATGCTGCTGGCAATTGCTATTGTTGCAGCGCTGGGACCGGGACTGGTTAACGTTTTGATTTCAATCGCCATCGGCTATGTTCCGGAATTCGCTCGAATTGTCAGGGCTACTGTTATGACGATTCGTGAACGGGAATTCATTGAGGCTGCCCGAGCTGTAGGCGCATCGGATAAAGCAATTATCTTTGGGCAGATTCTCCCCAATTCCATGGCACCTCTGATTGTTGAATTTACTATGGCGATTGCCGGCGCCATTTTGTCAATTGCAGGACTTTCTTTCCTGGGACTGGGGATTCAGCCGCCTTTACCGGAGTGGGGAGCAATGCTGACCAATGCTCGGGGATATATCAGAGATGCATGGCATATTACGGTATTCCCGGGACTGATCATTCTGATTACTATTTTGGCATTAAATATTATCGGAGACGGCTTGCGTGATGCATTGGATCCGAAGCTGAAAAATTAGCAAAAAGAAAAAGGGAGCATATATGGACAATATTTTGGAAATTAAAGATCTTGTGGTCAGATATGAAACGGAAGACGGTCTGGTAAAAGCGGTCAACTCAGTAACACTTTCTCTGAAAAAAGGAGCTGCAGTCGGATTGGTCGGAGAAACCGGTGCAGGGAAAACCACCCTTGCAAAGTCTATTCTGCGACTGATACAGTGGCCTCCCGGTCGTATTGTCAGTGGAGAAATTTTGTATAACGGTACAGACCTGACAAAAATTACAGAAGAAGAAATGTGTAAGATTCGCGGTAACGATATATCGATGATTTTTCAGGATCCGATGACAGCTTTGAATCCGGTTTTGACTGTGGGGAAACAGATTGCGGAAGTAATTCAGGAACACGAATCTATTTCTGCAGCTGAGGCTGAAGAAAAAATGCGGAAAATGCTCGCTGTAGTCGGCATTGATCCAAAACGTGCAGACGAATATCCTCACCAGTTTTCCGGAGGAATGAAGCAGCGGGTTGTAATTGCCATTGCGCTGGCATGTAATCCGAGTCTGCTGATTGCTGACGAGCCTACAACAGCATTGGATGTGACCATTCAGGCACAAGTGCTGGATCTGATCAGAAATCTGCGAGAAGAATCAGGAACCTCCATGTTGCTGATAACGCATGATCTTGGAGTAGTAGCACAGAATTGTGAATATGTGGCGATTATGTATGCGGGAGAAATTGTAGAATATGGTCAGTTGCGGGCTGTATTTAAAAACGGACTTCATCCATATACGCAGGGGCTTTTTGATTCTATTCCTAAATTGAATGAAGAGACAAACAGATTGAAACCGATAGAAGGCCTGATGCCGGATCCTGCCAACTTACCGGAAGGCTGTAAATTTCACCCGAGATGTAAATATGCGAAAGCTGTCTGTCGTACCAAGAATCCTCAACCGGTAATTACGGAAGAAACACACATGGTTCGCTGTCATCGTTATGCAGAAGATAAAGAACTGTGGAAAGGAGATGAAAAATATGTCTGAAGATAGACTGCTGGAAGTAAGACATTTGAAAAAATACTTTTCCACTCATAGCGGTATGCTGCACGCGGTGGACGATGTGAGTTTTGAAATCAAAAAAGGAGAAACCCTCGGAGTTGTTGGAGAGTCCGGATGCGGAAAGTCTACACTAGGCAGATCCGTATTGAGGCTTAACGAACCTACGGCGGGAGAGGTGTTTTATAAAGGAAAAGATATTTTGAAATATGGGAAAAAAGAGATGAAAGAGTTGAAAAAAGATATGCAGCTGATCTTTCAGGATCCCTTTTCATCTTTAAATCCAAGAATGACGGTCAGTCAGGCAATAGCACTTCCTTTGATAATTCAGAAAGTCGTAAAGAAAACTGATAAAGCAGAGCTGAATAAACGAGTTTCTGAGTTGATGGATCTGGTAGGGCTTGCACAAAGATTTGTCAATTCTTATCCTCATGAACTGGATGGAGGCAGAAGACAGAGAATCGGAATTGCCAGAGCTTTGTCGCTGCATCCGCAGTTTATCGTATGTGATGAGCCTGTGTCTGCATTGGACGTGTCAATTCAGGCCCAGATACTGAATCTGATGCAGGATTTGCAGACAGAGATGGGGCTGACATACATGTTTATTACTCATGATCTGTCGGTTGTGAAGCATTTGGCAGATAAAATCATGGTTATGTATTTAGGAACAGTGGTAGAGTACTGTGATGTGAAACAGCTGTTTTCCAGACCGCTGCATCCTTATACAAAAGCATTACTGTCAGCAATTCCAATACCTGATCCCGATGTTCAGCTGGAACGAATTATTTTAAAAGGAGAAATCGGTTCGCCGATTGAACCACAGCCGGGATGCAGGTTTGCCGGTAGATGTATTTATGCTACAGATGCATGCAGAGGTACAGATATTCCATTGTCTGAGTGCGAGCCAGGTCATGCTGTAGCTTGCGTCCGTGTGCATGAGATTAATCAATAACTCATGTTCAAATAGAAAGAGGAGGGAAGTAACATGAAGAAATTATTAACACTTTCGTTGATTCTTTGTCTGGCATTTACGATTGCCGGATGCGGAGGAGACGACAAAGCAGACGGGGAAATGAAAGATACCCTGACTTGGGTACAGGCAGCCGATGTCACATCTCTTGACCCACACGTTGGAAAAGAAACTCCGGCTGTAGCGGTAACGAGCCAGATTTTTGACACATTGCTGATTATGGATGAGAACAATGAGCCGTCTCCATGTCTGGCAGAAAGCTATGAACAGATTGATGAGACAACTTGGAAATTTAAGTTGCGCGAGGATGTAAAATTCCATGATGGAGAACCGATGACCGCAGAAGACGTGGTATTTTCCATTAACAGGGCAAAGAATTCCAATTATGTATCGTATGTGGTAGATGCGATTAGTGAAATTACAGCAGATGGAGATTATGAAGTGACAATTAAGACAAAAGAACCATATTCGCCGTTGCTGGCAAGTTTGACCGTTCCTTTTACAGCCATTGTTCCTAAACATGTGGTTGAAGCAGATGAAGAAGCTTTTCAGCTGAATCCTGTTGGAACCGGAGCATACAAATTCACCGAATGGAAGCAGGGCGAATACGTAAAGATGGAAGCAAATGCCGATTATTGGCAGGGAGCGCCGAAGACTCAGAATCTTGTGATGAAAGTTGTTCCTGAAGCAGCACAAAGAGTCATTGCGATTGAAACCGGAGAGGCAGATTTGGCTTATGGCGTTTCTGCAAACGATGCAAAGAGAGTAGAAGAGGATGAGAATCTTCAGCTGTTCAGAGGTGCATCACAGAGTGTAACCTATCTGACAGTTAACGGAAATAACGATAAATTCTCGGATCCTAAAGTAAGACAGGCTATCAGATATGCCATTGATAAGAATACTATTGTAGAAACAATGCTCTATGGTTCCGGAGAAGCAGCAGACTCTGTTATTCCTCCAAATGCATTTGGTTTTTCTGAAAATGTTGTGAAATATGAATTTGATTTGGAAAAAGCAAAACAGCTGATGAAGGAATCCAAATACCCGAACGGTTTTGACTGTACATTATCCGTTACTGATGATTCCCTGAAGAATGAAATCTGTCAGGTAATACAGAGCCAGTTAAAAGAAATTGGAATTAACTGTAGCATTCAGACAAGAGAGTATGGCACATGGATCGACGAACTGGGAACCGGCTCTCATGAACTGTCACTCAGTGGCTGGGTTTGTGTAACCGGAGATGCGGACTATACCTACTATTCTCTGTTCCATTCCACTCAGACCGGTTATCCGGGCAATGATGCGTTTTTAAAGGATGCAGAGGTAGATAAGCTGATAGAAGCAGGAAGGAAAACTGCAGATCCTGAAAAGAGACAGGAATATTATGATCAGCTGGAAACTTTGTTAGGTGATGTTTGTCCGTATGTACCACTTTATTATGACAGTGTCAATGTCGGTGCAACTCAGAATGTAAAGAATTTTACTGTGGATCCGAATGGTTATCATCGTCTGCGTAACGTAGAGGTGAGTCAGTAATGAAACTGAGCAGAATGACCTGCAGAGAAGCTGAAGTGTACTTTGAGGAAAATGATATTGTGATAATACCCGTGGGATGCCTTGAAAATCACGGGAGTCACAACGTACTTGGGGTAGACACTCTGATTCCTGAAAAATTGTTGGACATGATAGAAGCAAGGACACACATTGTATCGGCGCCGGGAATTCCTTATGGTGTATGTGAGGATATGGTAAATTATCCGGGTACAATTTCCATCGGCGAAGAATGCCTGTATTTGCTTCTGACAGAGATTACAGATGGTTTGATACATCATGGAGCCAGAAAAATTCTGTTTCTAAATGGTCATGGAGGAAATATTCCGACACTTAACAAAGTATGCATTGAACTCAGTAAAAAAGGAGCTCTGGGAGTGGAGCTGAACTGGTGGATTTTGGCGGGACAGCTGAATTCTAAATGGGCAGGAGGTCATGGAGGTGGTGAAGAAACAGCCGCAATGCTTGCTGTAGATCCTTCTCTCGTACATTTCCAATGTCTTTCTGAACAGAAACTGGTAAATGATATCAGTGAGATGTTTCCGACAATGGGGTTTGATAGAATAGAGTTTCAGGGAATTGGAATTCCTGTTCCGAGACTGGTGGATCGGTATACCTCAAATGGCTGGATCGGTCCGGATCATCCAAAAGATGCCTCAGAAAAATGGGGACAAGAAATGCTGACCAGAGTAGCAGACTATATTGGGGAATTTGTAGATGTTTTCAGGAAAATAGAAGTTGAATAGACTGAAAAGAAGATAGTTTTGCCTCAGAACATTAAAAGAAAACAGCTCTTTATTCTACTGAGGATTAAACCGGGATGCAAATATTGTATCCCGGTTTTTATGTTTTTGTTTGAAAAGTGATACGAAAAACCCAGTATGATTTTTAAAATATTTCCCCCAAAAAATTTAAAAAATTAACTTGAACCCTTTGATTTCTTAAAATTTTTAGCAGTTTTTCCAAAGTATTGAAAAGCTTTTTTCCACTGACTAAAATAAAATCAAATTTGGAAAGGTAAGGTGTGCGATAATTTATGGAACGGGAAAAATTGACCCATGCACAGAAGAAAATTCATCAGATTTTAGATAAAGGCAGTTTTATGGAGATGGGGGAAGAGGTCACCGCAAGACTGACCGATTTCTATGCGCCTGAAGAGCCAAAGCCTTCAGACGGTGTGATTACAGGATATGGAACCATCGACGGTAAACTGGTCTATATATTCTGCCAGGACGGGGAAATCATGGGTGGTTCATTTGGAGAAATGCACGGACAGAAACTCCGGAGGCTTTACCGGCAGGCTCTTCGTGCAAAAGCGCCTGTTATCGGGCTTTTGGACTGTCATGGTTTTCGTATTGAAGAGGCACTGGACGGTCTGAATCAGTTTGCCGGACTGTACAGACTGCAGGCCGCGGCGTGTGAATCCATTCCGCAGCTGATGGCAGTAGTGGGAAGATGCGGAGGCGGAATGTCGATTGCCGCCAATATGGCTGATTTTGTCTTTGTTGAAAAAGAAAAAGGCAATCTCTTTCTCAACTCAAAAAATCTCATAGATCGGAGCTTTTCGCAGATTGCCGGACAGGAGGATTTTACCGACGGTAAGTTGAGCTGCGACGAGATTATCACCTCCGTCAGAACACTTATCGGACTGCTTCCGTCAAATACTGATGCTTTGCCGCAGCAGTCTGTATGTACGGACGATCTCAACCGTCTCTGTCCGGAAATCGAAAACAGGCTTGGAGACGGAAGAGGTATTCTGAAGGAGATTTCAGACGACAGGTTTTTCTTTGAGACCAGAAGAGAAGCGGGAAAAGAAATGGTGACGGGGTTTATCCGTCTTAACGGCAATGTAGTGGGAGCGGTGGCAAATCATCGAGGCTCGGACGGCAGCGGGCGGATGAGCGCCGAAGGCTTTGACAAAGCGGCATATTTTATCCGCCTGTGTGACAGATATCATATTCCCATTCTTACCGTTACCGATACCGAAGGCTTTGACACGTCAGATGAACAGGAAATCTATCTGCCGAAGGCAGCAGGCCGTATGATTCGTGCGCTGACCTGTGCCGGGGTTCCGAAAGTCAATCTGATAACCGGAGAGATCTACGGCAGCGCATACAGTATGATGAACAGTAAAGGTCTCGGCGCAGATTATGTGTTCATGTGGGAAAATGCCAACGTAAACATTATCAATCCGAGACAGGCGGTGGAGATTCTCTATCCAAACGCAGAGGCTGCGGTGCTGGACGAACGGGCACAGTCCTATGCCCGGACTCACTGCAGCGCACAGGCCCTTGCGCGGCACGGCTATGCGGACAAAGTGATCAGACCGGAGGAAACCCGCAAATATCTGGTAGGCGCTTTTGAGACTTTCGCCAATCTTTATTAAGGAGGCAGCCGATGAGTCTGACAGAAATATTTGCAAAGGCGGGTATGAACACGCTGCTTGGTATGGGTATTGTTTTTCTCATGCTGATTGTAATCAGCTGCATCATATCCCTGTTCCGCTTCATACCGGAACCGGAGAAAAAGGCAGTGAAGAACATATCGGCGGGAACTGCAGAGCCTGAAAAAGACGGTACAGAGGCAGATGTGATCATTGCAGTCATCACCGCTGCCATCGCGGCGGCTAAAGCGGAAGAACGGAAAAAAGCCGGCGGCGGTACGGTGCAAGATACAGATACGTATATCGTCCGGTCCGTAAAAAGAATCAGAAAGGTACAGTAAGGAGAAATCATGGAAACATATATGATCAAAGTAAACGGTGTCACCTATGAAGTTGAGGTGGAGAAAAAAGGAGAATCTGCAGGAACCGTTTCTGCGGAACCTGTCAATACACCGGCAGCTTCTCAGCAGCAGAGACCTCAGCAGGGAACCGGAACGCCGGTCACCTCAGGAACTACCGGAAAAGTATGGAAAATTACGGCCAAAGAGGGAGACTTGTTAAAACGGGGAGACACCATTCTGATCCTGGAAGCGATGAAAATGGAAATTCCTATTGTTGCGCCTGAGGACGGAAAACTTCTTTCTCTCAGTGTCAGTGAGGGAGACAGTGTTGAAGCGGGACAGACCGTAGCGTCAGTTGCCCAGTAAGAGGTGTCCTATGGATTATATTATGACAACCCTCGGAAATCTTGTCCATCAGACCGCTTTTTTCGATCTGACCCTGGGCAATCTGGTGATGATTGCGGTGGCCTGTGGATTCTTATATCTTGCGATTGCAAAGCAGTATGAGCCCCTGCTGCTCCTGCCGATTTCTTTCGGTATGCTGCTTGTAAATCTTTATCCTCCCATTATGGAAGAGGGCGGCCTGCTCCACTATTTCTACCTTTTGGATGAGTGGACCATTCTGCCGTCCCTTATCTTCCTGGGAGTCGGTGCTTTGACGGACTTCGGACCGCTCATCGCCAACCCGAAGAGCTTTCTGCTCGGTGCGGCGGCACAGTTCGGGATTTTCGGCGCGTACATATTGGCCATGCTGATTGGTTTCAATGACAAATCAGCAGCAGCCATTGCCATTATCGGCGGTGCAGACGGTCCGACTTCCATATTTCTTGCCATGAAGCTGGGGCAGACTGATATCATGGGCCCTATTGCTGTGGCAGCCTATTCCTATATGTCTCTGGTACCTATTATCCAGCCTCCGATCATGCGGGCACTGACCACCAGAGAGGAACGTGAAATTAAAATGGAACAGCTTCGGCCTGTTTCCAAGCGGGAACGAATTCTGTTTCCTGTGGTTGTCACCATTGTAGTCTGCGGTCTTCTGCCATCTACAACACCTCTTGTGGGAATGCTGATGCTGGGAAATCTGTTCAGAGAGAGTGGTGTGGTTCGTCAGCTGACGGAAACAGCTTCCAATGCACTGATGTATATTGTTGTTATTCTGCTGGGAACTTCTGTGGGAGCTACTACCAGTGCAGAGGCCTTTCTGAACTGGAGCACACTGAAGATTGTGGCAATCGGCCTGGCGGCATTCTGCTTCGGTACTGCTGCAGGCGTGCTGTTCGGCAAGCTGATGTGTAAACTCTCCGGAGGAAAGATCAATCCTCTGATCGGTTCTGCAGGGGTGTCTGCCGTACCTATGGCAGCCCGAGTATCACAGAAAGTCGGTGCTGAGGCAGATCCTGTCAATTTCCTGCTGATGCACGCTATGGGGCCTAATGTAGCAGGCGTGATTGGAACTGCGGTGGTGGCAGGTGTGTTTATGGCCATTTTCGGAGTATAGCCTTAAGTTAAAGGAGAAATATAAATGACTGAAAAAAGAGTGAAAATCACAGAAACAGTGCTCAGAGACGGACATCAGTCTCTGATTGCCACCAGAATGAAGACAGAGGATATGATTCCTATTCTGGAAAAAATGGATTCGGTGGGCTATCATTCTATCGAGTGCTGGGGCGGCGCAACCTTTGACGCGTCATTGCGATTTTTAAATGAGGACCCGTGGCAGAGGCTCAGGACTCTGCGAAAGAGAATCAGAAATACAAAACTGCAGATGCTGCTGAGGGGGCAAAACTTACTGGGTTATCGGCATTACGCCGATGATGTGGTAGAATACTTTGTTCAGAAATCTGTGGCAAACGGAATTGATATTCTGCGAATCTTTGATGCTTTCAACGATTTGCGCAATGTGGAGACTGCAGTAAAGGCAGCTCGAAAGGAAGGCGCCCATGTGCAGCTTGCCATGTCATACACCACAGGCAGTGCTTACACCATAGATTACTGGAAATCTCTTGCCTGCGACATGGAAAGTCTGGGCGCAGATTCTATCTGTATTAAAGACATGGCCGGGATTCTGACGCCGGATATGGCAGACAGGCTGGTCAGGGAGCTGAAAAGCTGCATCAGAATTCCGCTGCAGCTGCACAGTCACTGCACCAGCGGCATCGCCCCTGTTACCTATATGAAAGGTGTTGAGGCAGGATGCGATGTTATTGACACAGCAATTTCTCCTTTTGCAATGGGAACCAGTCAGCCGGCAACCGAGGTGATGGCAGCGGCTCTTGGGGGGACAGAATACGATACAGGACTTGATATGAGTCTGCTGGCCGAAATTGCAGATCATTTCAGACCTATCAGAGATGAAGCCATTGCAAGCGGACTGCTGAATCCCAAAATGCTGACAGTGGATGTGAAAACCCTGTTGTATCAGGTGCCCGGCGGTATGCTTTCCAACCTGATGTCTCAGCTGAAAGAGCAAGGAGCAGAAAACAGATTTTATGAGGTACTGGAGGAGATTCCAAAGGTTCGCGCAGATCTGGGAGAACCTCCGCTGGTGACACCGTCATCTCAGATAGTAGGGACGCAGGCAGTACTCAATGTGCTGACCGGTCAGCGCTACAAGATTATGTCCAAGGAAACCCGGGCAATTCTTCACGGAGATTATGGAAAGACGGTGAAGCCTTTTAACCCTGAAGTGCAGAAGATGGCCATCGGTGATGAGGAGCCGATTACCTGCAGACCGGCAGATTTGATGAAGCCTGAGCTTGAAAAACTGGAAAAAGAGATGGAAACTTTTAAAACGCAGGATGAAGATGTGCTATCTTATGCGCTGTTTCCGAAAGTTGCTGCGGAGTTTTTCAAGTATAGAGATGCGAGAGAAAATAAAATAGATCCGCTGCAGTACGACCTTGCCAACAAGGCGTACCCGGTATAGAAAAGAGAGGTAGATTTATATGTTTATGGCAAAAGAAAACGGAAGGACAGCCATCGGCGCTCCCGACAAGCTCTTTGGGGTTTCTTCCAAAGCAAAAGAGAGAATTGCCCAGAAAGGTAAAGATCAGGTTATCGACTCCACCATCGGGGTGCTGCTTGATGATGACGGAAAGCTGGTGGTTTTGGAATCTGTCATGGAGTGTATCCGCAGACTGAAGCCGGAGGATTATGCGGCATATGCGCCCATTTTAGGATTGCCGGCTTATCGTGAGGCAGTAAAAAAAGCAGTATTTATGGATGAAATCCCAGAAGGCATTTTTGTAGAAAGCTGTTACACACCGGGTGGTACCGGGGCTGTCAGAAACGCCATATCCGGATATACTGAGCCGGGTGATCAGATTCTGGTCAGCGACTGGCACTGGAATCCGTATCAGCTGATCGCTTCTGAGATTGGACGGAAAGTGACCACCTATCCTCTCTTTGGAAAGGATAATGCCTTCGATGGCGAGGCTTTTGAGAAAGCACTGGGAGATATTCTGAAGGAACAGGAACAGACCCTGGTGATTATCAATACGCCTGCCCATAATCCTACCGGCTATACCTTTACTGACGAAGACTGGGATAAAGTTCTTGAGATAACCGGACGGTTTTCAGATAAGAAAATCGCCTTGCTGGCAGATATTGCCTATCTGGATTTTTCGGGAGATGCGGTCAGCTACAGAACCTTCCTGAAAAAGCTTGCAAAAACGCAGACACATGTGCTGCCTCTGATTGCTTTCAGTGCATCAAAAGGTTATACGATGTACGGAATGCGCTGCGGAGCAATCCTGTGTATGGCTAAAAGTCCGGAAGTGGCCGGGGAATTTCTTGATGTAATGAGTGTGGAGTCCAGAGCCTCCTGGTCCAACGGAAACAGAGCAGCCATGCAGGTGCTGGCGGATATCTTGTCTGATGAAGACTGTCTGGCAAAGGTGAAAGCTGAGCGGGAACACTATCTTGAGATACTGCGCCGCAGAGGAGCGGCTTTCATGGAGGAAGCTGACAAAGCAGGACTTTCTGTGTGCCCTTATGACAGCGGATTCTTCATTACGATTCCTTGTGAGAATCCTGAGGCGGCGGGACAGAGACTGCAGGATATGGACATCTTCGTGATTCCGATGGGAAGAGGACTGCGGGTTTCCGTGGCTTCAAATACGGAAGCAGAATGTAGAGCCATGCCTGCCAGAATCAAAGAAGCGATTCAAAACGCATAAAGCTTGTGATCATACGTGACAGGACCCAAAAGTCTTCGACTTTTGGGTTTTGTTTTGCAAAAAGCTGTGGTATAGTAGTATTGAAAAAAATGAAGGCAGGTTATAGATGAAAAACTTAGATGAAATTGATATAAAGATTCTCAACAAGCTGAAAACAAATGCCCGCACACCGCTGAAGGAGCTTTCTGCAGAGGTTTATCTGACAACGCCCGCAGTATCTGCGCGGATAGAAAAACTGGAAAAGGAAGGCTATATCAAAGGGTATCATGCAGATTTGGATCTTGAGAAACTGGGTTTCGGAATCAAGGCGTTTATCCTGATCACCGTTGAGCCTGAGGACAGTAAGAAATTCTATGAATTTGTGGAAAAACAGGATTCAGTGCTGGAATGCAATCATATTACCGGACCGTATTCTATGATTCTCAAGGTAGTCTTTTCGTCAACGGGACTTTTGGATGAGTTCCTCGGTAAACTGCAGGTTTTCGGAAAAACCGAGACACAGGTGGTGTTCTCTACGGTGCTGGAACGGCACTGATACCCGGAGGAGATATTCAGAATAAAACATATTGAAAATGTAACAGGTGTGACAAGATCAGAAAAGTTCCGGAGGCTTTTCTGATTTTTCTTTTATCCGGCGTAAAAGACAGATTGACCATAGCTTTGGAGCATTGAAAAGGCCGGCCGCTGACCCGGGTCAGCGGCACAGTTTTTGTTCTATCTGATTTTTCGATTCTCCAGGATCATAATGCCTTTATCCGTCAGAGAAAGACCGTATTTCCCGTGGGTGGATGAAACCAGTCCGGCTTCCGACAGTTCCGCCAGTCTTTTTCGGATTTTGTATTCAGAAAGATCGATACCGTTATCTCTCAGGAACCAGTAGATTCTGTTTCTTCCTGCAATCTCGCTTCTCTGGTTGATTTCGTGTATTGCTGCCAGAATATTCAGGGAGATGGGGTCTGCACAGGCATCTGGGTCCCATACAGCGGATTCGTCAAAAGTCTGAACACTGCTATATGGCAGGTTATCTGCGGTAATGATATCTTTTTCACTGACGGCAAGCGCAAATCTGATGGTATTCATCAGTTCTCTCACATTTCCCGGCCAGTCCTTTCGCATCAGTGTCTCCATGGCTGAAGTGCTGATCTCTTTGTAGCTTTTGAATCTGGTACTCAGCCAGTAATCAATGAGCAGAGGAATATCCTCTTTCCTTTCCGACAGAGGAGGAAGCCGGAGATAACTTTCTTTCAGCCGGTAATACAGATCTTTTCTGAAAAGACGGTCGCTGATCATCTTTTGGAGATCACGGCTGGTTGAGGCAATGATGCGGATATCTACGGGAATGAGACGGCTGCCTCCCTTTTTTATGATTTCCTTTTCCTGCAGAACATGCAGCAATTTTGCCTGTATTTTCAGAGACATGTCTCCGATTTCGTTGAGGAAGACCGTTCCGCCTTCTGCCTGCTGAAACAGGCCTGTTCTGCTTTCTCCGCCGAAGAGTTCTGACTCGATAAGGTCGTCAGGCAGAGCAGAAAAGTTTATTGTGACAAAAGGGCGGCTTTTTCGCAGGGATGCATTGTGAATTGCACCGGCAAGCAATTCTTTACCGGTACCGTTCTCTCCTTCAATGAGAACCGTCAGATCCGTTCTTGCGATTTTTTCTGCAGAGTGTTTTATCTTGATCATGGAAGGATGTCTTCCGATGATGTCATCAAAGTGGTATTTGGCATATAATCCTTTTCTCGGCAGTGCAGTTCTGACAGTTTCTGTTATTTCACCGTTTGATTCGGCTGCATCGGCAAGACGGCGAGCAAAGGAAAACAGTTTCTTTTGACAGAGCTGCGCATAATACTGAATATTCTGCTCCGGAACATGAAAATGGGTCATGATTCGAATGACCGTTCCAAAGTCAAAGAGAAGAGCGCCCATGATGTATACTTTTTCTATGCCGGGAGGGACAAAGGACAGGTTTCCTGTGGTAACTGCCGGGGTATCTGAAGTAAAAGACGGGCTGGCACCCGGATAGCAGAGTTTGAAATGAAGATATCCGAATCCCATGTCTCTCAGAATTTCTGCTGTTTCACCGGCTGTTTCTCTGGAATCGGACATCAGCAGTATTTCCTGATCACGGGGAAGAGTCAGGAGCAGTTCCAGACTTTCGCCGCTGAGGGTAGGGGTACCGGTAATATATTGATCAATGTGATTTTGAAGATCTGTATTCTGACATATGCTGCAGATTGCCTGACTTGAAAAAACTGTATAGTAACGCCCTTTCAGAGCAGGTTTACCGGTTTCATTGACGGGATAGGGGATGATTACCGTATCGTCCGGAAGGACTTCTCGCAACTGTTCGGACAGTGCTTTCAGTGTATGGGAGTTCTCTGCTGCCAGAAGCAGCTGTTTATCAGACTGAATGGAAAACATAGTGATTCCTTCTTTCTTTGTGGTATTCAAATTGTATCATAAATATCCCGGGAATAAAAGCGCCGGACAGATGATTCTGAGAGGTATATGGTGGTATATAGAATAATATGAATACGAAAGAGATGAAAAAGGAGAAATATATCGGCTGCCATCTTTCTTCCGCGAAAGGTTTTGCGGCCATGGGAAAAGATGCGGTAAGCATCGGCGCCAACACTTTTGCATTTTTTACGAGAAACCCGCGGGGAGGAAAAGCGAAAGAGATCGACGTGAAAGATGCGGAGAATCTGCTTGCGATCATGGAGGAATATCAGTTCGGCAAGCTGGTCGCCCATGCGCCTTACACTCTGAATCCCTGTTCAGCAACTGAAAAAACCAGAGAATTTGCCTATATGGCTATGAAAGAAGATATGGAAAGAATGGAATATCTACCGGGAAACTACTATAATTTTCATCCCGGAAGTCATGTCGGCCAGGGTGTGGAAAAAGGGATCGAGATGATTGCGGATTTACTGAACCGGATCGTTACTCCGGGACAGTCTACTGTGATTCTGCTGGAAACCATGGCAGGTAAAGGCAGTGAAATAGGAGGCAGTTTCCGGGAGCTTGCGGCTGTTATAGACCGTGTAAAGTATGGTGAAAAGATCGGTGTCTGTCTGGACACCTGTCATGTCAGTGACGGCGGCTATGATATTGTTGAAAACCTGGATGGTGTACTGGAAGAATTTGATCGAATCATCGGACTTGACCGGCTGAAGGCGCTTCATGTCAACGACAGCCGGAACCCGAGAGGAGCCCGCAAGGATCGCCATGCGCCCATCGGGGAGGGATTCATCGGAACAGAGGCTATCCTTCAAGTGGTGAATCATCCCGCGCTCATAGGACTTCCCTGCATTCTGGAAACACCTCAGCCGGATCTTTCCGGCTATGCCAGAGAAATTGAACTGTTGAGAAATTCTGTTCCCGCTGAGGCACATTTCTGAAGCGGATAAACCGGTCAGAAGAGATAGAATTAACGGAGCGTTAACCAGATAATCAAAGAAACGGATTCAAGAGTATAAATATGAGCTTCTGTTAACCAGAAATTGCAAAGAACAGAGAAATGAGTATGAAGTCTTTGATGGAATTTATCGTTTTTGGCGGAGTTTTCATACTCAAATCGAAGAGAAATGCGATTTCTGGTTGATTTTTATTCGGATTTTTCTTTTCAGCGGCGAATTTTTTATACAGAAAAAGAGTACTTTCATTGTTTCTGGTTAATCGCAGGGGCAACTGTCCGGGCAGCACCGGATAAGACAGCAGAATCAGGGGCTGAACGGCAATCAGAAAAACGGCAGAAGCTGACTGTCAATGATCCTGCTGATAGCTTCTACATTGATACTGCCGTCAGGTCCGTTCATTGTGATGATTAAATTGTCCGGAACAATAATGCCATGATAATAGTAGTCAGTCAGTTTCGAGAAGAATTTTCCGCGGTAGGAGGGCAGATCCAGTCTGCCGGCATGTTCCCAGTATACTATGTTTCCTGAAGGTGTAATGATAGTGAAGTCCGGGTAATAGGCGATTGTTTTGCCGTTTTTATCTGATAATTGCAATGGGGCTTCGTATTGGAAAGGGATGTTTGCTGCGTGAAGCAGTTCAGCGATCAGGGCTTCTGATTTCGAACGGACATACAGTCCAAAAGAAGTTCGCTCTGTCAGGCCCTGCTGGTAGAATTTGTTTTGTGAACGGCGAAAGCCTGCCTCTATCTGATATGAACAGACAATAGACGCATTGGAATACACGGGCGCCAGTTTTTTCTCAATAGAAGCAGGATCAAAGTTTTCATATAGTTTCAGCATTTTTTCCTGAGCTTCTATATTTTTTTTCATTACCGCGATGGCGGCTTCCATGACGCGACGGTTTTTTAGCTGATAAATCAGTTTTCCGTTCCCTGTGCTGATATAGATCTGTTTCTTGCTCTTGTTCTCGACACGGTAATAATAAACCTTGCCTCGGATTTTTTTACAGGTCAGCCGTCCCTCGGGCAGGCAGCAGAGTGCAGAGGTAAACTGCTTTATCAGATCTTTCTGCAGTCTGATATTCTGTTTTGTCAGTTCCTGATAACTCATATATTTCCTCTCCTTGTCTTTAATGTAATTATTTTACATTTTAGCCGTGGGCTTGTCAATAAAAACTTACAGATAATGGAAATTTTGGCAGGCTGTCAACCAAAATGACAAATAAAGCGTTTTATGAGTATAAAAAATTGACCGCCAGTGAGAGAAAATTGGGCAAAAATCAACCAGAAGTCGCATTTTCCTTCGATTTGAGTATGAAAAAGCCACCGGAAACAGTCGTTCCTTCATACTCATTTCTCTGTTCTTTGCAATTTCTGGTTAACAAGATCTTATATTTATACTTTCAAATTCGTTATTCTCGTTTTCCGGTTAACCGCTCTTTCAAAACGGATATCAGAACGATGAAAACTACAGCCGGGATATGTCCAGACCATCAAATTTTTCCAGCAGAGGTTTCAGCCTGCGGCGGATTTCATCGCAGCCTCCCTCCACATCGGATTCCACATTCAGAGGCATAATCGGATCGTGGAGAGATTTTCGCAGAAGCATCCAGCCACTGCAGGACGGATGGGTGAAGTTGATACGGACACCTTCATAGTTGGGCTGTACCGGAACCGCATCTTCTATCTTTCCGTCGGCGGCCAGTTCTTCCAGATTGTGCAGGATCTCATCGCCGTAAGAGGAAAAATCCTCTTTCAGTATAGGAAATCTGATTTCGACGGCTTCAGCAGGTACAGTCAGATCGGAGATCAAAGTGGAAATCCCTTTTCCTTCCCGGAAAAGCTGAGCTGCTTTGATGACGATTTTTGTAGCCAGATAAGCGCCGTCATCGAGGAAGTAATTCTCTTTGTAGGCAGCGTGGCCGGAGGTCTCGATGGCAAGCTGGCTGTCGGTACCGTTATCACATAATTCCTTTGCTTTGTTGATGACATTTTTGTAGCCTCGTTTGAAACGCAGATGGGAAAGACCCAGATTGTCTTCCAGAAAAGCAGTCAGCTGTCTGCTGGTGATGCTGTCCGTAACCACAGTGGTACCCGGGTGCTGATCCGCAATGAGCGCTGCGGCCATAGCAACAATGCCGTTTCGGCTGATTTCTCTGCCATGCTCATCCACTGCGGAGGAGCGGTCTACATCGGTATCAAAGATAATACCCAGATCTGCACCAGATTCTTTAACTCTGCTGCAGATTGCCTCCATGGCTTTTTTATCCTCCGGATTTGGCGCATGATTCGGGAAGTTTCCGTCAGGTTCCAGAAACTGGCCGGAGGATACATCGGCGCCCAGCGGTTTCAGAACTTTATCGGCATAAAATCCGCCGGCACCGTTTCCCGCATCTACAGTGATTTTCATACCGGAAAGAGGATGGTCGCTGCCGGCGCCGTTTTTGATCAGGGTTCTGAGGTGAGCGGCATATGTATCGAGAAGCGGAATTTCTTCCACTTCTTTTGGCGTGCTTACTCTTACGGAATTGAGAATAGAGTCCGATTCTGCAAAGGTGATGATGTCGGCAATGTCTCCTTTGTCAAGACCACCCTTTTCACTGAAAAATTTCATGCCGTTTCGATTCCAGGGAAGGTGGCTCGCAGTGATCATCACTGCGCCGTCACATCGATAATCTTCGAAAATTGTGGACATAAACATGGCAGGTGTAGAAGCGATACCTGCGGATAACAGCCTGCATCCGTAAGGTCTTACGGCCTCAAAGAAGGCGTCAGCCAGTGCTTTGCCAGAAAGCCTCGGATCCCGGCCTACTGAAATCGTCAGCTGAGATGCGTCCTTGCCGGTAGTATGACAGAGCCAGAAAAGAAAGCCTCTGGCCAGACGGCCTGCCGCCGTTTGATCCAGATTAACCGGTTCTCCAGGAACCCCATCCAGAGCCACACCTCTGATGTCACTGCCGTTCTGCAGCCTGCTGTAATCGTATTTTGCCATGATTTTGTCCCCCTATCAGTCACTTGTTTTGTCAGAAAAATATAGTTCTATTATATTTTATCAGGGAGAAGAAGGCAAGGCATATTAAAAACCAGTATGCCGTGTATTTAGGGCAGATCTGTCCCATAATATTGCCCGGAAGCGCCGAATAATCCCAGACGTCCCACTGGAACCACACATTGACAATGAGCCCCATGGAAAATTCATAAAAAGTGATGATGACAGCTCCTACCAGAGCTGTAGCGAAGACATTCATCTGGAGAAGAAAAGGAGTCATCAGATAAAAGGTAAAGGCCACTGCACCGCCTGTGAGAATCATGGACCAGTGGGTGCAACCTCGGTAAAGTATTTCCGTAATGCCGTAAAAAACGCCCCCCAATATAAAAACTATCAACTCCATGTTTCTAATATTTGAGGTTAGGCTAATTTTATGCGCTTAAAGATGAAATCGGTATTTTTTTGTGATATGATAAAAGATACAATTTAATCGGGGGAGTTTTGAATTGAAGAAAAAAGAAAGGGAAAAAACTTCATTTTTATATAGAGTGATTATCTGTATGCTGATCGCCGTCATTATTTTTTCTCTGTACAAAATCGGAGGGATTCTTCTGGAATATCGACAGGGAACGGCGGTCTATGAAGAGCTGAAAACTCTGGCAGGGACTGAGACCGATCCGGAAGGCGCAGACTTCAAAAGACTGATGGCGGAAAACAAAGATATAAAAGCCTGGCTCTTTTCTGAAGGAACGGTGATCAACTATCCTGTAGTACAGGGAGAAGATAATGAGTATTATCTGTATCACATGGTTAACGGAGAGTGGAACGGCAAAGGCTCGATCTTTATCGATTACCGGTGTGAAAATCCCTTTGAAGACTTTAACACAATCATTTACGGGCACAGGATGAAAGACGGCACCATGTTTCATTCGCTCATAGAGTATGAAGACCGGACATATTACGAAGAACACAAAACCATGAGACTGATACTGCCGGAAAAAAGCTTTGATGTTGAAGTGTTCAGCGTTATGAGAATTCCGGCAGACAGTTCTCTGTATCAGTATGATTTCTCGGGAAAAGGGGAAATAGAAGCCTATCTGGGCAAGATCACTGAAGAAAGCCTGATTGATACAGAGACAAAGGTTTCGTCAGAAGATAAAATCGTGATGATGAGCACCTGCACCTACGAATTTGAACAGGCTCGGTTCGTGGTTTTCGGAAAGCTTTCCGAAAGGTAAAAAACCTGACGCCAACAGAAATTACCCTGTCGGTTGTTGCATTATCTCCTGTCAGGTAGTTTTATTGACAGGCTGCAGCAAATAAACTATTAGCAGAAGGATCTTTTAAAAGCACTGCTGTTTATAAATGAGGGGAGGAATTTTTTGAAGAACTTGCACACACCGCCGTATACTTTCTTACAGGTTGATTCATGATGACTAATTTCGGATTTAAGAAGAAACTCAGCGACGAGGAACTTGCAGAAAGAGTGGAAATACTCTGCGAGAATTACGGAAATGTCGAATATCTGGTCAAAGTTTTCAATGTGCCAAAGAATGACAGAGAGGATGTGGTACAGGAAATCTTTGTACTGGCATACCGTAATATCGGACAGCTGAAAGATATGGATTGTCTGGATTCCTGGCTTTACAAAATTGCGTACAGATATGTTCTGGGAATCAGAAGGAAATATGAGATTAAGGAAGAGGCGGAATTTTATTATGAGGATTATCCTATAGAACTGGAGGATCTGAGCAGCAGTAAAGAGACATGGGAAATTATGGACAATGACTTTACTGATGAGACTCTGGTGGAACTGATCAACAGCCTGAAACCTCCGGCGCCGGAGATTCTGAGGCTTCGCTTTAAAATGGGATTTACACTCAAAGAAATAGCAGTAATTTTAGATATGAATTATAACTCAGTGAAAACAATTGAGAGCAGAGCTTTGAAAAGATTGAGAGATAAAATTGAGCAGAGGGGCAAAAACGATGAATAACGATAGTAAAGAAAACAGGGATATTCGGAAAGACAAGGAAAACATGGCAGAGTCTGAACCGGTGCGGGCAGAGGCAGATATTCCGGAAGACGAAACTTATTATGACGCACTGATTAAAAAGCGTATTGGGGAAGCATTGCGCTCCGAGGCCAGATCCGAAAAACTGGATGTGGAAGTGCTCCACGCCTGGGTGGCAGCAGACAGGAGAAAACGGGCGATTCGCAGGCGGCGGTATGCCGCCGTCTGTGCCTGCGTTCTTCTGGTGTGCTGTGCGGCTTTCGGCATGAAGACGCTGACCGACAGCGATGACTATTATGCTGTTGCAGGCAAGAATGATCCGATCACCAGTGAGGAAGACGGGAATACTGTGATAAAAAGCGGTGATGGCGATATGGATGAAAACCTGGGCGCGGATGTTGTGGTTGTCAATGATTGGAACATGGTAGAAACTGCGAAAAAAACTTATCCGGATCTGGTAATTCCAAGATATGTGCCGGAAGGATATGAGTTTGAGGAGTTGAGTATTGAATCAACAGAGTATGTAGAAAGATATACTTATATTTTTATGGAAAAAGACCAAGAGTTAAAATTAGTACAGACTATAGGTGGTGATGAGAAGGCAATTAAAGACTATAATAGGACAATAGACATGGACAATGGTAAGAAAATTTTAATAAAAAAAGATATTGAGGAAATAGCCTTTTATATTATTTCAGATAATAATATTTTATCTTTAAAAGGAGACATAGATGACAAAGAGTATAGTGAAATAATTAAGAATTTAAAGAGATGATGTGTACATCATCTCTTTAGAAAGGATCAGAATAAGTAGTAGATGTATAAGTGATACCACTATCATATTTGTCTGTAGATACACATTTGATTCTATATACAACACCGGATTTTACGGTCCATTCGTCATATGTAAGAATACCATCTTTATTGGTACCTTGATAGATGATGGTATTGGCTGCAACATCTGTGGCTTTGACCCAGCTGCCGTTAGATTTCTTTTGAAGTGTGATGGTAACGGAATATTCATCAGCTGTAGCTGTAAATTCAACATCTACGGAAGCGGCTGCCTTGGTATTGCTGATCCTTCTTGTTCCAAAAACTACTAATCCAGTACTATACGGCTGTATTGTTGGTGTATCTCCGCCGCCGTTGTCATCAGCATAGGAAAAGACTGCGGTGACGCCCAATGTCATAGTCAAAGCCAAAAATAAACACAAAAATTTCTTTCTCATAAATGATTCTCCTTTCGCACTTTAATGTGAAACTTTCGACGAGGAGTATAATGAAAAAGACGGATTCTATCAATTTTATGTTGCGGTATGCTGTGAAATTAGTTGTAATAACAGACGCCAAGAGGTAAAATGATTTCCGGAGGGATTGCATGATGAACATTAAAATCGAAAATAAAAACTTTGATTCTTTACAGATAGAACCGCTGAAAAAACGCAGCGGAGCGGCGCTGGATCACCTCTGGAACACAGAGTGGGTAAAGAATTCCATTGCCAGAAATGACAGGCAGCTTCTGCCGGCATTGCAGGAAGCGGCTGACAAGCTTGCAGAGCAGAGTGACATCGTTCTGACAGTTGCAGCAGGACAGGCAGGCCGCCTTGTCCGCGGGGCTCTTTCCGCTGCAGAACCTGCAGACAGACGCTGTCGGGTCGTTGTTTTCGGGGACACCTTATCTCCGAAAGAGTATGCAGAACTTTTACAGGAACTTGAGGGAAAGCGGTTTTCTATCGTGGCAGTGTCTGACGGAGAGGAGCCGGTACAGCTGAAGGGAGCCTACCTTTGCCTGAAACAGCTGCTGATTCGCCGTCATGGAAAAGAACAGGCAGCAGAACGACTCTATGCCATTGCAGGTAATAAGAGCAGATATTTTACTGCAGAAGCTGCAGAAGAAGATTTCCCTCTGTTCTCCTGCGGAAACACTTCTTCGCATTTTGGCGCCAATACACCAATGGCGCTGCTGCCTCTTGCGGTTATCGGTACACACGTGTCTTCTTATCTGGACGGATTTTATGATATGCTCGCTTCACCTGCCTGGGATCTGGATGCAGCGGATTATGCCGTGGCAAGAGCCGCTTGCAGGAAGCATTCCGGAACAGCAGAAATTCTGCAGATCTGGCAGAAACAGCTTGAGGATTTTGGCAAATGGCAGGGCAGCGGCATCTTGATGCCTGCCGGACAGAACTATGACGATAAGGCTGCCTTTGTGAGTCAGCTTTTGATTGAAGAGGATTCCGAAGATGTGATGATGCCGTATTTTGAAGAGGGGGACGAGGACGGGTCTCTGAATCGTCTGATGCTTCGTACTGCCGGTGAGGTTTTTGATGATGAAAAACCGGGAGTCAGACTCTCAATGGAAGTGATGAATGACTATAATCTTGGACAGCTTTTCGCTTTCACACAGTTGTCAAAAGGTATCACTGAATTTCTGTCGGAAGAAAAATAAGACAAGTTACGGCAAATAAAATAAATTTACACTTTACTTTATTTATGGATATGTTATAATAGAGACATGCGAAAAGTTAATTTTTTAACAAAAAGCGAATTGTGACTAACAAAAGTAGGTAGGAGGTTTTCACAATGAAAAAAGTAGGTGTATTAGGAACAGGTACTATGGGCGCAGGCATTATCCAGGTACTTGCTCAGAATGGTTATGAAGTAGTACTGAGAGCCAGAAGACAGACCTCTGTAGACAAGGGTATTGCTACAGTAGAAAAGAATCTGGACAGAATGATCAAGAAAGAAAAGATCACAGAAGCTGATAAGGCAGAAATCATGGGAAGAATCCACGGTTCCACCGACATCAGCATCGTGAAAGATGCAGACCTGATCATCGAAGCTGCAACAGAAGATATGGAAGCAAAGAAGGCTCTGTTTGCCGAACTGGATCAGTTGGTTAAACCGGAAGCTATCATCGCAACCAACACTTCTTCCCTGTCCATCACAGAGATCGCAGCTGCAACAGGCAGACCTGACAAAGTAATCGGTATGCATTTCTTCAATCCTGTTCCTGCTATGAAACTGGTAGAAATCATCCAGGGTCTGACCACTTCCGACGAAACAAAGGCTACTATCGTGGAACTGGCAGAGAAACTGGGCAAGACTCCTGTAGAAGTTGCAGAAGCTCCGGGATTCGTAGTAAACAGAATTCTGATTCCTATGATCAACGAAGGTATCGGCATCCTGGCTGACGGTGTTGCTGATGTAAAGGGTATTGACACAGCAATGAAGCTTGGCGCCAACCACCCAATGGGACCTCTTGAATTAGGTGACCTGATCGGTCTCGATGTTTGTCTGGCTATCATGGATGTACTGTATAAAGAATACGGTGATCCGAAGTACAGAGCACACGTTCTGCTGAGAAAGATGGTAAGAGCAGGCAAGCTGGGAAGAAAGACCGGTATCGGTTTCTATGACTACAGCAAATAAAATATGATACTTATCAGGGCCGCTGCATATGCAGCGGTCTTGCTGTTTTTATCTCGGATAACTGAGGCAGATTTTCATCTTGCTTTTTGTAAATGATATTGCAGAAGGTTTTTTCGGTTAAAAATGGTCTATGCGACTGCAGAAAAAATCTGACGGGCAGGGACGAAAACAGGATTTGTGTGCAGGAATAGGGTTACAGAGGGGATATTTTGGTTTTTCCCCGTTTTTCAACAAAAAAAGATCCTTTTATTTTTTAATGGACTGTATTATAATGAACTTGGATTTTTATCTAAACGTGTTATTTTCAGCTACAGGTAAGTACCTGTAATCTTGAGGTTTCCAGACGGATATATATTTTAACAGAAGAATTAACATAGAAAGGAACGGACGTTTTAACGTCCGGAAAAACGGTATGCCAAGAAAAAAGAAAGAAGATTTGACAGAAGAAGTGATGACGCAGGAAGAATCTGTGACAACTGAGCCGAAAGAAGACAAACCGACGCCGAAAAAGACTGCGCGGAAAACGTCACGGACGAAAAAGGCTGCGGAAAAAGAGATACCTGCTGATGGAGAAGTCACGGAAGAATCGGTGACAGCTGAGCCGAAAGAAGACAAACCGGCTCCGAAAAAGACTGTGAGAAAGACGGCGCGGACAAAAAAGGCTGCTGAAACCGGAGAGACAGCAAAGACGGCGGAAATATCAGAAACAGCAGATACGGAAGAAACGCCGGAAACAGAAATACCGGCGGAAATATCTGCAGAAGGCGAATCTTCAGACCCGGAGACTGAGGCCGGTGGAACAGACAGCAGAAAACATGCGGATGAAGCCGGATGCTGCGACGAAGATGCAGACAGTGAATCTGACGATGACGAGGCTCAGGAGGAAGGGGAGGCAGCAGAAGAAACGAAAGCTGTCCATCATCACGGGCATAATCATGAAAGACCCCGTCCCGAAGTGGAGGGAATTCTGGAAATTGCCGAGGGCGGTTTTGGATTTCTGCGGTTCAACAACTTTTTAACCAGTGATAAAGACGTATATGTTTCTCCTACTCAGATCAGAAGATTTAACCTGAAGACAGGAGATCTGATCAAGGGGATTTCCCGACTTCCCAATGAGGGCGAGCGTTTTGGCGCTCTGCTTTATGTGCTTACCGTAAATGGAGACGAGCCGGGTGTTGCAATGCGCAGACCTGACTTTGAAGATCTGACGCCGATTTTTCCGAGAGAAAGACTGACATTGGAAGACAGAAGCCGCGATCTGTCTACGAGGCTAATCGACCTGATCGCGCCTATCGGAAAGGGGCAGAGAGGTCTGATTGTTGCGCCTCCGAAAGCTGGAAAAACCACTTTGCTCAAAAATATTGCCAACAGCATTGAGAAAAAGTATCCTGAAGTGGAACTCATCGTACTGCTTATTGATGAGAGACCGGAAGAGGTTACAGATATGAAACGCTCCCTGAACGGAGGGGAGGTCATCTATTCCACATTTGACGAAATGCCGCAGCATCATGTAAAAGTTGCGGAAATGGTGCTTGCCAGAGCGCAGCGCCTGGTAGAACACGGGAAGGACGTTGTTATTCTGCTGGACAGCATCACCAGACTGGCAAGGGCATACAATCTGGTCGTACCTGCTTCCGGAAGAACTCTGTCAGGAGGACTGGATCCGGGAGCGCTGCATAAGCCGAAAAAGTTTTTCGGCGCTGCCAGAAACATTGAAGAAGGCGGCAGTATTACCATTCTGGCAACTGCGCTGGTAGAAACGGGAAGCCGCATGGACGATGTTATATTTGAAGAGTTTAAGGGTACAGGTAATATGGAGCTTCATCTGGACAGAAAGCTTTCAGAGAAGAGAATCTTCCCTGCCATCGACCTGAACAAATCGGGAACCCGAAAGGAAGATCTGCTGATGACTGCTGAGGAGCTGGAAGCTATCTGGGCGATGAGAAGAGCCATGGCAAACAGCCCGACACAGGATGTCACCGAGACGATCATAGACAATCTGGCCCATACCAGGGACAATGCGAACTTTATTCAGGTCATTAAAAAGATATTTTTAGGGTAAAGACAGAGGTTAAGTATGGATTTAAGCAAGATATTTCTAAAGGATGCCTGCCCGACGCCTGTGGGCGGACAGGCGGTGATGGAGGGCATCATGATGCGCGGGCTGCAGCGGACCGCTGTGGCTGTACGTCTCCCGGACGGCAGAATACACATGAAAACTCAGCCCAACAGGAAGATGGGAAAATGGACCACCATTCCTCTGCTGCGGGGCGTTGTATCTTTCGTCATGTCTCTGGTACAGGGCACAGGAATCCTCATGTATTCTGCAGACGTGCTGGAAGCCAACTGGACCGGCGATGAAGAAGAGGAAGAGAGTAAACTGGATCTCTGGATGAAGAAGACCTTCGGAGAAAAGGGTGCATGGAACATCATGATTTATCTTTCGGTTATCATTGCCCTGGTCATGACCATCGGCATGTTTATTCTGCTTCCCACAGTCATTGCCAATCTGCTGAAACCCGTGATTGAAAGTGATTTTGTGTTCAATCTGGTGGAAGGCCTGATGAGAATTGTGATTTTTGTCGGATATCTGGCCATAATCAGCCGGATGAAAGATATTAAGACTGTATTTCAGTATCATGGAGCAGAGCACAAGTGTATCCACTGCTTTGAGAATAATCTGGAACTGACGCCTGCCAATGCACAGCAGTTCTATACCCTGCATCCGAGATGCGGGACCAGTTTTCTGCTGTTTGTTATGGTGATCAGCTTTGTGCTGCATCTGTTTCTGGGCTGGCCCAATCTGACTTTGCGTATTGTTTCCAGACTGCTTCTGGTGCCTGTTGTGGCAGGTCTTTCTTATGAGCTGTTAAAATGGGCAGGCAGAAGTGATAACTGGCTGGTGAAAATTCTGAGTCTGCCGGGTCTTTATCTGCAGAAACTGACGACCAATGAGCCGACCGACGAACAGCTTGAGGTTGCCATTGCTGCCATGAAGGCTGTTATGGTGCCTGAGGATACACCGTATTTTGAAGGGATCTGCGATCTTGACGGAAACCTGATAGAAGAAAATATTATTGAAAGAAAGACGAAAAAAGAAGCTGCGGAGGAGTAGACATGAGCCTTTCGGTGAAAGAAATCTTGAATATAGGCAGAAGACATCTTGAAGAAAGCGGAGTTGCCGATGCGGCCATCGACTGCAAACTGCTGTATTGTTATCTGATGAATGTGACGACTGCTCAGCTGATCCTGGAATATCAGAAAATACTTCCTGACAGCCTGTGCGACGAATATTTCAAGCTTCTGGAGCTGCGCGGAAGCGGCGTGCCCCTGCAGCACATCACCGGTTTTCAGGAGTTTATGGGACTGAATTTCATGGTAAATGATAAAGTGCTGATACCCCGTCAGGATACGGAAACCCTGGTGGAAGACGCCATGGAACTGATTCAGGGAAACACGCTTAGAGGCGAGGCTTTTCTCCGGAAAGGGAAAAAGGACTGGGAAATTCTTGATCTCTGCTGTGGCAGCGGCGCCATCGGTCTGTCTCTGGCTAAGCTCTGCCGGAACGTAAGGGTATGGTGTTCGGATCTGAGTGAGGATGCCCTTTCCGTAGCAAAAGAAAATGCTGCCGGACTGGGACTTTCCAAAATAACCTTTCAGCAGGGAAATCTGCTGGAGCCGTTTCAGAAAAGATTCAGACACAGGAAATTTGATTTAATTATTTCCAATCCGCCGTACATAAAGAGCAGTGTTATTCCCACCTTACAGAGAGAAGTGCGCGATCATGAGCCGATGATGGCTCTGGACGGCGGCGAAAGCGGTCTGGACTTTTACAGAGAGATCATATCCCGGGCAGCTGACTGCCTGAAAAAAGAGGGTGTGCTCATGTTTGAGATCGGTCATGATCAGAGAGAAGATGTGTGTGGATTGCTGGAAGAAACGGGAAAATTTTTCAATATTACTTCTCTGCAGGATCTGGCAAAACGAGACAGAATTGTTGTGGCTGTACTGAAAGGGAAAAAGGAACAGCAGTAAATTGCAGGTAAGCCATTTTGTGAAAAAATATTGGAAATCCGCAAAAAAACACTTGTTTGCCTGATTCAGTTGTGATATAGTATAAAGGCTGTAGTGGATACAGTTAAAATATGCACGGGTGCGAACCTGAGCAGGAAAGAGGTGTAACATGAAGGAAGGAATCCATCCTGATTATAAGGAATGTAAAGTAACTTGCGCATGTGGCAACACTTTTGTGACTAGGTCAACAAAAGAGGAATTGAGACTTGACGTTTGCTCAGCATGTCATCCGTTCTTTACAGGACAGCAGAAGTTCATCAACCGTGGTGGACGTGTTGAAAAGTTCAAGAACAAGTACAACCTGTAATAATCAGAAGAATCCAGAGAACTGCAGTTCAGATGAACTATCTGCCAATTGCAGTTCTTTTATTGTGCCGGAAATCCCTTTTGCGGTATTCCGGAACAGAAGGACAGCAGGGAGATAATGTTGAGCGAAGACGGAAAGCGGACTGAAAACTGCGGGAGAGAAGGCAAAAAAACCGCTGAAATTAGAGAATTTCGGTTTTTTATTGCGCCTTTCTGTGATATAATATACGATTAGATAAGAATTGAAAATTTTTGAATTTTGAGGAGATATATATGTTTGACAAGTTAGATTTTATTGTGGAAAAGTACCAGGAGCTTTCTATGAAGGTTTCTGATCCTGATGTAATCAATGATCAGCCCACCTGGCAGAAGTACATCAAGGAGATGGGCGAAATGGAGCCTATTGTAAAGAAGTATGAGGAATACAAGAAAGCAAAAGAAGGACTTCGGGATGCAAAGGACATCGTGGAGACCGAGAGCGATGAAGAGATGAGAGAGCTGGCAAAGATGGAGATCGGCGAGCTGGAAGAACAGATTGAAAAAAATGAAGAGGAACTGAAGATTCTACTTCTGCCGAAAGACCCTAACGATGAAAAGAACGTAATTCTGGAAGTCAGAGCCGGTACCGGAGGAGACGAGGCTGCTCTGTTCGGACAGGATCTTCTGAGAATGTATATGCGCTATGCAGAAAGACACAGATGGAAGACTGAACTGATGGATGTCAACGATACAGGCATCGGCGGAATCAAAGAGGCGGTTGTTCTGATCAAGGGAAAGGGCGCATATTCCAGACTGAAATATGAAAGCGGCGTGCACAGAGTGCAGCGCGTACCGGAAACAGAATCAGCGGGTCGTGTGCATACTTCTGCAGCTACCGTAGCAGTACTTCCTGAAGTTGATGACGTGGAGGTGGATCTGAATCCTAATGATGTAAGAGTAGACGTATACCGTGCTTCAGGAAACGGCGGCCAGTGCGTAAACACCACCGACTCTGCGGTAAGACTGACCCATGAACCGACAGGGCTTGTGGTAACCTGTCAGGACGAGAAGTCACAGATCAAAAATAAGGAAAAGGCTTTTAAGGTTCTGAAAGCGAGACTTTACGATTTGAAAGTGCAGGAGCAGAACAAGGAGATTTCCGAGGCCAGAAAGAGTCAGGTAGGATCGGGTGACAGAAGTGAGAGAATCAGAACTTACAACTTCCCGCAGGGAAGAGTTTCCGAGCACAGAATCGGTCTGACTCTTTACAAGCTCAATTCTATTCTGGACGGCGATCTGGATGAGATTATTGATGGACTGATCACCAATGATCAGGCAGAAAAGATGAAAAACTTCTAAGATTTATGAATACAAAGATACTATCCGATACAACTGAAGATATTGCGACTGCAGCTGAAATTATCGCAGCGGGCGGACTGGTGGCTTTTCCTACAGAAACGGTTTATGGTCTGGGAGCTGATGCGCTGAATGCGGAGGCTGTGGGAAAGGTCTATGCAGCAAAGGGGCGGCCGTCGGACAACCCTATGATTGTCCACATATCGTCAAAAGACGATTTACTGAAACTTACCTCTGCTGTAACGCCGGATATGGAAAAACTCATGGAGGCTTTCTGGCCGGGACCAATGACTATGATTGTGCCGCGGCTTCCGGTGATTCCTGACACAACCACGGGAGGACTTTCTACTGTGGGTGTACGGATGCCGGATCATCCCGTAGCGCTGTCTCTGATCAGCGGATCCGGTTGTCCGATTGCGGCTCCAAGCGCCAATCTTTCAGGGAAACCAAGTCCTACTACGGCAAAGGATGTGGTGGAAGATCTTGACGGAAGAGTTGATGCTGTCATCGAAAGCACTGACTGCCGGGTGGGTATCGAATCTACAGTGATCGATATGACCTCAGACACCCCCGTGATTCTGCGTCCCGGAATCCTGACTGCCGAGGATTTTGAAAAGGTGCTGGGAAAGACTGTGGAGCTTGATCCTGCTCTGAATCAGAGGCCTGATCCGTTCAACAACTGTGACTTTAAACCGAAGGCACCGGGCATGAAGTATAAGCATTATGCACCGAAGGCCCCGATGGTCGTATTTGAGGGAGAAGAACAGGCAGTACGCAGAGCCATAGCGGAAGAGGCCGCATCATACACAGCAGCGGGGAAAAAGGTCTGCACAATCTGTTTTGACAGCGGTCAGCAGAGAACGGCGGCCCATCGCTTTTTCGCCATGCTCAGAGAGGCAGACAGGGACGGAGCGGATATCATACTTGCGTCTGCCCTGCCGGAGGAGGGTATAGGGTTTTCCGTCATGAACAGAATGCTCAAGTCGGCAGGATATAATATCAGGAAAGTATAATGACAGATAACGAGGGGAACACTTATGAGAATTGCAGTAGCCAGCGACCACGGAGGGTTCGCGCTGAAAGAAATCGTAAAAAGACATTTGCAGGAAAGAGGATATGAAGTACTGGATCTGGGGACCGACTCCACGGACTCGGTGGATTATCCGGTATACGGAAAAGCCTGTGGGGAAGCTGTTGCAGGAGGAAAAGCCGATTTGGGCGTTGTGGTGTGCGGTACAGGTATCGGCATTTCTATAGCGGCCAACAAAGTAAAGGGAGTGCGCTGCGGTCTCTGTACTTCTGTAGAAATGGCGAAACTGACAAAACAGCACAATAACGCCAATATTCTGGCGTTGGGAGGGAGAACCACTGAACCGGATCTTGCCCTTGAAATTACAGATGCATGGCTGGATACCGACTTTGAAGGCGGACGTCATGAGAGAAGGACAAATATGCTGGACGAAATGTAACAGCAGAAATAAGGAGGTACTATGAGCAAGGTATACGTATTTGACCATCCACTGATTCAGCATAAAGTGGCTCTGATGAGAAAAAAGGAGACAAGCACCAAGGATTTCAGAGAGCTTGCCAGAGAAATCGCCATGCTGATGGGATTTGAGGCAACCAGAAACCTTCCTCTGGAAGAAGTGGATATAGAAACACCGATGTGTAAAACAAGAGTGAATATGCTGAAGGGAGAAGATATCGCCATTGTGCCGATTCTGAGAGCGGGACTGGGATTTGTGGACGGTCTGCTGGCACTGGTGCCTAATGCAAAAGTGGGCCATGTGGGGCTTTACCGCGATGAAAAAACACACGAACCGGTGGAATATTACTGCAAACTTCCTTCCGATATTGAAAAACGTCAGATTTTTGTAGTAGATCCTATGCTGGCGACAGGAGGAAGTGCTGTTGCAGCGATTGACTTTATCAAACAGAGAGGCGGAAAAAATATTATTTTCATGTGTCTTATTGCAGCGCCGGAAGGGATTGCAACACTGCAGGCGGCACATCCCGATGTGGACATTTTTGCGGCAGCGAAGGATGAAAAACTTAACGAAAATGCCTATATCATTCCGGGACTTGGTGATGCAGGAGATCGCCTGTTCGGAACCAAGTAGGACAAACCTGCAGATTAAAATACATATTGACAATTCACTGTCTTTTGCGGCCCTTCAGGGCGGACTGCAGAGAGACGGTTTATCAGGGCAGAATTTTTAACAATTTCTTTAGAGAAGAGAGGATTACTTTCATGAAAAATTTTATACCCGACAATGTAAGTCAGTTCGATAATGTGTATGACGTTTTGAAAGAAAGAGGATTTATCGAACAGGTAACAGATGAAGAGGCAGTCAGAGAGCTGCTGGGAAAGGAAAAGATTAAATTTTATATCGGATTTGACCCGACTGCAGACTGCCTGCATATCGGACACTTTATGCAGGTGATTATTTTAATGTATATGCAGAAATACGGACATACACCGGTGGTTCTGCTGGGCGGCGGTACCGGTATGGTAGGCGATCCGTCAGGAAGGCAGGATATGCGTCAGATGATGAGCATTGAAACCATTGATGAAAACTGTATGGCTTTCAAGAGACTCTTTGATAAATATCTGGACTTCGATGACGAGTGGAAGTATGAAGGTAACGAAGGAGTATATGCTCCGGGTCACCAGAACAGAGAGCCGCTGCCGGGAAAAGCTATCAGTGTAAACAACGCTCACTGGCTCAGACCTCTTAACTATGTTGAATTTGTAAGAGAAATCGGTACTCACTTTAATGTGAACAACATGCTTAGAGCAGAGTGCTTTAAGCAGAGAATGGAACAGGGACTGTCTTTTTTCGAGTTCAACTACATGCTGATGCAGGGATATGACTTCATGGTTATGGCAAGAGATATAGACTTGAAGATGCAGTTCGGCGGAAATGACCAGTGGTCTAATATTATCGCTGGCGTGGATCTTTCCAGAAAGGTTTGCGGAAAATCTGTCTACGGCATGACATTCTCGCTTCTGACAAACAGTGAGGGCAAGAAGATGGGAAAAACTCAGAAAGGCGCTTTGTGGCTGTCTGCTGACAGAACTTCCCCATATGAATTCTATCAGTACTGGAGAAATGTGGCTGACGCTGACGTTGAAAAATGTCTGAGAATGCTGACATTCCTGCCGATGGACGAGGTAAAACGTCTGGCATCCTTAGAAGGAGCCGAAATCAATCATGCCAAAGAAGTTCTGGCTTACGAAGTGACCAAACTGGTTCATGGAGAGGAAGAGGCCAAGAAGGCTCAGGAAGGTGCAAGAGCAGCTTTTGGAGGCGGCGGAAACAGTGCCAACATTCCGACTACAGAAATGGCGGCTGCCGACTTTGAAGGCGACGGCAGGGGACTGGTATCTCTGATTAAGGAACTGGGACTAGTACCGAGCAATGGTGAAGGTTTCAGAACCATTGAGCAGGGCGGACTTTCTTTAAACGGAGAAAAAGTAACAAATCCGAAAATGAATGTGACTATGGAACTGTTTAGGGACGGCGAGCTGCTGATCCAGAAAGGCAAGAAAAAATTCCACAAAGTAGTCATCAAATAAGCGGTGAAACTTTACTGATACAAGCTGCCTGCGGCGGTACAAGTGAGTGAGGTACGAAACCGAACAACGGAAATCAGATATAGGCCGTTGCGTCATAGATAGATCATTATCCGTGACGCAATGGCTCTATTTTTGTCCTATAGCCCGAACCTGAAATTATGGCCTCGGTTTTTCCATTGGGAGGATTCCCGGAATACGATTCTGAATTTCTCTGAAAGAGGTGAACTTATTTCTTTTTATCAACCAGGAATTGAAAAAAACACTGAGATGAGTATAAATATGGGAAGTTGCTAACCAGAGAATTAAATATTCCCGATTTTGAGTATAAATGTTTATACTCTTTTTTTCATTTTAAAATCATTTCGGTTAAAACAGGGCTGATTTGTACTCAAAAACTAGATTTTTACCCTGTTTTTTATACTCAGGTTCACTGTAACAGATAATTATGGATAACTGATTCAGGAATGAAAAACAGACTGTATGGGAAAAGCCTTCGGCAGGTTGGGGGCATCTGCTGTTTATGGGAAGAAATCGCTTCAGGAAAGGACTTGGAAAGTACTGGACAGTTATAAGGCTGCAGTCCCCTTCTGTGTTCATCACCGGTTCGCTGCAGATATAGCCGGAAAAGCGTCAGAGAACTTGAGCCGTCATTACAGATTCTTGTCAAATGAGATTTTGATACAAGGAAGTAAGCCGAGATGAAGACCGTCCGGTAGTTTGAAGCTTCTGTGAAGATTGTGTAAAATCATACTTTTTTACTATGTTTATCAGGGTGCAGGAGGGCAAATGCTGTTTTCCGCAGGTGTTTTTTGTGGTACAATAAGGTGTATTGAATGGAGGAGATGGATGATTTATGTTGGGATTAACTAGCAGAGAAGCAAAAGAAAGAATGGCGCAGGGCCTGTCCAATGAACAGGTTGACTCGTCTACAAGAACTGTTAAAGAAATTATTAAAGAAAATGTATTTACATATTTCAATCTGATCTTTACGGTGCTGGCAGTGCTGCTCATTGTCGTTGGATCTTTCAAAGATCTGAGTTTTATGCTCATCGTCTTTGCCAATACGGCAATCGGTATTTTCCAGGAAATAAAATCCAAAATGACATTGGATAAACTGAAGCTGCTGAAAATGCCTAAGGCACATGTGTTCAGAGACGGGAAGGAAACTTCCGTGGCCATAGAAGAGCTGGTGCTGGGTGATGTGATTATTCTCGGCGCAGGCAGCCAGATTCCTGCCGATGCAGTGGTGGTGGAAGGCAGTGTACAGGTCAATGAAGCATTGATAACCGGAGAGTCCGATGAGATTACGAAAACGGCAGATTCAAAGCTGCTGTCCGGAAGTTTTGTTATCTCCGGCAGCTGTGCAGCCAGACTTACAGCAGTAGGACGTGATTCTTACATCAGTAAGCTGACTATTGAGGCGACAAAAGACAGAAACGGTGAACAGTCTGAAATGATTAAATCTCTGGACAGGCTGGTAAAGGCAGTAGGAATCATTATCATTCCTGTAGGCGTTGTTCTCTTTGTACAACAGTGCTTTATTCTTGAGGACGGTTTTTCAGAAAGTGTAACTTCTATGGTAGCAGCAGTGCTGGGTATGATTCCGGAAGGTCTGTATATGACTGCAAGTATTGCCATGGTTGTCAGTGCCATGAGGCTGGCAGGACAGGATGTGCTGGTACAGAACATGCGGTGTATTGAAACTCTTGCAAGAGTTAATGTTCTCTGTGTGGACAAGACCGGCACGATTACTGAAAATGAGATGAAAGTGGCCAATCTGCAGAAAATGGATGATCGGCTCGATCGGGATGAACTTTCCAGAATGCTGGGAGATCTGGTCCACGCGCAGAATGCGGATAATATTACTATGGCGGCAATGCAGAGCTATTTTACAGAACGCTCAGGACGGGCAACCC
>CASEOD010000160.1 GCA_949289445.1 uncultured Eubacteriales bacterium
TCTACCAGATAACGGCGTTCCTGACTCACAGAGTCAGGCATAATGATGATAGTTTCATATCCCTTTACAGCACCCACCAGCGCCAGACCGATTCCCTGGTTGCCGCTGGTCGGCTCCACAATCACAGAATCAGGTTTCAGAATTCCGTCTTCTTCCGCTTTCTCAATCATATTGAGTGCAGTTCTGGTCTTTACAGAACCTCCCACATTCAGTCCCTCAAACTTTACCAGCACTCTGGCTCCGTCAGGATCAGTCATTTTGTTCAGCTGAATCATGGGAGTGTGTCCCACAGCCTCCAAAACATTATTGTAAATCATTTTCATATGCTCCATTCAAAATATTCTATTAGATTAGTATATCACAACAGGAAAACTCTGTCAGCATTTTTTGCGGTTTTCCTGTCTTGTGACCATAACGCCTGCCTCTTTGACGGCTCCGTAAAATAATATGCTGAAGTTTTATCATAAAATCTTTGACAGCCCCTATTATCTGTGCTACTATAGCTAAGTACAATCGAATCAGACAGTTCGCGACCATCCTGTCTATAAACAAAACTACGGAACCAGTCTACATTATATGTCGGCATTTTTCTCAGTGTGCACGTTCCGCAGCACACTTTTTTATTTATGACGGAATCTCAGTGAAAGCAGGCCTTGGCTCTATGAAACCGGCAAGGAAGATACTGTTATTCATACAATACAGATGTCTTTCAAAGACATCGGATATTGTGAGATTTTATCAGATAGTTTCGTTTTCTGCAAGGTTGTCCAAGACTCTCTGGTCCACAAATTATGTATGCAAATTTTCAGTATTCCCGGAAGGAGAACTCAATGTCAGATAACAAAATGCAGCGCTACTCTGTCATACCGGATAAAAATCCCCGCGAGATCGTATTGCTGCGGGGTACCGGCTGCAAATGGCGCAGGTGCAGATTCTGCGACTATCACTTAGATTTTTCAGCAGATGAAACAGCCAATTTTGAACTGAACCAAAAGGTGCTTTCTCAGGTTACAGGGATTTTTCACAAACTGGAGGTTATTAACTCCGGAAGTTTCTGTGATCTGGATGAAAAAACTATGAACAGAATTCTGCAGACCTGCAGAGAAAAAGAAATTTCACAGATTCACTTTGAATGTCACTGGAGGGATCGTGAGAATATTCCCGCCCTGCGCAGCCGTTTTTCTGCCGCGGGAATCAGTACCCGAATCAAAATCGGAATAGAGACCTTCGACTCTTTATTCAGGGAATCTTATCTGGATAAAGGAATCGATGAAAAAAATCCTGCAGTGATTGCAGAAAACTTTAATGAATGCTGCCTGCTTCAGGGACTTCCCGGTCAGACTGAGGAGTCTATGAAAAGAGACATCGAAACAGGTCTTGCGCATTTTGAAAGGGTCTGTGTCAACATCATGGGCAGAAATTCCCGCCCTGTTCTGCCTGACCCGGGCGTTATCCGGATCTTTTTTGATAAAGTCCGCCCTTGCTATGAGAAAAATCCCCGGGTGGATATTCTTATGAATAATACAGACTTTGGTGTAGGAGGTGATATCCATGAATAACGAATCGGTTCTGATCATCAGCCTGATCTGTATCTATTCAGCTGTAGTGATTTTTTACAGATTATTCGGCCGTGTCGGTCTTTATATGTGGACTGTTGTCGCCACAATCTCAGCTAATATCGAGGCTCTGATCCTCATCGATGCTTTCGGGATGGAACAGACTCTGGGCAACATCCTTTTTGCCTCCACCTTTCTGGTTACAGACATTCTCAGTGAAACGGAAGGAAGAAAGTATGCCGGGACTGCGGTAAAAATCGGAATCACAGTCAGCGCAGTCTTTATTCTCATCTCTCAGTCCTGGTTCTTATATCAGCCCAGCTCCAGCGACTGGGCTGCGCCATATATATATTCTGTTTTTTCCAATACTCCGCGCCTGATGCTTGTCAGCATTGCCGTTTACGGCATAGTGCAGGTCTTCGACGTGTGTGCTTATCATCTCATCTGGAAACACACCGAGAAACTTCTGGGCGACAGCCGCAGAGGACTCTGGATCAGAAATAACGGCTCCACCCTTTTATCTCAGCTTCTAAACACAGTGCTGTTTACTTTCGGGGCATTCTGGGGGATGCACAGCCTTACGACGCTTTTCAGCATCTGTCTGTCCAGTTATGTGATTTTCATTTTCACAAGTCTGCTGGACACTCCTGCTGTTTATCTGGCAAGGCGCCTTTCAGACGGAGGAAAAATCCCGCGGCAGTAACATGACAAAAGCTCCTTACGGGGACAAAACGGCACAGACCGCAGCAATACGATTATCTGCGGTCTGTGTTTTTTATTTTACATGGTCGCTTACATGTCTGCCGAAATGTACATTGATACACCGGTTCACCTCTTCAATGCTGCCTCTTTTCACTGATTCCAGCAGTTCCTCATGCTGTCTGATGTTTTCCGATCTTTCCACACAGGAATGTTTGTGATCATATAAAATCACCAGATAAAGCTGATTGTAGAATGCTGCGTACAGACGCTCCAGTGTCTTGTTTCCTAATATTTTCATAACGCTGACGTCGAATTCTATGGCAAGTCTGGCAAACTCGGCTTCTCCCTGTTCACTGTAATCTTCCGCTGCCGTTTTCTGCATGGCAAGACACTTTTCTATCCTGTCAATCAGGTTGTCAATGAGATTCTTTTCCACACACTGTTCATAACAGCCAAGAAGGAGAATTCTGGCAGTTTCCTGAACCTCTTCAAAAAGAGTACTGTCAATGGTAACCACCTTGGGACCCGCATTGGGAGTAAACTCAATCAGTCCTTCACTTTCCAGAACAGATAAGGCTTCTCGAATGGGAGAATTACTTACACCCAGTTCCATAGATAATTCCAGCATGTTGATCTTTTCTCCCTGTTCATACACCTGGTTGAAAATTCTTTCTTTTATCAGAGCGTAAATCTGGTCTTTCATCGTGGTTTTCTTTAAGATACCCATTTCCTGCACCTCTTACTTCATGATTTATTAAGTCACTTATTTTAATTATAATCTGCCAATGCTTTGCTGTCAATACGGCCAATCGATTGTGCACAATCGATAATTTATAACCGTTTTTTTGAAAAGAAATACAAAAAATCAGCAAATACCTCTTGACAAATTCTCAAAATCGCGTATGATAATAGTGTAAATGAATTGTGCACAATGCCTAATATCCAAACTAATCATTGCAATTACCTATATAAATTATAATAAAGTCCTAACCCAAAACTAAAGCCGCGCGGTTGATCCGCGCGGCTTTAGTGGTGGGTTATTGCTCTTT
>CASEOD010000161.1 GCA_949289445.1 uncultured Eubacteriales bacterium
CCCACAATTTTGTTAAAGAATGTGGATTTTCCGACATTTGGTCTTCCCACTACGGCTACAATTGGCTTACTCACTGAAAATTCCTCCTGCAAATTCCAACGGATCGAATTCTTTCAAATCATCCATTTTCTCGCCTACGCCGATATACTTAATCGGCAGATCAAACTCGTCTGTCACAGTAATGGCAATACCTCCTCTGGCAGTTCCGTCCAGCTTTGTCAGCACCACTCCTGTCAGTTCTGCCGCCTCATTGAATTCCTTTGCCTGAGATATGGCATTTTTCCCTGTGGTGGCATCCAGCACCAGCAGGGTTTCTCTTGATGCCTCTGGGTATTCTCTGGAAATAATCTTGTTCATCTTTTCCAGTTCATTCATCAGATTCTTCTTTGTCTGCAGTCTGCCCGCCGTGTCACAGATTAAAACGTCAATCTTCTTTGCCTTGGCAGACTGAATCGCATCGTAGATTACTGCAGAAGGATCGGCTCCTTCCTGATGGCGCACTGTATTGACACCGATTCGCTGCCCCCAGATCTCAAGCTGTTCTCCGGCAGCTGCACGGAAAGTATCCGCGGCCGCCAGCAGAACGGTTTTCCCTTCTGCTCTCAGCTTATGTCCGATCTTTGCAATGGAGGTGGTCTTGCCTCCTCCGTTGATTCCGATCATCAGAATTACCAGCGGCGTATCACTGCAGAGTCTGTTCCTGTCACCTTTGTCCATCAGCTCTGCAATGACTTTTGCCAGAGCCTCCTTAATATCCTCAGGATCAGTGATACAGCTTTCTTTGATATCCTGCCGAAGATGTTCCATAATCTTCATAGTGGTATCCATGCCGATATCGGAGGTGATCAGAACTTCCTCCAGCTCGTCCATCAGATCTTCATCTATTTCGGGACGTCCCATGATTACGTCACCGATACGCTCGGAAAGTCTCCCGAAAAAACCTTTTTTCTCTTTAAATAAAGCCATAAACCGTTTTTCCTTTCTTTCTGTCTGTTACAGTTCAAATCTGTCTCCCAACCGCAGGCTCAACACCTTAGAGACCCCCTGTTCCGGCATGGTTACACCATAAAGCACATCTGCATGCTCCATGGTGGCCTTCTGGTGAGTTACCAGTGCAAACTGAATACCGTCAAATCTTCTCAGATATTTCGCAAACCGTTCAATATTGGTATCATCCAGGGCCGCTTCCACCTCATCCAGTATACAGAACGGCGTCGGTTTGGTCTTCAGTACCGCGAACATCAGGGCGATAGCGGTCATGGTTTTTTCTCCACCGCTCATCAGATTGATGTTCTGCAGTTTCTTTCCCGGAGGCTGTGCAACGATTTCGATACCCGATTCAAGAGGATTGCTCTCATCTTCCAGTCGAAGCTCCGCATGACCTCCTCCAAAAAGTTCCTTGAAAATCCGTTCAAAGTTCTCCACCACCTGATCAAAGTTTTCTTTAAATCTGGTTCTGATGGTGCTGTCCATTTCGCTGATAATGCCCTTAAGCTCATTGACCGCTGTCACTATATCTTTTCTCTGGGCAGTCAGAAATTCATATCGTTTGCTGACTGTCTCGTATTCTCTGATAGCGCCCACATTCACTTCGCCCAGTTCTCTGATTCTGTTACGGATTTCCCTGCTCTCTCTGACCGAGGTGCTCATAACAAAACCCGGTTTTCTCAAATCCTGCGCCTGCGCATAAGAGATCTCAAAATCTTCCCACAGGCGCTCCTTCAAAGTATCAAGCTGTGTCTCATTTTTTGCCAGCTTAATCTCCAGCTGATACTTCTGATCCTGCAGACTGTTCAGCCGCTCGTTAAAATTCTGCTGCTCTTTCATGACGGAAGACAGCTTCTCTCCTACTGCAAGCTTTTCCTTCGAAGCTGCAGCAATGCGGGACTCGGTCTCTTCTTTTTCTCTGAGAAGTTTCTCGGTTGTCTCTTCCGAACCGTCTGCGCCAAAGAGAATCCGGCTCTTTTCTTCTGACAGACGGGTTTGTTCCCGTTCCCTGGTTTCGATCTGAAATTCGTAGTCTTCAGCAGTTTTCACAATTCTCGAAAGCAATGCCTCCAGATTGGATTTTTTACTTTCCCATTCTGTGGCAGCAATCCTCGTTTTCGTGATCTCTTCACTTGCCTCATCTATAACAGCTTTTTTTGCCTCATAGGCCTTCATCGCATCTTCAATCTGTTTCTGAATCTGCGCTGCTGCTTCTTCTGCCTCATCGGCTTGTCTCTGTAAAATCGAAACAGTTTCTCTTGCATCCTTAGTATCGCGTTCAATGGACAGCAGCTCCTGCTCATATTTTTCTCCGCTGTCAGAGAGTTCCTCCATAGCTTTTCTCAAAGCTGTAATCCTGCTGTCTGCGGATACCTGAGACAACTCCGCTTCTCTCTGCTTCACTGTCAGTTCAGAAAGCTCTCTGTCAATGGATGCAAGTCTTTCAGTGATCTGTTCTGTGCTCTTTATTGCCTTTTTCAGTTCCGTTGACAAGGCTTCTATCTCTTTGTCCAGTGCCGCAATTTCACTTCTTCTCTCCAGCAGATTTGCCGTCTTGTTTTTGTATTTTCCTCCTGTAATGGCCCCTCCGGTATTGATAATTTCTCCGTCCAGGGTGACAAACCGCAGACCGGCTCCGCCAATCTTTGAGAGACGGATTGCCGCATCCATATTTTCTGTAAGTACAACTCTTCCCAGAAGATAATCAAAGATATGTCTGTGCTCATCGCTGCACTGAATACAGTCTGCCGCAAGGCCTCTGTAGCCAGGATCAGCTTCAATGCGACTGTCAAGCCTGACATGTCCACCTTTGATGGAAGAAGCTGGCAGGAATGTCAAACGGCCCGCTTTGTTTTCCTTCAGCAAAGTAATCGCCCGCTTTGCGTCTGTATCAGTACCGCAGATAATATTCTGAAGCTGACCTCCCAGCGCAGTCTCCACCGCTGTTTCGTAACCGGCAGGCACATCCATCAGTTCCGCAACTACGCCGTCGATTCCCGAGAGTTCCGCACGCATAATAATCTTTACCGCATAATGATACCCTTCATAATTGTGCTCCATTTCTTCAATGGTCTTTTTTCTCGCTGTCTTCCGGCTTCCGGAAAGTTTCAGTTCCTCTGTACGCAGCTGCAGCGACTTCCGGTTTTCCTGCAGAGTTTTCTTTTCAGCGGAAAGTTCCTGTATCCGGTCTTTAAGAATCTGCAGGCTGTCGTTTTTTTCTTTCAGTTCTGACTCAGCCTGCAGAAGCTGGTCTCCTGTTTCTTCTTTTCGCCGAACTGCATCCCGGGTTTCCTCGTCAATCCGATCCCGGCGTTTTTGCAGGGTCTCCTGAATGCTCTCATAGCTTCTGGCCTCACTTTTTTTGCCTGCTACCAGATTATGAAGACGAAACAGTTCTTCGCGTCCGTTATCTATGACTTCAGAAAGCTCCGATGCCTCTCTGGCGAGACTGCTGTGATAAGCAATCTTCTCCTGAAGTGCCTCCGATGCTTCTGCATGTTTTTTACTGATTTCGGTTCTGGATTTTTCAAGCTCCGTCCTGTTGGCTCTTTCACTTTCCAGTCTTTCACGGAGACGGCTGACTTCATCGGAGAGACGGTTCTTGTCCTTTTCAATGCCTGAAAGCCTTTCCTGGTTGAGACGGCTCTGACTGGTCAGGGCATTGATCTCTTCGACAATCTTAAGCAGTCTGTCTCTGGATTCTTCTGAAATCCTGTCCAGTGCCTCGCTTCTCCGGCGGTTTTCCTCAGCATCTCTGTCGATATCCTGTTTTTTCTGATCAATCTCAGAAATCCTGCCGGTCAAATCCGTAATGTCATTGTGAAAAATCTGATCTTTTTTTAGAATATCATCAATGTTTTTCAGTGTAATATTGATTTCCAGATCACGGTATCGTTCCTTCAGGTCCAGATATTCTCTTGCCTTTTCGCTGTCCTCTCTCAGACCGTCGATTCTTCCTTCAATTTCAGCCACTATGTCATCCACTCGCTCCAGATTATTGCCGGTGGATTCCAGTTTCCTCTCTGCTTCGGCTTTCTTGCTCTTATACATGACAACACCCGCAGCTTCCTCGAAAATTTCTCTTCGATTTTCGGTCTTGCTGCTGACGATATCGGATATTTTTCCCTGACCGATGAGCGAGTAACCATCTACGCCGATACCTGTGTCCATGATCAGTTCTCTGATATCACGAAGCCTGCACTGATTATTGTTGATCAGATATTCGCTTTCTCCGGATCGATACATTCTTCTGGTAATGGCAACCTCGTTATAATCGATATTCAAAATGCCTGTAGAATTATCAATGACTAAAGTAACCTCAGCCATTCCACGGGATTTTCTGCTGGCAGTGCCGGCAAAGATGACTTCTTCCATCTTGCCGCCCCGCAGCGCCTTGGGACTCTGTTCTCCCAGAACCCATCTGATGGCATCACTGATATTACTTTTTCCGCTTCCGTTGGGCCCGACTATACATGTGATTCCTTCATGGAATTCAATGACAACCGGTTCTGCAAAGGACTTAAATCCATGCATTTCCAATCTCTTAAAATACATTCGGTTCTATATCCTCCTAGCTAGACTGAGCAGCCTTTGAAGACTGCAGTTTTGACAGAATCTCGAAGGTTGCCCTTGCCGCCTCCTGTTCTGCCTCTTTTTTACTCTTTCCGCTGCCGTTTCCAAGCGTCTTACCGTTGCAGACAAGATGAACGTAAAAGGTCTTATCGTGATCCGGACCTTCTTCTCTGTCGAGATGATAAGAAATGACAGTCTTGCGGCCTCTCTTCTGGAGAACCTCCTGTACCTGAGTTTTGTAGTCGGTAAAGAGTCTTCCGGCCAGGGCATCCTCCACAGTCTGTCGAAATTCTCTTGAAACAAAGCGGTAAACCTCGTCATAACCGCCGTCAAGATAAATGGCGCCCACTACAGCCTCAACAGCGTCCGCCAGAATAGATTCTCTTTGTCTTCCTCCTGAATGTTCTTCACCCTTCCCCATGTTCAGGTATCTGCCTATCTCCAGTCTTGCTGCCACGGCTGCAAGAGATTTTTCGCAGACGATAAGGGCTCTTGTCTTTGTCAGTCTGCCTTCATCCACTTTCTCCAGCTTCTTATATAATTCCACACTGATGACGGCATCGAAAAAAGCATCACCGAGAAATTCCAGTCTCTCATTATTCACCTTCGGTTCTGCGCCGTGCTCCCTGCAGAAAGAGCTGTGGGTCAAAGCCTGATTGAGCAGAGTCTTGTTTTGAAAGGTATATTGAATTCTCTTTTCAAAGTCACTGTTGTTCACCGATCAATATCTCCTCGATCTCTAATACTGAATTTTGTATGGTTTCCACCACATTTTCCTTTACATAAGGAATTGCCTTGATAATCGTCTGCTTAACCGCCAGTGCGTCGGAAGAACCGTGCATTTTCAGCATGGCACCTTTTACCCCCAGAAGCGGCGCACCACCGTATTCAGCATAATTGAACTCTTTTTTAATGCCTAAAAGCTG
>CASEOD010000162.1 GCA_949289445.1 uncultured Eubacteriales bacterium
ATCTGATAAAATCGGCCTCACGAATCGTAGTTATTGTCAATACCTTTTGATAAAAAATTCCGCATTCTTCAATGCGAGATTTTCTCTATATTCCTTAACTTAATGACATTGGTGTCTAACACGGGGTTTTCGCTTATACAAAAAGCGTACCTCACCCGTAGCGAAACGGGCGAAATACGCCTTGTCTTTCGTGATAAATTCAATGGTTAAAAAAGCAGATCTATCTTCTGCCTGCCTGCTAAGATTGTTCTCCCTTTCTGCATCATTGCCAAGTTCTCTCTTTCATTAAACGGTTAGTTAATTATATCATAAAAATTTCCGCCTTCCCAGCTGTAATTAAAAGGATTTCGCTGCCTTCTGACATTCTACAGCACAAACCGTTCAATTGCCTTTGCCACGCCATCCCCATCGTTGGAATCCGTAACATAGTCAGCCATTTCCCGAATCTCAGGCTCTGCGTTTGCCATAGCCACGCCGATTCCCGCCAGCTGCAGCATGGCGCTGTCATTGAGACTGTCTCCCGCCGCCATCAGCTCTTCCTTGTTCACATCCAGCTTTTTCATCAGAAAACGGAGCGCTTCAGCCTTGCTTGTACTGCGGCCGCCTATTTCAAAGTTGTGAATGAACGAGGTGGTGAGTGTGGTATCCGGAATCTGTTCCAGCACCGGTCTCCACCTCTCTTTATCTTCAATATACCTGAAATTCAGATTGATATTTTCTATGAATTCTCTGTTTGCTAACATAAAATCAAGGATGTCCGGCACCGGATTTCTGGTTTCTCTGATATACTCAACGTCTCTGAAGTCCGAACCGTTAGTCAGTACATCATCATATTCCCTGCGGTCGATATAGGCTTTTCCGTCGACAAAAGTCTCTACCGATATGCCGGCTCCCCGTATGAGTCCCGCAATCTGTTCCACTGCTTCCGGAGGAATATGATCTTCATAAATGGTTTTCATGGCAGCAAGTTCTGTAATGTGAGAACCATTGGAAGTAATCACATATTCCAGTCCGTCGATATGCAGAAGCTGATTCGGCAGAGAACTCAATGTTCTGCCGGTTGCCACCACAATATGAACGCCAAGATTCATGGCACTGTGAAAAGCCTGTACCGTTCTTCTGCTGATTTCTTTTCGGCTGTTCAGGGTAGTGCCGTCCAGATCCAGCGCCACCATTCTGATTCGTCTATCTTTCATTTCCGTCCCTCAATGCTAAAAACTCAGTGTTATAAATTCTTACCTGCTTCATGGTGCATCCCTCATCATGTCCCGGCAGAATAAAAATATCGTTCTCCCATCTGTCGATGATATCCCTGACAGAGTGTATCATATCCCGTTCGCTTCCTCCTGCCAGATCGCTTCTGCCCAAATCAGTGTCAAAGATCGTATCTCCGGTGAAACACACCCTGCTCTTTTCTGACATGAGACAGATACTGCCTTTCGTATGACCCGGTGTCAGAATAACCTCCAGTTTCTCTCCGTCCAAATCCAGCACTTCTCCGTCAGAAAGCATATGATCCACTCTTCCTTTGTATACAAAGGCATCTTCCCGATGCATGAAGATCGGACAGTTCAACGCATCACTGACAGCTTCTGCCGCCCCGGTATGATCGTGATGAAGGTGGGTGGCGATAACCCCCATAGCCTTCAGGTTCTTTTCTCTCACAAAATCGATAAAATTCTTCGGGGCATAGCCGGGATCGACGATATAACATGATCCGCCCTCTTTCCGATAGATCACATAACCGTTACTCATCAGCGAACCCCCGATAAAGCGTGTGATTTTCAAAGCGGTCTGCTCCTTTCCCGCAGACGTCGTCTGCCGCTTTCTTTCTCATAGTAATATTATACCAAAACCTCTTGCAAATTCAAATGTTTTGAATTAGAATATGGTAGTACAATCTGAGACAGTATTTTCAATTGAAATTACAAATATATCATTAAGAGGAACTGAGACATTATGATAAAAATAGTTATTGTGGGCGCAGGAAAACTTGGCGTTCGTGTGGCCGCTGCTCTCCAGGACGGAGATTATGCCGTAACAATTATTGATAAAGAAGACTCAGTACTGCAGAAGCTTTCTTCACAGCTTGATGTTCTCACCGTTAATGCCGATGCGAAGAATATCAGCGTACTGAAAAATATAGACATCAGTCGTTGCAACTATCTTCTGGCAGTAACAGACAATGACGAGACAAATATCATCATTGCCTCCTTTGCCAAGAAACTGGGCTGCAGACGGGTAATCGCCAGAGTCAGGGAGCCGGAACATATGAATCAGCTGGGTTTTATCAAAGAAACCATGGGCATCGATTCTATTGTCAATCCTGACCTTGCCATCACCAGAGAAATCTACAAATATCTGGCAGAAAAATACACCCTAAGTAACGGTATTTTTACCAGCGGGAAAATCTCCCTTATTGAATTTTCGGTAAAACGTTATCCAAAGCTGGCAGGCCTTGCTATCCATTCAGTCAAGGACGTTCTGCCTAATATGCTCATCGCCGCTATTTCCAGAAACGGCAAGGTAATCATCCCTCACGGAGATGACCAGATCCGTTCCACCGACTCCCTTTATGTGGTGGGAGAAAAAGAACAGATTATCGCATTGAACAAGAAGGTTCATGTACGCGGAAAATACACCAATCTTCAGAAGGTCATGATTATCGGCGGCGGTAAAACCGGTTTTTATCTGGCTGAAATGCTGTCGGAATTCGGTGCGGCAGTCAAACTGATCGAAAGCAACAAGGAGCGCTGCCATTATCTGTCCACTCATCTGAACAATGTAATGGTTCTTCACAACAACGGTACCGATCTTTCTCTGCTGGAAGAGGAAAACCTGGATGAGATGGATGCTTTTGTCACATGTACCGGCTATGATGAAGAAAATCTGCTGCTGGCGCTGACGGCAAAGCAGCACGGTGTAGAGGATGTTATCTCCAAGGTCAGTCACGAGAACTACAAAAACCTGATTGAACGGATGGGTGTGGACATGGTTTTAAATCCGCTGGACATTACTGCCAGCAATATTCTCCGTTTTGTTCAGGGAGACAAGACAATCATCTCCTCTCTGCTGCTACAGGGACAGGCTGAAATTATGGAAATTGTGGCTCATTCTCATATGAAGATGCTGAATGTGCCTCTTTCCAAACTGAATCTGCCGGAAGGCGTGCTGATTGCGGCAATTCACAGAGGTCAGCAGGTCATCATTCCAAACGGCGATACAGAAATCAAATGGAACGACAGAGTTATCATCCTGTGTCTCCTTTCTGAGATCGGAGATATTGAAAAACTATTAAAAAACAAGTAGGAGCTTCACATGACAGTCAATTTTAACGGAGTCAGCAGAATGTTGGGAATGCTGCTTTTAGTGCTGGGATTCTGCATGGTGCCTTCTTTGATCGTCGCAGTAATTTACCACGAAACGGCAGCAGCAAGCAGCTTTCTTTTAACCATAATTCCCTGCGTCATTCTGGGATTCATAAGTGTCAAAGTATTTCGCCCTTCTCTGATGCGACTGAAGATCAGAGACGGGTTTCTTATTGTATCTTTATGCTGGCTGGTCGCATCTCTCATCGGTGCTTTCCCCCTGAGCTTTTCAGGTGCTATCCCCCGGTATATCGATGCTTTTTTTGAGGTCTGCTCAGGATTTTCCACCACAGGCTCCACCATACTGGCCGACATTGAGCCACTCCCCAAATCCATTCTGTTCTGGCGTTCTTTTACTCACTGGCTGGGCGGCATGGGAATTATCGTTTTTGCCATGGCTCTGCTGCCTTCTGTCGGTGTAGGCGGTCAGATCATTGCCAGTGCGGAAACACCGGGACCGACGCTGGATAAAATCTCCCCAAGATTTTCTGATACGGCTAAAAATCTGTATCTGGTATATCTGCTTCTGACTGTCATCGAAACAGTCCTGCTTCTTCTTGGCGGAATGAATCTCTATGATTCTCTGGTACATACATTCGGAACCGTTGGAACCGGCGGATTTTCACCGTACAACTCCAGTATCGCACAATTTACAAATCCATATCTGCACTGGGTCATCATTATCTTCATGATGCTTTGCGGTGTCAATTTCAACCTGTATTTCAGTCTGGCAAAAAACGGTCTCAGAAATGTCCTGCAGGATTCCGAGCTGAAACTGTACCTGCTCATCATCACCAGTGTATCTCTTCTCGGTACAGTCAGTCTTTTGGCCAACAATGTCTACAACAGTGCGGGGGATGCTCTTCGTGACTCCACCTTCCAGGCGGTTTCGATCATCACCACCACCGGCTATGCTACTGCAGACTATGACATCTGGCCGACTTTCAACAAGATGCTGATCTTTCTGCTGATGCTGACCGGCGCCTGCTCCTCTTCCACAGGAGGAGGTATTAAAATGATACGAATTCTGATCGCACTGAAACTGGTTCGCCGCGGAGTTTCTCTGAAGCTGCATCCGAACAGAATCATCTCGATTACCATCAACAAAAAAGAGATCCCGCAGGAAGTGGTTACCAATGTAGCCAACTTCATTTTCTTCTATATTTTCGTAGTGTTTGCCGGTTCCCTGCTCATCTCCCTTAACGGATTTGATCTGGTCACCACCCTCTCTTCGGTGCTGACCTGTGTGGGCAATATCGGTCCCGGATTTAATCTTGTGGGACCGACACTGAATTTTTCTGTCTTCAGTGACTTTTCAAAATTCATTCTGTCACTGCTGATGATTGCGGGAAGGCTGGAACTGTTTACATTCTTCATGCTCTTCTCACCACACTACTGGAACGCCAATAAGGCATAAAAAATATACTGCTTAAGCCATTGCCTGAAAAAGGCAAGAGATCTGCCGGAAAAATTTCCGTCTGCAGGCTTTAAAAGAAAAACCCATTGTTATTATGGAAAGTTAATGGATTAAAGGACGATAAGATAAAATGAATTATAATATTCGAGTAATTTTAAGGACAATTTCAGTAGTTCTGCTATTTGAGGGCGTAGCCATGCTTTTTTCTGTATTCTGCGCCGTCTACTACCACGAAAAAAACGCAGCCTCGGCCCTTTTTCTCACATCGCTTTTCTGCATCTGCATCGGTCTTGGGGTTTATAAGAATCTGCCTTATTATACGTTGAAAATCAAACTTCGGGAAAGTTTTTTTACCGCTTTTCTATGCTGGTTTATTGTAAGTCTGGTGGGAACACTGCCCTTTCTCCTTTCAGGAAACGGCTATTCATTTGCAGACTGCCTCTTTGAATCCGTTTCGGGATGGACCACTACAGGTGCCTGGGCAATTGATCTCAACACCATGCCCCGTTCCCTGATCCTGTGGAAAGCTACCACCAACTGGCTGGGAGGCATGGGTCTTCTGCTGCTGACGATTTCTCTTTTCCCGGTTCTGGGTGCAGAAGGTCTGAAAATGGCATCTGCCGAGGTTCCCGGTCCCAGATTTGAAAAGATAGCGGCCAGAATCAGCGATACTGCAAAAATCATCTATATCATCTATATCTCTATGACCGTCATTGAATTTCTGCTGCTGCTGCCAAGCGGACTGACTCCTTTTGAATCACTGATCAACACTATGTCCACCATCAGTACCGCAGGGGTATTCAATCTGAATAATGACGTCATTTTGAATTTTTCGCCTTATGTCAAAACGATATTCACGATATTTTCCATTGCCGGTTCAGTGAACTTCTTTATGTATTTCTATCTCTTTCAGAGAAAATGGAAACGTGCCTTCGGAAATATCGAAATTCTGACATATCTGGGCCTTCTTGCCGGTGCTTCCGTTGTAATTGCTCTGTCCCTGTATTTCGGTGGATACTACAGTTCAATTCTGGGTGCTCTGGGGGATGCTTTTGCCCAGGCTGTCGCTTTTGGTTCCACTTCCGGATATGAGATCAGCAATATCAATCTGTGGCCTACTTCCGCAAAGATGATTCTGCTTATTCTTGTTCTCATCGGTGGCTGTGCCAATTCCACCAGCGGCTCTATAAAAGTTATCCGTTTCATCATCTACTTTAAGCTGATTTTCCGTGGTATCTACAAGCGTATTCATCCGCGGGCCGTCAAACCGGTTATGATTCAGGGAAATCCTGTATCTGCTGCGGTTGTTTCTTCTGTGGCAGGATTTGTACTGCTGTATTTTGCAGTACTGGTTTTCTCATGTCTGGTCTTCTCTCTGGAAAATCTGGATATGGAAACCACCTTTTCCACGGCCGTAGCCTGCATTACAAATAACGGTACGGCTTTCGGCGAGCTGGCCGGCGGTAATTTCAGCTTTTTCTCCGGTTTTGGCAAATTCTGCGCAGCAGTGCTGATGATGGCAGGCAGACTTGAGCTTTACGCTATCATTCTGCTTTTCTCAAGAACTTTCTGGTTTCCTGACAGAGTAAACTCCTGATAAAGTCCTCAAACTTTATCGTCTTCCGGCTAATAAAATTTCTTTCTGTGGAAATCCTACTGTCGGGAGGCATTACAATGATAGTAAAAGAGCTCATGTCAACCAGTGTAAGTTTCGTCAAAGCTGACGGAACGGTAGCCGACGCTGTGGCACTGATGAAAAAATATGATATCGGCTTTGTCCCTGTCTGTGACAATAAAGGCTGTCTTATCGGACTTGTCACCGATCGCGACATTGTGCTCAGGGCACTGACAGAAGAAAGCACCGAAAAACAGCAGAACTCTCACTTCGAATCCATAGACCGAATTCCCATCAGCCATGTTATGACCACCGACGTGGTCACCGTAACAGCGGACAAAAATATTCACGATGCGGCACTGCTTTTTTCTAAAAAGGGAGTCCGGAGACTGCCTGTCCTGGAAAACGGCCGTCTTGCAGGAGTGCTTTCTCTTTCTGATCTGGCCAGAAAAAGAGTTTTTCTGGCTGAAATTGGTGATATTATGAACAGTATCACGAAAAGATTCACATAATCATCACTTTTCTAAGTAAATTTTCCGTTGCATTGTTTAGCTAATTGTTTTAATATATAAAGTAGAAAGGAATGATGCAATATGACACAGAGAAACAAAAACAAGAGTAATTTTAAAAAAGGCTCAGTAGAAATGCTGTTACTTCATCTCCTCAAATCGGAGGGGGACTGTTACGGCTATCAGCTTTCGCAACTGATCAATCAGAGATCGGAAGGCGTGCTTGTAATTCCGGAAGGATCCATGTATCCAACCCTTTACAAACTTATTGACAACGAATATATCACCGACTACAAGAAAACCGTAGGCAAAAGAATGACCCGCGTGTACTATCACCTTGAACCTGCCGGTGAAAAGCGTCTGGAGGAACTGGTAGAGGACTACATCGAGGTTGCAAAGGCAATCGAAACGATTATGGAACTCAACAAATAAAATCACAGCATTACAGAAAACAGGGACTGCTGCATTGACAAAAAACGTCAGGGCGCAGTCCTTTTCTCATGGACGAAAACGCCCGCAAAGCAAATCTCTGCGGGCATAATCCATCAAATATTCAGTTTCAAACGATCAACAGTCTGTTATCAGATCCGTTCCACGCCGATACCCGTTTTATGGCCGTTGAGGTCGAACTCTTTCAGGCCTTCTGCAGTTTCGACAGAAACTGCCAGAGTCTCTTTGCAGATATATCCCCTGAAGGTGTCGATCGCCTTCTGCACAGCTTCGTCTGCGGCAACAAAGATTTTAATATTGTCCATCATCTCAAAATCTTCCTGCTTACGCATCTGCTGTACCTTGGAGATCAGTTCTCTTGCCAGACCCTCTGTGGCAAGTTCTTCTGTCACAGTGGTGTCCAAAATCGTGAACACGTTATTTTCCATGGCAACGGCGAAGCCTTCTTTTGCGTTGATTCTCACGTCTACGAAGTCCTTTTCAATGTCAAAGTCTTCGCCATCCAGATTTAACACTGCTTTGCCTTCTGCTTCCAGCTTTCCAACGAATTCAGCTGCATTTTCCTTTGCCAGCGCGCCGCCGAAGGCTTTGATCTTTTTACCCAGCACAGGACCTGCGACCTTGAAATTAGGCTTCAGAGAGAAGTTCATATACCGATCGAGTTCTTCCGCAAAGACAACCTTCTTTACATTGAGTTCCTCCATGATCAACGGTGTCAGATCCTCAATAACCTGCTGATACTTTCCATCCACCAGAATTTCGGAAAGCGGCTGTCTTACCTTGATTCTTTCCTTTTCTCTGGTGCCTCTGCCCAACGCAACCAGCGTTCTGACAAGATCCATTCTCTCTTCGACCTTTTTATCAATCAGCTCTTCTTTTGCTTCAGGAAAGAAAGCAATGTGAACAGTTTCCTCACCGGTCAGATTGGTATAGATTTCATCGGACAGGAACGGCGCAATCGGCGCGATCAGTTTTGCTGTACCTGCCAGAACCTCATAAGTGGTGGCATATACGCTCTTCTTGTCTTCTGTCATCTCTTCCGCATAGAACCTTCTTCTCGCTCTTCTGATGTACCAGTTGGACAGATCCTCTGCCACAAAGTCGGTGATGGCTCTCACGGTCTTCATATGGTCATAGCTGTCCATATACTCGGTTACATCTTTGATCAGCTGATTGTACTTGGACAGAATCCATCTGTCCAGTTCAGGCCTGCTCTCATAATCGACAGAAAGCTGATCTGCCTGTACATTGTCCTGATTGGAGTACAGAACAAAGAAGTTGTATACGTTTTTCAGCGTTCCGAAGAATTTGCTTACCACATCGATGAGACCGTCTTCGTCAAACTTGGTCGGTGTCCACGCCGGGGAAACGGACAGCAGGTACCAGCGGGTGGCATCTGCGCCGTACTTGTCGAACAGTTCAAACGGTGATACGGTATTTCCTCTGGATTTGGACATCTTCTTGCCTTCTTTATCCAGAATCAGGTCATTGACCAGAACATTTTTATAAGGGGCTTTCCCCATGATAAAGGTGGAGATAGCCATAAGAGAATAGAACCAGCCTCTGGTCTGGTCAATACCCTCGCAGATAAAGTCTGCAGGGAACAGTTTCTCCTCAAAATGCTCCTTATTCTCAAACGGATAGTGCCACTGCGCAAACGGCATTGCTCCGGAGTCAAACCAGCAGTCCATAACGTCAGGAATTCTGTTCATCGGTTTGCCGCAGTGCGGACAGGTGATATGCACATCGTCCACATAAGGTCTGTGCAGTTCAATGGAAGTGTCGATATCCTCAATAGCTTTTTCCACCAGCTCTTCTCTGCTGCCGATACATTCCAGATGACCGCACTCACATCTCCAGATAGGAATCGGCGTTCCCCAGTATCTGGAACGGGAAATTGCCCAGTCCTTTACTTCTGCAAGCCAGTTTCCGAATCTCTTTTCACCGACAAATTCAGGGAACCAGTTTACTGTATTGTTATTGGCAACCAGCTGATCCTTCAGCTTGCTCATTTCGATATACCAGGAAGGTTTCGCATAGTACACCAGAGGTGTGCCGCATCTCCAGCAGTGAGGATAATTGTGTTCCAGCTTTGCTTTTGAGAAAATCTTGTTTTCCTGTGCCAGCCATTTGATGATGTCGACATCAAGACCTTCTTCCATAACAAAACGGCCTTCCCAAGGAGTTGCGGTGTAGCATCCCCGCTCATCTACAGGCTGCAGCATCGGCAGATCATATTTGCGTCCGCACTGATAGTCATCTTCGCCGAAAGCCGGTGCTGTATGAACAATACCTGTACCGTCTTCTACAGATACATAATCCATGCATGTTACAAAAAAGGCTTTCTTGTCTGCCTTTACAAACGGCATCAGCTGTTCGTACTCGATATATTCAAGGTCTTTGCCTTTCATTTCTTCCAGTATTTCATATTTGCCTTCACCCAGCACTTTGTCTGCCAGTGCCTTTGCAACATAGAATACATTGCCCTCTTCATCGCCTTCATTCATTTTTGCTTTGATATAATCGATGTCAGGACCTACCGTTAGCACAGTATTGGAAGCCAGAGTCCACGGTGTTGTGGTCCATGCCAGGAAATACTCATTGTCGGCATCCTTTCTCTTGAACTTTGCCACCAGTGTATTGACTTTGACCTCTTTGTACCCCTGAGCCACTTCGTGGGAAGCAAGGCCTGTTCCGCATCTCGGACAGTACGGCAAAATCTTGTGGCCTTCATAGATCAGACCTGCCTTAAAAAATTCTTTCAGAATCCACCAGCCTGATTCAATATAATCGTTGTTTAGGGTGATATATGGATTATCCAGATCCACAAGGTAACCCATTCTCTCCGTCATCTCTCTCCACATATCTGTGTAGGTGAACACTGATTCCTTACATTTTTCGTTAAACTCTTTAATACCGTATTTTTCGATATCCTGCTTACCGCTCATGCCCAGCTGCTTTTCCACTTCAATTTCCACAGGCAGACCATGAGTATCCCATCCGGCTTTTCTGTTTACCTGATAGCCCTTCATAGTCTTATAACGGCAAATAGAATCCTTCAGAGTTCTGGCCATTACATGGTGAATACCCGGCTTGCCATTGGCAGTCGGAGGACCCTCAAAGAAAATAAATTTTTCGCATCCTTCTCTTGCTGTCACGCATTTATGCAGCAAATCTTCTTCTTTCCACTTTTCAACCTGCTCGTTCTGCACGTCAGCCACAGGTTTGTCTGATAATTTTTTGAACATTAGTATCTCTACTTCCTTTCCGTTTTTCCAATTGGGGTTTCATTTCTGTCCATTTCTCAGTGGATTTCTTTTAGAAATCCAGTTAAGTCATAAAAAAAATCCCCAACCGAAACTGTGATATTTCGATTAGGGACGATTCAATCTAAACCGCGGTACCACCCTAGTTGCATACCTCTAACAAGGCGCCTCTCATTAAAGTGTCAGACTCCGGAGTGATATTCACAGGCGGCCTCACCGATCATCTCTCAGCAAACGATAATCTCTCTGTAAGGTTATTACGCCGCAGCTACTGGTTCCTTCACCGTCTGAATATAATATTTTTCAATACTTGCGTACCCACTCATTTTAGCACTTTTGCAGCCGTCATGCAAGAGGAAAAAAGTGTTTTTTGAGACAAGATTGCAGGGTCTTGAGCCCATTCCCCTCTTTGCCTTGTCTTTCTGTGTCATCCTCATTTACCGCAGATTCGCCTTCCTGTTTCCACATACTCCCGTGCACTCTCTCTGAGCAGTTTTTTGTTCGCTTCAGTAAGCTCTCTGACAGGCTTTGCAGGCCTTCCCACCGCCAGCACACCCGGCGGTATCACGGTATTTTCTGTGACCAGACTCCCCGCGCCGATAAGACTGCCTTCTCCGATACTCGCGCCGTTCATAACGATGGAACCCATGCCGATCATGGCGCCGTTTCCGATTTCACAGCCGTGAAGAATGCAGCCGTGTCCCACAGTTACATCATCTCCGATGATAAGCATGTAACCGGGATCTGTATGGAGACAGCAATGCTCCTGAATGTTCGATCGTTTTCCGATACGGACAGGTCCGTTATCGCCTCGAATTACTGCGTAATACAGTACCGTGGATTCCTCTCCCACAGTTACGTCTCCTGAGATAACACATTCCTCCACAATATATGAACGGGTTTCTTTTTCTCCGTCAAACTGTTTTTTCATAAATCTTTCCTCCGTCACACATGTCTTGATTCCCCTTTGTGTCTTTTCCGGCCTTTTGCGTTTCCCGACAGAAAATAAAATATGATACCCAGAATTATCCACACAGCGAGACAGACTCTGGACTCTGCAGACAGATAAGACGGCATGCCGGGCACAATCAGCAGAAGTACGAAGATAAAAGAAAGCACACTCCCTGTTACAGACAGCACCTGAAGCAAAGGTCTTTTGTCCTCCGGGCTGTTCTTCAGGGTGCGATATGATGCCATACAGGTATAACCGTATCCGATTGCGGCACCGATAGAGGACATGTCAACAATCCATCCGAGAACCTCTCTGCCGAACCACGGTGCAGTCAGAGAAATGGCCATGACAAAGAGGATCGCATTTTTCGGAGTCTTTCTTTTCTCATCAATTCTGGCAAACCAGTCAGGCAGCGCTTTTTCTCTGGCCATGGAAAAAAGCAGACGGCTGGTGGCCATATAGAATCCTATGATGCCCGAAAGCACAGCGCATACCAGAGCAATACCGAGAAAAATCAGTCCCGCTTTTCCCATGATAATCTCGACAGCTTCGCCTGTGGGCCAGTCATAGTTCTCAGCCAGAAGAGCCGGCCACGGCATAACTGAACCCGTAATCGTATTGATAACAACGTAGACGAGGCCTCCGAACAGGACGGCGAAAATCATAATACTCCCGGTCTTTTTCGGAGAGAAGTTAAACTCCTCGGCCGCCTGCGGAATAGAATCAAAACCCACAAATGCCCATGGAGCCACAGCAACTACCGCTATCACTGATGCGATGGCAGACTTTCCCTCAGGATAAAAAGGTTTCAGATTTGAAAGGCGGACGTCAGGATTAAGCAGCGCTCCGACAGCCAGTACAAACACCGCAGCCACCAGAGACAGGGCCATTACTGTCTGCAGCCATCCCGCAACACTGATGCCTCTCATGGACAACAGTGCAAACAAAATCAGTGCGGCAGAAGCCAGCAGAATTTCTCCCGCATAAATATCCCATCCCGCCACAGAATAAAGATAACCGACTTCCAGAATACCTCCCAGCAGCTTGCGGCTCACAAGTCCCAGTGCTGTGGCATTGAGCGGCACAATACAAAGATAGGAAAGTCCAAGAAACCATCCACAGAGATAGGCATGTCCCGTTCCAAAAGTATTTTTTGCAAAGGTATATTCGCCTCCTGCCACAGGATATTTCTGCACCATATACCCATAATTCAGGGCTATGGTGATCATGACAAGCGCGGCGATAGCCATACCGATAACTGTTCCCATTGTTCCCGCTCTGGGAAGGAATGTGGTTCCGGGCATGACAAAAGCGCCCCAGCCAATGATACTTCCCAGCGCCAGAGACCAGACATTGACAGGATTCAGCTTCCTTTCAAGTTTCAGTTCCGGATTTGTCTTCATAGTACCCAACCTTTTCTTCTGTTTCAGATTTCTGATTTCAAATGCGTTATACATACAACCAGTTTATTATACCATTTTTTCCCCGCAAATGTAACCCGCATTCCCGCCCGAAGAGATGCAAAAAGAACTTGTTTTGTCCCATAGAAATGATATAATTTACTTAATGGGAGGTGAGGTTTATGCCACTGATGCTGCTGGGACTAATCTTTGCAATAGGTCTTTTTATTTATTATATAATGTCGACGAGTCCTCGGAAAAATGACAAAAGCAAAGAAACGCAGAATAACAGTCCAAAGAAAAGCGGAGATTTGAAAAAAGAGGAAAACGTCATCTTCCTGCCTGAAGATATAGAGAAAATCAAAAAACATCACAGGAAAAACAAGTAAATCCCTGTATGATTTCGCACAGAACCGCCTCTGATGCATATATTGCTCAGAGGTGTTTTTATGTACAGCCAAAAACGAATACAGAAGTCTTTTGAAAAAGCATATCATATTTCTATGAATGATCATTCTAAAATCGTCATGATGAGCGACTGTCACAGAGGAGCGGGCACCTGGGCAGACAGTTTTATCCACAACAGGCCCATCTATACGGCAGCCCTGAAATATTACTATCAGAACGGATTCACCTATATCGAGCTGGGAGACGGCGACGAACTCTGGGAGAATCGCCGCTTTTCTGATATCTACAGTACTCATCGGGAAATCTATCATCTCCTGCATCAGTTTCACAGAGAAAACAGGCTCTTTCTCCTGTTCGGAAACCACGACCGTATCAAGGAAAACAGCGCCTATGTGTGGAAGGGCTTCTCTGATGTCATACCCTTCTATGAGTCTATTATCCTGCACCACGGCGGCAGCCTTCCTGTCTACATGTTTCACGGTTATCAGGGAGATTTTCTCAATGACAGTCTCTGGAAGGCTGCCCGCTTTCTGGTACGCTACCTATGGAAACCCCTTGAACTCAGAGGATTTAAGGACCCTACCAGTGCGGCGAAAAACTATACCAGAATCCGAAAAATCGAAGAGTCTTTCATTACCTTCAGCTGCAGAAACAAATGCGTTCTGGCCGCCGGTCACACTCATAAACCGACTCTGACAAAGACTGGCTGCGGCATGTATTTCAACAGCGGCAGCTGCGTGCACCCTGAGGCTGTCACCGCCATTGAACTGGAAAAAGGCAGAGCATCTTTAATCAAATGGTCTGTATGCGCCCGTGATGATATGAGTCTGTATGTTTGCCGGGAAACACTGAAAGAACTGCCCGTCTGATTCTGAATTACGCCGGCTTTACGTTCAAGACGGTACTGCAGTTATCCCAACGCCACATCGAGAATCATCATGATGATAAATCCGACACCGAACCCCACAGTGCCCATATTACTGTGTTTTCCTTCAGCGGTCTCGGGAATCAGTTCCTCTACGACCACATAGATCATCGCTCCGGCGGCAAAAGACAGAATATAAGGTAAAACCGGTGTCACCAGATGTGTCAGAAGTATGGTGATTCCGGCAGCAGCCGGCTCTACCGCCCCTGAAGCGGCGCCACAGGCAAAGGCTTTGCCCCGGCTCATGCCGTTTTCGCTGCGCAGCGGCATGGAAATAACCGCACCTTCCGGAAAATTCTGGATGGCAATTCCCAGGGACAGAGTCAATGCCGCCGCATAAGTCATGCCCTGACTTCCTTCCAGCATCCCCGCAAAGACTACTCCCACCGCCATTCCTTCCGGAATATTGTGAAGAGTCACAGCCAGTACAAGCATGGTATTCTTTTTCAGTCTTCCTTCCTCTCCTGTCGGCAGGATACCTTCTTTCTCTCCGTCCATGTGCATGTGAGGCACAGTTTTATCCAAAACCAGCAAAAAAGCAATTCCCAGCATCAGTCCCACAGCGGCAGGTATGAATGCCAGCTTTCCCATATGGGCTGACTGATCCATGGCAGGAATCAGCAGTGACCATACCGATGCCGCTGTCATAACTCCCGATGCAAAACCCAGCAGTCCCTTCTGTATCGGCGTACTGATTTGATTTTTCAGCAGAAATACACAGGCAGCGCCCAGCGTCGTTCCCGCAAAAGGCAACAATAATCCCACTATCAGTTCCATACCACTCTTCCTTTTCTTCTTTCATTATTAATATCAGTATACCCGGAAATCCGTATAAATCACAGATAAATCAAACTGCAGAGTCATAACCAAAACCACCCGGCATCAGCAGTGACTGCAGCTCCGAAATGACTGTCTGCTGATGCCCTTCAGTCCTGACCCTCCTGCCGCAATTCCAAAACGGCGCAGATACCCGAAAGAAAGAGAGTTGCCGAATATTCGGCAACTCCTTATCTTTATCTTCTTTAGTCATTATTTACTTCAGCAGTTCCTTCCTTGACAGATTGATTCTGTTCTGACTGTCGATTTCTGTTACCTTGACGGTTACTTTGTCACCCACATTCATGACATCTTCAACCTTTTCCACTCTTTCCTTTGCCATCTTGGAAATGTGCAGAAGACCTTCCTTGCCCGGCAGTATCTCAATGAAAGCGCCAAAGTTCATGATTCTCGTTACAGTACCTTCGTAGATTTCGCCTACTTCCACATCCTTAGTCAGAAGTTCAATACGGTGGCGGGCTTCATCCGCACTTTCCATATCAGCACTGTAGATGCTGACAAGTCCCGGATCGTCCTCGGAAATATCAATTTTAACACCGGTTTCTTCAACAATCTTGTTAATAGTCTTTCCTCCCGGCCCGATAACGATTCTGATCTTATCAGGATCGATACGCATGGAGATACTTCTAGGAGCATATTTTGACAGTTCCTCTCTCGGAGCAGGAATTTCTTCCAGCATCTGTCCCATGATATACATTCTGCCCTCTTTTGCCTGCTGCAGCGCCTTTTCCAGAATCTCTCTGGAAAGTCCATGCACTTTAATATCCATCTGGATAGCCGTAACACCCACTTCTGTACCGGTTACCTTAAAGTCCATATCCCCCAGGAAGTCTTCCATGCCCTGAATATCGGACAGAATGGCCATCTTGCTGCTTCCGTCCTCTTCCACTCTTTCGATCAGACCCATGGCGATACCGGCAACCGGTCTTTTGATCGGAACACCTGCATCCATCAGGGCAAGGCAGGAACCGCAGGTGGAGCCCATGGATGTAGAACCATTGGAAGACAGCACCTCGGATACAACGCGGATAGCATAAGGGAATTCCTCTACAGAAGGAAGCACCGGAAGCAGGGCTCTTTCGGCCAGAGCTCCATGTCCAATCTCTCTCCTGCCCGGACTTCTCATCGGTCTTGCCTCACCTACGGAATAGCCCGGGAAATTGTAGTGATGCATATATCTTTTTTCTGTCTGTTCAGTAATGCCGTCAATAGTCTGAGCTTCGCTGGCAGGAGCCAGAGTACATGCAGAAAGTACCTGCGTCTGTCCTCTCTTGAAGAGCCCGGAGCCGTGAACTCTCGGCAGCAGCTGAGTTTCACACCAGATAGGTCTGATCTCGTCCAGCTTTCTGTTGTCAGGTCTGATTCCTTCATCCAGAATCATGGCACGAACAGTTTCTTTTGTGATATTATAGAGTACGTTTGCAATGTCCTTTTCATTTTCCGGATAAATTTCAGCAAAGTGCTCCTTGGTTTCGACTTCCACCGCATCCATATTATCCAGCCTTTCCAGCTTGTCTACGGTTTTGATTGCGGCTTTCATCTTATCAACGGCATAAGCTCTTACGGCCTCATCAATATCATCCGGCACCTTATAGAGGTTCACTTCCTGTTTTTCTTTTCCTACTTCAGCTACAATCGCATCGATAAACTCTACGATCTTCTTGATTTCTTCATGACCGTAAAGGATTGCATCCAGCATAACGCTTTCAGGTACTTCGTCAGCGCCTGCTTCCACCATCATGATAGCTTCTTTGGTGCCTGCCACGGTCAGATTCATCCGGGAAAGTTCTCTCTGCTCCAGAGTCGGGTTAATGATGAACTCCCCGTCAATCATGCCCACACGAACGGCGCCGATAGGCCCTTCCCACGGAATATCGGAAGTCGCCAGAGCTACAGAGGCTCCCACCATCGCCATCACATCTGTTTCACAGTCCGGATCCACAGACATGACTGTTGCAACCACAACCACATCGTTAAAATATCCCTTTGGAAACAGCGGGCGCAACGGACGGTCCATGAGTCTTGAACTCAGCGTAGCCTTTTCGCTCGGTCTTCCTTCTCTCTTGATAAAGCCTCCGGGAATTTTCCCTGCGGCATACATTCTCTCTTCATAGTCACAGCTCAGCGGAAAAAAGTCAATGTCAGGTCTCGGTTCCTTGGAAGCGCAGGCTGTTACATTAACCACGGATTCTCCGTATCTAACCATTACCTGCCCGTTGGCCTGTTCACAGACCTTGCCGATCTCCAGCTGCAGAAGCCTTCCTCCGACCGCTGTCTTAAAAGTTCTGTAATCAGTAAATCTCGCCATTTTAATAAACAACTCCTTCCTGTTTATTTCTTCTCTCTTTCTTTGGCTTTAACTTCGTCATTTATGAAAAATGACGGGGACTAGCCCCGTCAAAATTTCCAGTAAAACTACTTTCTTAATCCTAAACGAGCGATCAGACTTCTGTATCTTTCTACGTCAACGCCTTTCAGATACTTGAGAAGATTTCTTCTCTGTCCAACCATCTTCAAGAGACCTCTTCTGGAATGGAAGTCTTTCTTATGAATCTTCAGGTGTTCGTTCAGATCGTTGATTCTTGCTGTCAGGATTGCGACCTGTACCTCAGGGGAACCGGTATCGCCTTCCTTTGTAGCATATTCTGCAATAATTGCACTTTTCTGTTCTTTTGTAATCATTGTCCTTCTCCTTTTCTTCATTCACCTTCACCGGGTTTCCGCCGGAGTGTCGCAAAACTAAGTGAAGGTATATTTTTCAACTTATTAAGTCTATCATACTTACAGGAAGAATGCAAGCAGTATTTTTCGACAATCCACTGTTTTCACCGCATTATTCTGTCTCTCTATTTTTTCTCGGCCAGTGCCCTGCCCAAGGCTCTGCAGGAGGCTGTAGCCTTTTTATCCGGCGCTCCGTTGCAGATTATACTTTCATGAACCAGAATCGCTCCATCATTTCTGCAGCGCTCTTCCCAGTTTCTCATCCACTCTCCGTCACCCCATCCGAAAGATCCGAACAGCCCTATCGGTTTCTGCTTCAGCTTTTCCTCGCAGGCGGCAAACACAGGTTCAAATTCTTCTTCTTCCAGAACTTCCACGCCCATAGACGGGCAGCCAAAGGCCACAGCGTCAAATGAATCCATAAAGGACGGTTCAAACTCCGCCGAAGTATACACTGTGCATTCTGCACCTTTTTCTTTTACCCCCTGCGCCACCAGACGGGCCATCTCTTCTGTGTTTCCTGTACCACTCCAGAATACTACCGCTGTCTTGTTCATCATCATACCTTCCTTTCAGTCTCAAACACTGTTTTACTGCAGAGCATCGGCCACCACCAGCCTTTCTATGGCTCTGCCTTTCTTCCACTGTTCACAGTAAACCGCAGTACATTTACGGTACTGTGCAAACGTTTTTTCTGCCGCCGCATGATCGCCGTACACCTTCCAGTAGCCGGTGCATTTGCTGCAGGCAGCCCCGTTCTCGATAAATCCTTTCACATCTTCCGGCGGATAACCGAGAAAAAGACCGATTTCATGAGGAAAGTCCTCCTGCTGCAGTCTTTCCATCAGTTTTATGATGCACTGCTGCGGGCTGCACTGTTTATATCCGCGCTCATCCAGAATCCGTCTGACAGATCTTCTGGAAAAATCTCTTCTGAGTCTGTCCGGACGGTACACATAGATCAGTACCCGGCTGTCCAGCCGTTTCATGGGAAGCACTCTCAGCCCCTTCGGTGTCAGCTTCCGATTCATCCTGCGGATGTTCTCATTGATCTCACTCATAGAACTGAAGCTGCAGGTAAAGATATTTCCTGTCTTCAGTCCTGCCAGTGTGGGAGAGCAATGGCGTATCATCAGTTCTTCAAACATAGTCCTCCTCCTGTTTACACAACGCCGGGCAGCGCCAAATACGCCGTGGTTTTAGTTAGTTAAAGCTAACTCACGTTTAAAAAATTATCTCTGCAGCCAGGTAATTCCGAATCAGATGACTGTAAATTCCTTCCTGCAGGATTCATCCTTAAAGTTAGCTTCAACTAACTAATCATAGTATATCACAGTTTTTCGAAATTTCAACTGTTTTTTCTTTATCCGCCCCTGTCTTTTTCTCATATCTTTCTGCTGAGCATCTCTGACGTCCTCTCAGATTTGATCCTCACATTTAGTCGATTAGACGATTAACCGAAATCATCCTTTTTAGTAAAAATTAGTATACAGATCCGAGCAAAAATTCCCATTTCAAAGGCTAAATATTCCAGTTTATTCCATTTTATCAACCACAACTGCTTTATGCCATAAATTTGAGTATAAACCTTACATAAATCCTCATACTCAAATTTCAAAAAAACCAATTCTCTGGTTAACACTTTCTCATATTTATACTCAAACCGATATTTTTTTAAAATCCCGGTTAACTGCAAAGGAATCTGTGTCTTTTTTCAGACAGCCTTCACAAGTTAATGCCGCCTATCCTTCTGTCCCTAAAAAATGTCGGTCCTCCGGCATCCCCAATTTCCGGTCAGGATTGCTTTTTTATGCGAAAGGAACAAACTACCGCAACTCCCAGATAAAATCCCAATACCAGCAAAGTGGAAAGATCCAGGAATACAGGCATGAAAAAACCGTTATAAGGCAGCCAGTGAAAAACCAGCACTCCTGAAAGAAGAATGACAATTACCAGTATCCACAGCAGTGATATGACAAGGCAGATTTTCGGCTGCAGCAGTCTTGCAATGTACCCCTCTGCAAAAAAGAGCAGTCCAATCACAATGTAGATACACAGATATCCGTATCTCGGATTCATATCAATTTCGGCGGCAGCCTGTCCGGCATAATACAGTTTCAGCAAAAAAACATAACCGCAGGGCACAGCGCAAAACACACGGTCTGCATATTGTTCCTGTCTTTTTTCTCTTCCATTTCTGTTATCTCCCATGTTTCGTGATTTTCAAGACATATTTTATGATCAGATCATATATCACAAACTTTCAGTTGTCAATTTTTTCTGTATTTTTTCCCAATATCATAGTATATTAAATTCCTTGTAAAAACATGTTTTTATAATAGACAATAACAAAAAACCGGGTATTGCTCCCCGGTTCTGATACTTATTTCTCTGTCAGCGGATCCGTTTCCGCAGAAAGTCTCTCATGAAATGCTCCGGCTTCTCTGCAGTCTCTTACTATCTGCTCTGACAGTTCTCTGACACTGTCAAACTTCACTTCATCACGGGTCTTCTTTAGAAATTCCACTGTGATCTGCTTACCGTAAAGTTCTTTGTCAAAGTTAAAAATATGAGTTTCCACATTTTTGTTGTAATGACCTATGGTCGGTTTGATACCTACGTTGGTCACGCTGGGATAACGTACGCCGTTATAGTTACAGTATGTGACATACACGCCGTTTGGCGGCGTCACCATAGAAGGATCAATCACCAGATTGGAAGTCGGGAATCCCAGTTTCTTTCCCAGTCTGTTGCCGACAACCACCTCTCCGCCAATATAATAATTGCGTCCCATATAGGTTTCACACTTTTCCACCTGACCGGAAGCAATCAGTGTGCGAATCAGGGAAGAGCTTACAATCTCTCCTTTGATTTTATAAGCAGGCATCTCTGTTACATCGAACCCTTTTTCTCCGCCCATTTTTCGCAGAATCTCAGGGTTTCCCTGTGCTTTGTAACCAAAATGGTAGTTGAAACCGCAAAAAGCCGCTTCCATTTTAAATCTCTCCAGGAGCAGTTTTTCCACAAAAGCAGAAGGGGCCATGGTCATGATTTCCCTGGTAAAGGGAATATTAAACAGATAATCCACACCTAAAGACTCTATTATCCGTTCTTTATCTCCCTTGGCCAGAATGTTCTTTACTTTCTTTTCTTTAGGCAGCAAATCCCTGGGATGGTTGGAAAAGGTAAATACCGCCGATTTAAGGCCTTCCGCCTGTGCCCGTTCTACGGCCCGCCTGATCAGTTCCTGATGACCAAGATGCACGCCGTCAAAGTTGCCAAGGGCAACAGCTGTCGGTTCGATTTCCGTTATGCTGTCCAGTGTTTCAAAAATTTCCATCGGCATCACCTCACATAAAAGATTTTATCAGCAATCAGTTTCTTGTAGTTCAAATCATAAAAACCTGTTCCCAGGAAAGTCATTGTGCCGCCAACAGGCGCAAAAACATTATACGCTCTGCGAAATTCCTCCCTGATAGGCAGGTAGAAGTCTCGCTCCGCAAATTCAGGCCGCTTTCTGATCTCACAGTATTTCAGAGGCAGATGCCAGCCCATGGAAAATTTCAGTCCTGCATCTTCAGAAGTAATAATTTCTCCAAAATGAATCAGCGGTTCCCAGACCGGATGCAGTCTTTTTTCAATCTCTGACAGATCCATTTTCTTCAGACTGTCCGGATCAATGGCATCATCTTCTGCAAAAATACCGCTCTGCACTCTTTTCAGTTCTGTCATGACTGCAAGACATCCCAAGGCCATTCCGGCATCCTGACAGACAGTTCTGATATAAGTGCCTTTGGAACACTCCACTGTAAAAGTAACAGTCTTTTTCCCATCAGGAAAAACACTGAGCACATCCAGAGATCTGATATATATTTTCCTTGTCTTCACATCTACGGTCTTTCCTTCTCTGGCATACTCATAAAGCCGTTTTCCGTCTACCTTCAGTGCCGAATACATCGGCGGTTTCTGATCAATAATTCCGCAGAATCCGGAAAGAACACTGCGAACCTCCTCCTCAGAGCAGGTCACGGGACGTCTTTCCAAAACTTTCCCCCAGATATCCTGGGTATCTGTCATCAGACCCAGTTCCATAGTGCACTGATATGTTTTCAGATCCATATCAAGATACTCCATAATTCGCGTGGCCTTTCCGATGCAGACCGGCAGAACTCCTGTTGCCATAGGATCAAGGGTCCCTGTATGCCCCACCTTTCTGATCCCCAGAGTTCTTCTTACAATGGCCACCACATCATGCGATGTCATATTCTGCGGCTTGTTGATGTTTAAAATACCCTCTGTAATCATATATCCTTATTCTAACTTAAACTATCCGTAATTTTTCCTTTCAGCAGATCAAAAGCTTCGCTGAGGCTGCACGAAAGAGTACATCCCGCAGCCCGTATATGGCCGCCGCCGCCCAGTTCTGCTGCAATCACCGCCACATCCGCAGAAGACTTTGATCGCAGGCTGACCTTGACCCTGCCGTCTTCCGTTTCTTTCAGAAAAGCAGCAATTTCCACACCCGCAATGCTGCGCAGTTTTTCCACAACGTGTTCTGTCTCGTCCATCACAGCCCCGGTTTCGCCCAGCATATTCTGAGTCACATAAGCAATAACGCCTCTTCCTCCCGCCACGGTAGACATGGTGCCAAGGGCTGTGTTTTCTATGAGAATCCGCTCTATGCGATTATTCTCATAAAGTTCTGTGCTGACTTTTCCCCAGTCGGTTCCGGCTTCATACAGTGCAGCGGCAATCAGATGACTTTCCGCTGTCGTGTTGCTGTACTGAAAATTCCCCGTATCCGTAGTAATCGCCGCAAAGATCGCCTCTCCGATTTCTGCATCAATTTCAGTATCCATAGCCAGCAGAAGTTTGTAAATCAGTTCTCCAGCCGCTGCTGCATCCTTATCGATGTAATTGTAGTCACAGTAGGGAGCGGTGGTTCCATGATGATCAATACAGACAGTGATATCTGCCTGATCAAACTTTTTTCTCCGCTTTTCAAAGCGGGAAGGATCACCGCAGTCCACACAGATAGACAGATCCTGTTTTTTTATCATATTCTGATCTGCCGTACAGAAGCCCCGATCCAGAAAAGCCAGATTGGCAGGAATCCTGTCTTCGATCAGAATGTAACATTCCTTTCCGCGCCTGCGAAGAGCAGAACAGAGTGCTGCCGAACTTCCCAGAGCATCCCCGTCCATATTGACATGAGGGAAAATCAGAATTCTCTCCGCGTCGGAAATCACCTTTCCGATTTCCTCAAAAGTATTATTCTTCATGATCAATCCCCAGTTTCTCAATCACTTCCGAAATATGTCTTCCGTATTCCATGGAAGTATCCAGCTTGAAGATAAGTTCCGGAATATGACGCAGTTTAATCTGCCGGCCGATTTCTTTTTTCATCAGTCCTTTGGCACTGCGCAGTCCCGCAAGAACCGCTTCTTCAGTTTCTTTCTTCGTTTCTTCGTCCACCTTTCCCACAGGCAGTACTGTTACATAGCAGGTGGCGTAACTGCCGTCAGAAGTAACTTCCACAGCAGACAGACTCACCATTGCCGTCTGTAATCTGGGGTCCTTAATTTCCCGCAGGAGCATCTGACTGATGATTCTGCGGATCTCTTCTCCAAGGCGCCCCTGTCTGAATCCTTTTCCCATCGTTTTTCCTCTCGTATTGTCTGTCCTCTCCAAAGGCGCAAGACGGCAGAACTGCCGTCTCGTCCTTTCAGAATTCCGCCTTCTTGCAGAAAACAGTTATTTTCTTTCAATTTCAACCATATGGAAGCACTCGATAATATCGCCTTCTTTGATGTCGTTATAGGACTCAATACCGATACCGCACTCATATCCTGCGGCCACTTCCTTGGCATCATCCTTAAATCTCTTCAGGGAAGAAATCTTACCTTCATGGATTACGATGCCGTCGCGAACCAGTCTGATTTCTGCATTTCTGACAGCTTTTCCCTCCATAACATACGCGCCGCCGATAATTCCGACACCCGGAACCTTAAAGGTGGTTCTGATTTCCACTTTACCCAGAATTTCTTCTTTGAATTCAGGATCAAGCATTCCCTTCATGGCATTTTCCACGTCATCGATGACATCGTAGATAACTCTGTATGTCCTGATCTGGATATTTTCTCTGTCTGCCATGGTCTGTACCGCAGTGCTCGGTCTCACGTTGAAGCCGATAATGATGGCTCCCGCCGTGCCTGCCAGCATAACGTCGGACTCGGTTACCGTACCCACACCGGTATGAATGATATTTACCTTTACGTTTTCGTTGTTCAGTTTTTCCAGAGATGATACCAGCGCGCCTACTGAACCCTGCACATCGCCCTTGATAATCAGGTTCAGTTCCTTGACTTCGCCTTCCTGAATCTGGCTGAACAGTTTCTCCAAAGTAGTGCTTGCATTTCTTGCCAGCACTTCTTCTCTCAGCTTTTCTTTTCTGTGTTCCGCAATCTCTCTTGCGACTTTATCATCTTTTACAGCATTAAACTCATCGCCTGCCTGCGGAACGTCTGTAAGGCCCAGAATCTCCACTGCAGTGGCAGGACCTGCCTTTTTAATGGTCTTGCCCTTAAAATCAGTCATCAGTCTGATTCTTCCCGAGCAGGTTCCGGCAACGACACTCTGTCCGCTCTGCAGGGTTCCGTTGGTTACCAGAAGGGTCGCAACAGGGCCCTTGGATTTATCCAGTCTTGCTTCAATCACAGAACCCATGGCCAGTCTGTTCGGATTTGCCTTCAGTTCCATCATCTCGGCCTGCAGCAGAATCATCTCCAGCAGATTTACAATCCCTTCTCCGGTCTTGGCGGATACAGGAACGCTGATAACATCGCCGCCCCAGTCTCCCACCAGAATACCGTGTTCAGTCAGATCCTGCTTTACTCTGTCAGGGTTTGCACCCGGTTTATCTATCTTGTTAATTGCAACGATAATCGGTACATTCGCAGCCTTTGCGTGACTGATTGACTCTACTGTCTGCGGTTTTACACTGTCGTCAGCCGCAACAACCAGCACTGCGATGTCTGTAACGTGAGCACCTCTGGCACGCATAGCTGTAAAGGCCTCATGACCGGGAGTATCCAGGAACACGATCTTCTGTCCGTTGATTCTGACTTCCGATGCACCGATATGCTGTGTGATGCCGCCTGACTCAGATGCTGTCACATTGGTTTTTCTGATGGCATCAAGAAGTGATGTTTTACCGTGGTCAACATGACCCATGACGGTGATAATCGGAGGTCTTGCCTTCAGATCTTCTTCTTTGTCTTCAAAGAGTTCCAGTCCTTCTTCTTCAGTTTCTTCCTCCACACTTCCGATGGCTACGCTGATGCCAAGTTCTTCCGCCAGGATCATCACGGTATCCTCATCGATATTCTGATTGATATTGGCCATGATACCCAGTTTCATCAGTGTCATAATCACCTTGGAGGTGGATACTTCCGCCTGCTCGCAGAACCCTGCAACAGTAATCGGTACATTGATAACCACAGTACCTTCCGGCAGTACTTCTTCTTCAATTTCAGGCTCTGTCACCTGAGGCTTTGGCTTATTGTGTTTCTTTCTGGTCTGTTTCTCCAATGATTTTCTTTCCAGCTTCTCAAATTTATTCTTTTCTTTATCCTGTTTTTTCTTGGAATCGTCTCTTCTTCCGGGTTTGGTCTCCATTTTATCCATCTGAGGACGTTCTCTTCTCGTATTCTGTCCCCCTCTGTCATTTCTGGAGCCGTCTTTCCTGTCGTGACGTCCGCCGGTTCCGCGATTTGAACGTTCCTTTCTCTCCCCTTTGTCGTTTCTGTCATGTCTTTCTCCGCGGCTGTTTCTTTCATGATTTCTGCTGCCTTCCTTCTTGTCTCCCTGAACGTTTCTGTCGCGTTTTACGCCTTCTTTTTCTCTGACTTCTTTTCCGCCTTTATGTTCAGCTTTGTCAGCAGGCCGTTCTTTTTCCTTATTCGGAGCAGTCTCCACCGTCTCCTTCTTCGATGCAGTCTCCACTGCCTCCTGTTTCGGCGTCTCTGCAGTTTTTTTCTCAGCTTCCTCAACCGGTTTCTCCGCTCTCGGCACAGGAGTCCCTATCGGCGGTTTCGGTTTACTGCGGTTATCCAGTTCGGCCTTGTTAACCACCGGCTTTCCTACCGGCGGTCTGTTCTTGCTGGCAAGATACTCTGTATCAACCACAGGCTTTCCTATCGGCGGTTTCGGCCGATTTGCAAGATTGGGTCTGACTGCCGCCCTGACAGTAACCCTTGGTTCTTCCTGACTTGTATTCCCCTTTTTCTTCGGCTCCGCCTTAACGATTTTAGTTTCCTTCTTAGCTCCCTTTATTTTGTCGATATCTGCATCAGACAGTACGCTCATATGACTTGATACACTGATACCCAGCTGTTCGGCTCTTTCTTGGAGCGCTTTACTTGAAATATTCATTTCTTTTGCCAGTTCATGTACTTTTTTTGTCATTCGAACACCTCCCTTTCTGATTGAATCAGGTCAATCTCCTTACAAATGATTTCCGCAAAGTGTCTGTCGGTAATTCCGAAAATACCTTTTCCCGGTTTCCCTGCAGCATGAGCCAGTTCTTCACTTTTTCCGAAAATCCTATATTCTATTTTGTATCTGCCGCATAACTGCAGCATCTTTTTAATCGTGTTGTCCGCCAGGCCATCGGTCAGAATCAGAAGTTTCAGTTTTCTGCGTTCCATCATCAGACTGCAGGTGTTATAACCTGTCACCAGATTCCCGGAACGAGCCGCAAATCCCAAATAGCTGAAAAACTTTTGATCACTTTTCATCTCTCTGCCTCCGTTCCTCAGCTTTCGTCTTTCTCTCCGCAGTCTCTCGCAAGCTCTTCAAAGATCCTGTCAACTTCGGACTGGTCAAGATTCTCTGTAAAATTTCTCTGCAGCGCTTTTTTCTTTCTGGCTTTTTCCAGACAATCTCTGCTTCCTCTGCAGAGGTACACGCCTCTTCCTTTTGCTCTTCCCGTCAAATCCACGGTCAGCGCTCCCTCATAACAGGCGATCCGTAACAGTTCCTGTTTCGGTCTGGATTCCATGCAGCCGATACAGCGCCTCATGGAGATTTTATTCTTCTTCAACTTCTATGACCTCTTCTCCCTCTTCATTGCCTGCATACTGGGTATGACTCTTGATGTCGATCTTCCAGCCGCTGACCTTGGCTGCAAGTCTTACATTCTGTCCCTCTTTTCCAATAGCCAGAGAAAGCTGATAATCAGGCACTACCACTGTGGCATTCTTTTCTTCGTCCTCGATAATGACTTTTTCCACCTTGGCAGGACTCAGCACATTGGTGATCAGTTCTTCCGGATCTTCACTCCAGGAAATGATGTCGATTTTCTCGCCGCCCAGTTCATCTACAACTGCCTGCACACGGCTTCCTCTGGTGCCGACACAGGCGCCTACCGGATCCACATTAGGATCTTCAGAATATACGGCAATCTTGGTTCTGGAACCTGCCTCTCTGGAAATCCCTTTGATTTCAACCACTTCATCCTGAATTTCCGGAACCTCCAGTTCAAAGAGACGTTTCACCAGACCGGGATGGGAGCGGGACAGGAATACCTGCGGCCCTTTGGTGGTCTTCTTGACATCCATAATATATACCTTCAGTCTTTCATTTACCTCAAAGTGCTCGCCGGGTATCTGCTCTCCCACGGACAGAATGCCTTCTGCCCGGCCCATATTGACAAAAATGGTTTCACCGCTCTTCCTCTGTACTATTCCGGTGACGATTTCACCCTGTCTTGTAATAAAATCGTCAAAGATCATGCCTCTCTCAGCTTCCCTGATGCGCTGCACCACAACCTGTTTTGCCGTCTGAGCTGCGATCCTGCCGAAATCTCTCGGTGTAACCTGAAACTCGATGGCATCTCCGATTTCATATCTCGGATCAATTTCCTGCGCCTCTTCCAGAGACATTTCAATCATATCGTCGTATACCTCTTCCACGATATCTTTTTTCATGAGTACAGCGATATCGCCTGTCTCTCTGTCGATATCCACCCTTACGTTCTGAGAAGTGCCGTAGTTCTTCTTATAAGCAGAAACCAGTGCCGACTCAATCGCCTCAATCAGGATATCCTTTGAGATGTGTTTCTCCCTTTCCAGCTCGTCTATCGCTTCGATAAATTCTCTGTTCATTTGTCTTTGCCCTCCTTAGAAAACCACTGCCAGGCTGGTTTTTGATACCTGGTCCAGCGGGAACTTCCATTCCTTATCCTTTTCATCTCTGATGATGACGCATCCGTCAATCAGTCCGACGAGGATGCCTTCAAACTGTTTGCGTCCGTCAACGCCTTTATATAATTTCACTTCTACCGGGCGGCCTGCGTATTTTTCATAGTGGCGCGGAGTCAGAAGCGGTCTGTCCATACCCGGTGAGGAAACCTCCAGATAATAATTCTGCTCAATCGGATCCGTCTGATCCAGTGCATCGCTTAAGAATCTGCTGACTTTTTCACAGTCGTCGGTACTTACATATTCTTCTTCCTCAGCCGAAATCCTGTCGATATACACGCGCAGAAACCAGTCTTTTCCTTCCTTGATAAATTCAACATGATAAAGCTCAAGGCCGTTTTCTGTCAGAAACTCTGCTGCAGTTTCCTCGATAATCTCTTTGATTTTTTTCTTTGCCATCTGCTGCCTTTCTGCAGCCTGCATCAGTCAGGTCTGCCCAAACAAAACTGAAAGAGTGGGTTTTGCCCACTCTTTCTGCTCTACATAACAAATTTCGTACGTATATATATTAGCATATTCTGCATCCCATGTCAAATACTACTTTTCAGTTTCTTTTGTGATCTTGTCACAGAAAACTTTTCCCCTCTCTGCTACAATACAGTCATACTAAAAACAAATAAAAACTTAACCGGTAAATAACAGGAGGTAATCGTTATGACAGTTATAAATATCAATAAAAATAATTTTCAGGAAGAAGTTCTCAACAGTGATAAACCCGTACTGCTGGATTTCTGGGCAGGCTGGTGCGGTCCGTGCCGTATGGTAAGCCCTGTTGTGGATGAAATTGCCGAGGAAAGAAACGACATCAAAGTATGCAAGATCAATGTGGATGAACAGCAGGAACTGGCAGCTTCTTTCGGCGTTATGAGTATCCCTACACTGGTAGTCATGAAAAACGGCAAAATTGTAAATCAGTCTGCCGGAGCAAGGCCAAAAGCACAGATTCTGCAGATGCTGCAGGTGTAAAGGGGAGTGAGAACGCATGGGTCTGTTCAGTTTTTTAACAGGACCTGACATCAATCAGGGTATCAGCCAATACCGGGATACGGCCGATGCAGTGCTGCTGGATGTAAGAACCCCTGAAGAGTACATGAGCGGCCATATTCCGGAAAGTATGAATCTGCCCCTTCAGGATATTTCAGAAGCAGAAAAGCATCTGACGGATAAGAGGACGCCTCTGTTTGTATACTGTCTCAGCGGCGCACGCAGCCGGCAGGCAGTCTCAGTCCTTGTTGAAATGGGATATGAAGCCGTTACAAATATCGGCGGCATCAGCAGTTATAAAGGAAAGGTAGTGAAATAGAATGAAAATTGTAATAGTAGGCGGTGTGGCGGGCGGCGCAACCGCTGCCGCCCGCATCCGCAGACTTGACGAAAATGCGCAGATCATTGTCTTTGAACGTTCAGGATTTGTTTCCTATGCCAACTGCGGTCTGCCTTATTATATCGGCGGCGTGATCACAGATCCTGAAGAGCTGACACTCCAGACTCCGGAAAGTTTCCGCAGACGGTTTCATATCGATATGCGGGTTCGCCACGAAGTGACAGCCATTCATCCTGATAAAAAGACGGTCTCAGTACGGAACCTGATCACAGGCGATGAATTTGAGGAAAGCTATGACAAGCTTCTTCTGTCTCCGGGCGCAAAACCGGTAAAACCGCCGATTTCAGGCAAAACTCCTGACAGGCTGTTTACACTGCGTACTGTGGAAGACACTCTCGCAATCCGCAGCTTTATCGAAAAAGAAAAGCCGAAAACCGCAATCCTTGCAGGCGGAGGTTTCATCGGACTGGAACTTGCAGAAAATCTCTGCGAGCTGGGAGTTTCCGTCACAATCATTCAGCGGCCGGATCACCTTTTGACACCACTGGATGGAGACATGGCATCCTTCATTCACAGCAAGATGCGCGAACATGGCGTCAATTTGAAATTCGGCGCTTCTGTGGAAGGATTTGAACAAGAAAAAAACGGCATAAAAGTTCTCTTAAAAGAAGAAGCTCCTTTACAGGCTGACATGGCAATTCTGGCAATCGGCGTAGCCCCTGATACCCGTCTTGCGGAAGAAGCGGGACTCAGACTGGGTATGAAAAAAACCATTGAAGTCAATGAACGAATGGAAACTTCTGCTCCGGACATTTATGCAGTGGGAGATGCCGTGCAGGTAAAACACTATATTACGAAAAACAATGCTGTTATCTCCCTGGCGGGGCCTGCCAATAAGCAGGGGCGCATCGCAGCGGACAATATGTGCGGAAAAGAAAGTGTCTACCGCGGTTCTCAGGGGTCCTCAGTCATTAAAATCTTTGACCTGACAGCCGCATCCACTGGAATCAATGAGACCGCTGCCAAACAGTCCGGTATCCGGTATGACAAAGTATATCTGTCTCCTGCAAATCATGCAGGCTATTATCCCGGCGGCAAAACCATGTCCATGAAAGTTCTCTTTGAAAAAGACACATACAGGCTGCTGGGAGCACAGATCGTCGGTTATGAAGGGGTAGACAAGAGAATCGATGTGCTGGCAGCTGCCATGAGAGCAGAACTTTCCGCGCCTGAACTTGCTGAACTTGATCTGGCTTATGCGCCTCCTTATTCCTCAGCCAAAGATCCGGTCAATATGGCCGGCTTTATCATCGAAAATCTGGCAGACGGCAGACTCAAACAGTTCTATCCGGAAGAGGTAGACACTCTGCCCCGTGACGGAAGTATCACAATTCTGGATGTCCGTACTGAAGAAGAATATACACAAGGTCATGTAGAAGGCTCCTGTCATATCCCGGTGGATGAACTCCGTGAACGAATCAGCGAGATCGATCTCACCAAACCTCTTTATGTTATCTGTCAGAGTGGACTCCGCAGCTATCTTGCCTGCTGCATTCTGAATCAGCATGGTGCTGACTGCTATAATCTTTCCGGTGGATATCGGTTTTATCAGACGGTCATCAAAGAACAGGCAGCTTCCGAAACGGCGCTTCCCTGCGGATTTGAACAGAAAAAATAGCCGGCCGGGGAAGAACACCGGTTTAAAGGCAGACAGTTTCTTATAAAACTGTTTCTGCCCGCGCTGCGATGGAAAGGCATCGAAAATATCTGAAAAAAAAAACATGGCGGAATACTTTCACATAAGGTTTCCGTCATGTTCCGTTTACAGGAATAAAAATTTCAATCTGATAATTCTTTATCAGATTACATCATCCCACCTTTTTTAATCCTGACCGCAAAGTTTCAGGAGCCCGTCCTCATCTAAGATTTCCACAACACCTCTGGACAGTTCCACCAGTCCTTCGCTTTTAAAATACCTGAGCATCCGGGTTACCACTTCTCTGGCGGTCCCCAGGTGTGAGGCTATTTTTTCATGGGTAATCCGCAGCTCACCGGTCTCCTCTATCCTGCTCTCTTCCAGCAGAAACTCAGCCAGCCTTCTGTCAAAACTCTGCCACATAATCCTCTCAACAAGCCACATCACCTCTGAAAATCTGCTGGCCATAATCTGATTGGTATAATTTGCCAGAGGCGCTGATTCCTCCATCACCTTTGCATATACCTGAGGAGAAATGATCCGGATTTCCGAATCTTTTTCTGCTTCTATGGTGATATCAAACTGTATACTGTTCATCATACATGAGGCAGAGAACAGACAGATATCTCTCTCAAACAGCCGGTAAATGGTAACCTCTCTCCCGTCTTCCGACAGAATATAGGCTCTCAGCTGTCCGGAGCAGACCAGCAAAAGGCCCAGGCACTCTTCCTCGCCTCCCCGCAGCACCGTATTTTTTTTCACCTGACGCACAGCGGTTCCTTCTGACAGCATCTTCTGATGTAACGGGGAAAGCTTGTGCCAAACGGGAAAATATTCCTCAAAATTCATAATCTGTTTCCTTTTCTGACCGGTTTCTTTTTCATTGAGGCAGTTCACTTCAATCTGCCTGCTACCAGTATATCTCAGTACCGGCTTTTACGCAAGAAAAACAAAAGACAAGGTGTTCCGGTTGACGATCTGTTGGGTGTATTATATAATTTTTACAGTCTGCCTGTGAGAAAGGAAGTGAATTTTCTTTATATGATTTATGACTGTATTATTGTCGGGGCAGGAGCCGCGGGTCTGTTCTGCGGAGCTGTTTTTCAGTCTGACTGTAAAATCAATGGGCTGATTCTGGAAAAAACAGGCCGTCCCGGTACCAAGCTGCTGATGAGCGGCGGCGGACAGTGTAACATCACCCATGACGGATCTATCAAGGACTTTATCGAAAAATACGGTAAAAACGGCGGTAAAATCAGAAGCTGCCTGTATAAATACAATAACCTGCATCTGATGGAATTTCTTCGTCAGGGCGGTGTTCCCACTGTTGTCAGAGACGACGGAAAGGTCTTTCCTCAATCGATGAAGGCTTCTGACATTCTCCATCTGCTGCTGAAAAGATCCGCCGAAAAGGGATTCAAACTGCTGACAGATACGCCCGTCACTTCTCTGAAAGAAAAGGTGAAGCCGGGAGAAGCATCTCTGTCTCAGAAAGCTCCGGAGCCTGCCTCAAACCTCTGGCAGGTGAATACTCCGAAAGGAAGTTTTGTCTGCCGTCACCTGATCATCGCTACCGGTGGCTGTTCCTATCCTTCCAGCGGTTCCGACGGTTCCATGCTTCAGATTCTGCAGCGTGATCCGGGAATCCGGCTGATTGAGCCCCGGCCTGCTTTGACACCTGTATTTGCCGAGAACTATCCTTACGGCCATCTTTCCGGCATTTCTTTTCCCCGGGCGGGACTTCAGGTCTACAGCGGGACAACCGGAAAAAGAATTGCGCAGGGCTGTGGTCCCCTGCTGCTGACTCATGAAAACTTTTCCGGCCCTTTAATTTTGAATTTTTCAAAAGATATTACAAAAAATGATAAAATTGTGTTAAACTATTTATATCCATGTGATAAAACGGTGGTGCTGGACAGACTAAACAGAGCAGCAAAACACAGCAAGGCTTCAACTGCCGGCATCATCAGCAGAGAATTTGGGCTGCCGAAAAATTTTGCCACTGCGGTTGCGTTAAAATCCGGCGCTTCAGCAAAGGCTGCTGCGGCAAATTTAACAGAGGACACTTATACGGTCAAGGCTTTAGGCGATTTTCAGAAAGCCATGGTCACGACAGGAGGAGCGGATCTCTCACAAATCAACTGCCGAACCATGGAATGTAAAGATCACCCCGGCCTCTTTCTCATCGGAGAGGTGCTGGATGTGGACGGAGCAACCGGAGGCTATAACCTTCAGTTTGCCTATTCTTCAGCCTGTGCAGCAGCCGCTGCGCTTCAGGGACCGTTAAGAACAGAACAGGAGGAATGAACAATATGCGAATAACAAAGAGAGGGCGTCTGATTTCAATCTGTACGGTACTGATTCTGGCGCTGGTATTTACATGGCTCCCCTTAGATGACACCTATGCTGTCATGAAAGAAGTGGAAAAGCCTCAGACCACCACCACTTTCTCTTCAAGCGACACTTTTGAAGACGACTACTGCAAGGCCTCTGTAAAAGGCAAAACCATGACCATCAGTTACCAAACCATGATTCCAAGCTGTGAGTTCAGAATCGCCCTTTACGGTGTAGTACCGAAAACAGGCTACACTGATCTGGGAATTTATGTGCCGGCAGAGTATAAAGGAACTTCCTCCACAGGAAGATCGATCTACGGCTTTGAATACACTATTGATTTTTCTGATCTGGATGTCGATGACGGACAGTATTTTCTCTATCTTTCCTGCATCGAAAATCCGGGCGACACTTATGAAACTGCTCCCAACAGCGGCGGTCTCTACAAAAATCTGGTATTCAGTCTGAAAAACGATTCTCCGAAGATTTTCAGATATGATGATGTCATTGCAGAAAACAACCGGGTACAGGCTATCGGTGAAGATTACGATCCAAGCTGGTATCTGGATGAATATCTGGAGGATATCCGTTTCACACTGAAAATTCCTGTGACCACTGTCTATGAGGATATGACAGCCAGCAAGATCAGCTTTATGCGCCGCATGTCCGATCAGATTACAGCAGGGGCCACAACCGACTACGACAAACTTCTGAAGATTTATGAGTATGTCACCAGTGAGTTCTATTACGATTCAGTGGCATTCTCCACTCACTCCTATCAGTATGCCAACCCATACAACAATCTGTATCATCACGTATACAAAATTCCAAGCGAAAACAGCGACAATCAGGGCCGTGTAGCCACAACATGTCAGGGCTATGCCGCTATTTTCCTTTCTCTGGCGAGAGCACAGGGCATACCAACCAGATTCGTGTACGGCCACAGGGCCACATCCCCTACCAACAACTGGGAAACAGAGGCAGATATCGGCGTCAAAGACCACTGGTGGGTAGAATCCTACGTAAACGGACGCTGGATTTTCATCGATCCGACCATCGGAACCAACAATAAGTATAACAAAAACACAGGTATCTGGCAGTACTTCGGTCTGACCAACTACACCTATTTTGATCCGTCCGACGAGCAGATTGCCGTATCCCACATTTATCACAACATCTACCCTGATAAGCGCTGGGGCTATCTCATCACTGACGAGGCGGAAATCTCCGCAATCAGCGCATTTCTCGAAGCAGAAACAGATGGGGTAAAGAACGGAACCATTCTGAATACGGCATACGATATCAACGACATGACAACCTGGGGTGACGGTACGAAATCTCATTTTATGGGTAACGGCTACGGCAACACGACACAGATTCAGTGGAGCTACAGAGGCTTTACAGGAGACGTGGACTTCTCCGGATTCAAAAAACTGCGCCTTGTTTCCATGCACCACAATAATCTTGAAAACGTGGATCTGCGCAACTGTCCGTCTCTGGAAAACGTTTATCTTTACAATAACAACCTGCAGTCGGTCAATCTTGAAAACGACAAGAACCTTCAGTTTGCCAGCATTACCACAGACAACAGCCTGAAGGATGCCTGGCTGTATGCCAACAATAAAAACATCTATATTCATGCGGAAGATCACGGCAGTTTTTATCTGAAGTACGATATCACAAAGAAAAACAAAGTGGAGCTGAAGTTCAGACCTGATATCGGCTATAAAGCAAGCGGTCTTTACAACGGGAACAACAAGAAACTCACATCCTCCGCCACCGGCTATTCCATGAATCCGGGCTGGTACAACTATGAACTCAGATTTGTTCTTGACCCTGACAGTTATGTCTACTATCTGTACGAAGGCAGAAACACCTCTACGGTTAAGCCTTATACAAAGGCAGTGCAGGAAAGATTAAAGGAACTCGGCTACTATGACGGAGAAATCGACGGTATCTTCGACGAACAGCTTGCGTCTGTGGTCATCGACTTCCAGCGTGTAAATACTATCACCCGAACCGGAAATGTGGGTGAGAATACCTGGGAGGTTCTTTTCAGCACCGGAGCAAAGAAACGGCCGTCCGATGAAATTCTGCAGCAGATTACCGACTTCAACAATCAGAGTGTAACCACAGATGTAACTGTTACAGCGGGAAAAGTTGTCATCACCTGGGAGCTTGCAGATCCTGAAGGCCCTGTACCGACAGGATATCAAATCTGGAAATCCACCAAGTCAGACAGCGGTTTCAGTAAGATAGGCTCCACAAAAAACTTCAAGTTTATAAATACGGCAAATCTGAAAAAGGGAACCCGTTACTATTACAAGGTAAGAGGCTATAAATCCATTAACGGCAAGATCTACTATACCGCCTATGACAAATTCGATCTGAAGGCAAAATAAAGAAAGCGTATACAACAAAAATCCGCGTCAATGCTCGCGGATTTTTGTTATGCAGAAAAAATGATTTTTCGTGATGTCAAAAAAGCAGCTTTCCGGCAAAAGCTAAAAAAAATCTCTATTGCCCGGCACATCCCATAATTCACCCGATATGAAACTCTTCTCTCTTATTAAAAGTTCTGTTCTTTACTTTTTTTTTCGCCGGCACCCATTTTATCAAAGAAATATCCAAGTACAAAAGAATTAGGCAAAACAGCAGCGATCACTGCCAGCGTCGGGCTCTCGGTTATAAAAAGTACACTGATTCCCAATATAAGCGTCAGTACCGGTAAGCAAAATCTCATCATCTCGTCCTCCCCATATCACAACTGCCTTTGAGCTTGTTCTTCATCATTGTAATTTTTCAATAATTTTAACTTAAAACTGTTTTTTTGTCAATGTATATAATTTAAAAATCTATTTATATTTGCATTACCGAATTTCTTATTCCAAACAATCGTAATTGAAAAGCCATAATCACCTTCAACAGATGATTACGGCTTTCAGGTAAGTCTTTGTTATTCTGTGACCTCACAGTCATCCAGATCTACGGGTACAATGATATTCTCCGCGTCAGACAGCTTGTCTTCTGCCACATACAAATCGATGGCATTGCTGGCAGCTGCACTTCCAAAGAAGATTTCCATATAGTTTCCTGCTCCTTCGTACTTTCGAATGCAGGCAATTCCCTCTGACCGCAGTTTGGATTCCAGAATCTCCGCTTCCATGGCATCAGAGGCAGTAATCAGGTACACGCCGCCTCTCCAGTTTTCCTGTCTGTCTGTCTTCTTAAACATATTAAACCGCCTTTGTCTTTACTTCCTCAACCAGCTTTTCGATAAATTCGTCGGCAGACATGGTACCCAGTTCACCCACTTTGGTAGAGCGGACAGAGAGAGTTCCTGCTTCGGCTTCTCTCTCGCCGATGACGCAGATATAGGAAACTCTTTCGTTTCTGGCTTCTCTCAGTTTATAGCCGATTTTCTCATTTCTCAGATCCAGTTCCACCCTCAGTCCTGCTTCTTCACACTTTGCGGCAATTTCCTTCGCATAATCAGAAAAAGCTTCTGCAACCGTTAAGAGCTTCACCTGTACAGGCGCCAGCCACAGAGGGAATTTCCCTGCAAAGTGTTCTGTCAGAATACCGATGAAACGCTCAATAGATCCGAAAATTACGCGGTGTATCATGATCGGTCTGTGTTTTTCATTGTCAGATCCCACATAAGTCAGATCGAATCTCTGCGGCATCTGCATATCCAGCTGAATGGTTCCGCACTGCCAGGTTCTTCCGATGGAATCCTCCAGATGGAAATCCAGTTTAGGACCGTAGAAAGCGCCGTCCCCCTCGTTGACCACGTAAGGAGCTCCGATCTCTTCCATAGCCTGACGGAGTGCATCTTCGGCCATATTCCATTCTTCATCAGTTCCCATGGAATCCTCAGGCCTTGTGGAAAGCTCAATGTGGTATTTGAATCCGAACATGCTGTAGACGTCGTCGATAAACTTTGCCACGCCAACAATCTCATCCTTAATCTGCTCCGGCAGCATAAAGATGTGCGCATCGTCCTGTGTGAAGGTTCTGACTCTCATCAGACCGTGCAGGGCACCGGAAAGTTCATGTCTGTGTACCTGTCCCAGTTCTCCCATTCTGATAGGAAAATCTCTGTAGGACCACATCTTTCTCTTGTAGCAGAGCATGGAGCCCGGACAGTTCATCGGTTTAATGGCATAATCGGCATCATCGATCTTGGTAAAATACATATTGTCTTTGTAGTGATCCCAGTGACCGGAAGTTCTCCAAAGCTGTTCGTTCAGAATCAGAGGAGTCTTGATCTCCTGATATCCTCTCTTTCTGTGCTCAGTTCTCCAGAAGTTTTCCAGTTCGTTTCTCAGAATCATACCTTTCGGCATAAAGAACGGAAATCCCGGACCCTCCTCAAAGATTGCGAACAGATCCATCTCTTTTCCGATCTTTCTGTGATCTCTCTTTTTCGCTTCTTCCAGACGGTTGATGTACTCATCCAGTTCTTCCTGACTAGGAAAACAGGTGCCGTAGATTCTCTGCAGCATTTTATTGTGTTCGTCACCTCTCCAGTAAGCTCCTGCAACACTCATGAGTTTTACTGCTTTAATCTGTCCCGTGGATTCCATATGGGGACCTGCACAGAGATCCACAAAATCTCCCTGCTTGTAGAAAGAAATTACCGCATCTTCCGGCAGATCATTGATCAGTTCCACCTTATAGTCTTCATTTCTCTCCTTCATATACTGAAGGGCTTCTTCTCTCGGCAGTTCAAATCTCTCCAGCTTGTAATTGGCCTGAATGACCTTTTTCATTTCTTTCTGTATTTTCAGAAGATCCTGATCGGAAAGCTTGTGCTCCATATCGATATCGTAATAAAACCCGTTGTCGATGGCAGGTCCGATTGCCAGTTTTGCATCAGGCCAAAGATTTTTAATGGCCTGTGCCATGATGTGGGAAGTTGTATGTCTGTATCTCAGTCTGATATCTTCATCTTCAAAGTTTATTTTTTCCTTTGCCATTTTTCTGTTCTCCTTTTCAGTAATATTTCCTAATTATTCAGAAATGCCGCTGTCGTCAGGGGTTACCGGGGTTTCTGTACCGCCTCCGGTACCACTGCCGCTGCCTGAACCGCTGTCACCGGTACCGCTGCCTGATCCACTGCCGCTGCCTGATCCGCTGTCACCGGTACCGCTGCCTGATCCGCTGCCGCTTCCGCCGCTTGTACTTCCGCCTCCGCTACCCGAACCGCTGCCGCTGCCTGAGCTGCTGCCCGAACCGCTGCCGCTTCCGCCACTTGTACTTCCGCCTCCGGTACTGCTTCCGCTTCCGTCACCTGTGCTGCCGCTTCCGTTCGGTCCGGTATTCTGATCCTGATTTCCGTCATCGATGACAGGGCTTTCCTGACCGGTATCAATCGGCTTCTGATTACTTACGGATGAATTGATGTTGCTGATAATCGTATTGCTGATCATCTGCACTGTATCAGTAGGAACATAGTTTTCCTGTCCGAACATCTCCTGATGCAGTTTTACGGTATTGGAGGCCAGATCATCAGGAAAGACGTAAGAAATTTCTCCGATGTAACCTCCGGTCAGGTCATACGGCCATCCTGCACCGCTTTTAATATTAAAGTTGACAAGACGCATTGCAAGGCCCAGCATATCATTATTGGAAAGATTGGTCTGAACCTGCGGAAGCATCTGATCCAGCAGATCATTCAGTTCACCGATGCTCATGGTCTTCAGTTTTTCGAAAACTTTAGTCAATACAACACGCATACGTTCTGTACGCTTATAGTCATCACCCACACCCTTACGGATTCTCCCGTAGGATACCGCCTGTACACCTTCCAGCTTCTGCTCTCCGGCCTTTTCTACAAGCTGATAAGTCTTTTGCCCGATATTATTGGCAGTCTGAATGGTATACTTGTTCAACTGCTCAATTTCTTCTTCCTGCACATCAACGGTGATACCACCCACCGCATTGACAAGATCAGCCACAGCTTTAAAATTCACCACGGCAAACTTGCTGATATTCAGGTCCATTGCCTGGTTCAGTGAAGACATCATCATGGCAGGACCCCCGTAACGGTTGGCATCTGTGATTTTTCCATAGGTGTCTGTGTCTCCGAATTTCAGATAGGTATCACGATAGACACTCATCAGTTTAATCTCTCCGGTCTCCTCTTTCAGACTGAGGATCATAATCGCATCGGCGCCGGCTCCCTCAAGATTATCCATATCCCGGCTGTCCACACCCAGGAGAAGAATATTGACATATCCGTCTACATCCACACAGGAAAGTTCTTTTTCATCGATCTCAACCCGATCGATCATTCCCAGCTTCGCAAACACATAACTGGCGATTCCGATGGCGATAATCAGGATGATCACCAGAGCAATGAGAATCCCTTTCTGCCATCCCTTCAGATTTCTGAACCATCTTCCGAATCGTTTAAAGATATTCCTTTCATACTTGTTGTTGTGTGCAAAAATTTCATTTTGGCGTCTTGACATATTTTCACTCCTATTCTCTTACCCCAGAACCTTGTTTGTCCCCTTTGCAAGGCGTTCCGCTCTGGCTTTCTGCAAAAAATCCTCGTAGAATTCTATTGCATCATTGATTTCTCCGTCAAAAGTCACTCTGCCCATACGCAGAACAATTCCTCTTTTGCAAAAGTTTTTCGCAACATTGGTAGAATGGGTTACAAATAAGAACGTTGCTCCACTATCGACGATTTCATTGATTTTCTGGTTACACTTCTGTCTGAACTCTTTGTCACCGACACTGAGCGCTTCATCCACAATAAGGATTTCAGGCCTGATATTGGCATTGATGGCAAATCCCAGACGCGCCTTCATGCCGCTGGAATAGGTTCTTACCGGCTGATCGATGTAATCATCCAGATCTGCAAAATCAATAATTTCTTCCTCCAGAGCCTGAATTTCAGATTCAGCAATGCCCATCAGCTGCCCTCTTAAATAAATATTCTCTCTTCCCGTAAACTCAGGGTCAAAGCCCGCTGTCAGTTCAAGCAGTGCGCTGACTCTTCCGTTTACCGTAATCTCACCGCTTGTAGGATATGTTACTCCCGTAATCATCTTCAGAATGGTAGACTTTCCGGCGCCGTTTCTCCCGAACAGAGCTACGGATTCTCCTTTCTCGATGGTCAGCGAGACATCGTCGGTAGCCTTTTTCAGCTTGGGTTTAATCCTTCTTGAAAAGATAGAACGAAAACGCTGCTTGTCATTTTTGTATAATTTATATACCTTTGACACATTTTTAAACTCTATAGCCGTATTATTATCCATAAATCATTCCTTTTTCACATACCTGCCGTTTACAGAACGTCAGGAATATCCTTTCTGAGCTTCTTGTAAGATCGTACGGCCAGTACGATCATCACCAGATATACGATAACAAAATTCAAAAGCTCCTGAGGCGTTTCCCAGAACCATTGTTTATAGATAAAACAGTTCCGATAGCCGTTTGCAATCAGGGTGATTGGATTGAACAGCAAAATGTTCTTAATCCATTCCTGATCGATGCCGTTGGCATCATACAGAATGCCGGACATCCAGAACAGGGCCGTGGTCATGGACTTCACAAGATTGAGAAAATCCTTGCTGATAGCCGAAAGTACGCCGCTGAACAGTCCCCAGCATGTGAGAAACAGGAACATCATCAGCATGTAAAGAGGCAGCTGCAGATAGTAGACATCCGGCATAAACCCGAAGGCCATGAAAATGACGATCATGACGATCAGAAGTCCGATATGCACCATAAACAGTGACATGCTGATAAATGTAGGAATCGTACAGATTGGAAATTTGATCTTGGTGATCAGAAATCTGTATTTTCGCAGTGATCCCGCTCCGCCTGTTATCATATCCCGCATATAAAACCAGGGGATCATTCCCGCAATCAGCCACAGAAAAAAAGGATAATTTCCTACGTCCGCACCCTTTCTCAGTCCCACGGAAAAGGCGAACCAGAAAACAAAGATTGTGATTGCAGGACGTATCAGTGCCCAGGACCAGCCAAGGGCAGCACCCTTGTAGGTCTTTATCAGTTCCGACTTGGCCAGCTTGACAAGCTGTTTTCGATATTCATAATGCTCTCTCAGTATTTCTTTTAACAGTTTCACAAAAAATCCTTTCCGAGATTCTCTATCTCTTCGGAAGTTTTACCAGCTTATGTCCTCTGGATAAATCGTAGCCATATTTCTTTTTCTTCTGCTCCAGCTTATACAGCAGATAATCTATCGTTGCAGGGGTATATTTTTCGATAGCCGGATAGTCCGGGAATCTGTTGATCTCAGGAAATTTCAATCCGTCTTCGGTAAGGGCCAGATCAAATCCGAAATATTCCAGCTGTGGAATATTTCTGGCCACACTGAGCACCTGCTCCTTGACTTTATCCCAGTTCGGCAGATACCCTTCGATTTTTACGCCCGTATCAGGATGACACAGACATGGTTTAATCTCATTGGCTTCAATGATCTTGGCATCATAGAATCTTCCCGTATCAATATCGATTCTGGCAAACATCCCTCCTGCGCCCATGTTGTCCACGGCACCGGTTCTCTTTGAACCGAAACGCATGTACGCATTTCCGATCACCGGATTTTTACCGTCCTTCTTGAACACGATCATACGAATCGTATTTACTGCACCGTCATAAATCCGCTTAATCTCATGATGCATATTGATATATTCTGTCACCAGATACTGATTCTTTACATCCTCCAGAATATTAAGCACATCCTGCCGGTCGGCTTCCTGGTGGTTCAGATAGTATTTTCCGTCCGCATAAGAGAATTTGTAGAATCCGTCTCCGTGAGAACCTTCATCCGGCTTCAGCGCAAGATCCCCTTTGAGCTGCACCAGCTTGAAAATATCTTCATATGTATTTCCAAAACCTTCCGGGCAGTCCATCATAGGAATCACCTTATTATTGCCGTTTTTCAGACTGATGTGATAATAATACTCAGGAAAACAGCTGTTATAGTCAGAGCAGATATACTTGACTGTAATCTTGTCTTCCATCCAGTGTCTGTATTTATTGTTAATGTGCCTGAGCCATTTATATTCAAAGTCTGCGATAAAATTGCGGTAATTATCCTTCGTTATACCGTACTGATGCAGTCTGTAAGATAAAAAACCGTGCTTCGCCGCCCAGAGTTTCTCTCTCAGGGTGGTATCTTTATTAGTCAGAAAATCCTTTTTCAGATCCTGAAACCATCTGATGGATAGATACGGAATCAGACCGTCCGGGAAAAACAGGCCGGCATAGGTTGCTCTGACCTTGAGCTTAATTTTCTTGAAAGCTCTTCTCACTCTCACGCCTTTTCTCGCATAAGCCGCATGTTTCTGTGCTGCCTTGTATTTCAGATAATCCGAAGTTTTCTTGCTGAAAGGTACTGTTTTCGGATAAGGCGGATGATTGATCATTCGCATAATCTTAAAGCCGTCCGGACAGATGGCAATTTCCACACCGAAAAACTCAAGCTGAGGTACAAATCTGCATATACTGTCAATAGTCTCTGCAATGTCCTGCCAGTACGGCACAGTATCTGCTATATCACACTCATTATTGGGATTCTTGGTTTTCGGAGTTCTCTTTCCGTTTCTGATGCTGACAGGCTGACCGATTTTACCTGTCTGCGAATCTACATAGGCGTAAATCTTATCGTACTCTTCTCCCAGCTCTTCCGGAGCTTCGTCGATTTCTTCCAGATCGTCACCTTCAGACAGCTTGTCCGGCAGAGGATTCTTCATCAGTTCCAGTTTCTCATAACTGATATAGGAATCTCCGATAACCGGATTGTCTCCCTGTTCGTTGAACACCACCAGATTCAGTCTGGCTCCCTGAAAGGCTTCCCGGACCTCCACATCCTCCGTCAGTACAATTACAGCGTTATAGGAACTGAGTTTTTTTATCATCAGTTCCCGGCTGCAAGGGGTTTCATCGAAGAAAAACTGCCCGTCTCTGCAGGACAGAAGACTGCTTTTGCTCCCTTTGGACATGCGGGCTCTCAGCGCACCCTTTTTTTCAATCATAGCCAGCACATCATCAAAGGTGTCTCCGGCTTCAAAATCATAGAGAGGAATAATTTCCGTTTCCGTATATCTTTTGTAAATCTGATAATAACATTTCGGCATTACCTCTCTGTAGGGCTTGAATATGGCGTTGATAGTCACTTTGTCAGTGATCCATTTGCTGTAGCCTCCGTTCAGCGGACGCAGAAACGCATATTCCCTGGCAGAAATGGTATCACGGTAATTGTCCTCGGTAAGACCAAGTCCCTCTGCCTGATCGGGAAAAAATCCCCGTTTTACGGCCCATCTTGCCTGCGCAAAGGAATACCCTTCTCTTTTAAAATAACTTTTATATACGCCCCGTACCCATCTTCTGGCTTCTTTTCCGGTAAAGCCGCGAGATGTAGGCCCCATTGCCAGCATATTGACCACTGATTTTTTTACAAATCTTGAAAAACCCATTAATCGTCTTTCCTCCTGTTACTTTCAAAATCCTGAGGAGAGTTGAAATCTCTGGTCTCGTCTTCCAGTATGACATACTTTCCCGCAATTTTCTTTTCTCCAAAGGGCAGTCCCATAAAGGACTGATAAACCTGCCAGCCGATGCATCTGTCTATGACACCTTTCAGAAACAGTTCTCTGACACGGGTGACATGCTTTCTGAAAACGGCAGAATCTTTAACCTTTACCGCCACAATCGATCGCCGGTTTCCGAAAAACAGCAGATCCTCAGCAGGTGCAGCCACAATAGTTTCTGCCGACTCCTCTGAATAATAGGTGTCACCGTACAGAAAACACACGTCGTCCTCAATAAGCTCTTCCGTAAACCGATCGATTTCCAGCACATTGTTCTTTGGCTCGTGGCGAACCGCACCGGGAACTTCATATCTGGGATCGTGAGAAGTAATGATAACCCGGCAGTCCGGCTCCAGCTCCTTCAGAAGCCGAACGGTTCTGGCAAGAAGTGTTTCCCCGTTGACCTGAATAAAATGTTTGGGAATATTCCCATAGTTATTCCACCGGGTTCCTTTTCCGTCGGCCATGATAATATACTTCATGTATTTCTCCTCGCAAAACCTGCAGAAAAGCAGGCCTGATTATTTCCTGATAACCTTATGATAGCGGTAAAAATCACCCAGCTCATCATTTCTCTGTCCGCCCCAAAGCTGAATAATGTTGACTCCAGAGGACGTATTTGCCTCAATAATACAGATACTTCCGTCCTCTGTAACCAGAATGTCCCATGCGATAAAATGCATGTAAGGCATCTTGTTGGCCAGTGCCAGCATTTCTTTTTTAATGCTGTCCCACCGCGGAATTACAGCGCCTTCAATAGGCGCGCCGGAATCAGGATGTACCTTATATACGTTTCGGTTATGCAGACATCTGGCCTCGGACAGAACTCCTGTCTCTAAATCGATCTTTGCCACAAGGCCGCCTCTGCTGCCGTTATCCACCGGAATGGTGGCAGATGTGCCGATACGCTGTACCGCAAAGAATATCTTGAACTGATGGGTATGGATGTCCCGCAGAGTAATCAGTCTAATGGTGTTTACTGTCTTGTCGTAAATATCGTCAGAATACTGATGCTGTTTCATGGACTCACAGATGAACCAGTCATCTCTTCCCTTCAGAAAATCGATAAATTCATCTTCTGTATACTCTCTCTTATCCACAAAGAGCCGTCCGTCCTCGTAAATCAGAATATTGACACCGTTTCCCTTGCCTGCGCCGTAAGGCTTGATAAACAGCTTTCCCTTTTCTTTCAGCAGGGTGACAGCCGCCTCATACTCCATATGTTCACTGTCAAAACTTGTAAGGAACCCTTTATTCTTAATCATGTAGCTTTCCGGCACTCTTACGTACTGTTTCAGCACTTCTGCCGCAGCGATTTTATTGTTTAACAGAAAGTCAAAAGGCTCATTGATATAACGGGATCGATACCAGTCAAACTCTGACAGATATTCTCTCCTGTCATTGTGATCAAAATCATACAGCATCCACTGATCCGCCAGAAATCCTCCACAGACATTTGCTCTGATTTTTTTGATGAAAGAACACTTGAAGTGATTCTTCACAAAGACAATTCTTCTCCAGTAAAGCAGAAACAGTTTCAGCCTTTTGATCCATTTTTTTGCCAGTTTAAACATAATCTTCAACTCTCTCTTATCTCTGTTTATCGTAAATGTGCAAGCACCAGATCTCTCAGTTTTTCGGTGGAATGTCCCAAATCTGCAGGAAGATACTTCTGCCTGTAGGCATCAAGGCTCTCCATCGGATAGTTGCCCGAAGACAGACTTTCCATCAGTTTGCCGGCCGATTTGAAAGCGCACCCCGGCATTGACTCGAATGGATTGACATTGATGCCGTTTTTCTCTGTATATTCCTCATAATCGTACAGATAGTAGTAGGTCTTCTTGTTCAGAATGGCTCCTTCCACTGCGATTGCCGAATAATCGGTAATCAGATAATCACACGCAGCCAGAAGATCCACCGCCTTAAATTCAGGGCAGAGCAGAATACCGTCACCTTCAGCTTCTATCCTCTGATTAGGATGTCCTTTTATGACCAGAATATATTGACTGAAGTCAATTTTTTTAAGCAGTTCTTCCCATTTCAGCTCGATATTTCTGCGAAATGTGGGCGCATAAAGTATCACCTGTTTATCCTTCATCTCCGGATAAGCGCGGAAAACCGCCTCCCGATTCTGTTCCTCTGTCCGAAGAAGGTGATCGATTCTAGGAAGACCTATGTTGACCAGCTTATCCTCTGTCGTGTGAAAGGACTGGCAGTAATAAGGATTCCATGCCTTTCCTCCTGCCACGATATAATCGTAGTTTTCGTGCATACACAGGAGTTTTGCCAGCTTTTCTCCCCGTCCGGACTCTTTGCCCAAAGTCTGATAGCCCGATTTCTTAATCTTGCCCAGAGCATGCCACATCTGAATTACGGTCAGAGATTTCTTGTGATGCAGGATAGATACGGCAGGCCAGTAGGCATCCAGCACGCAGACTTCGGCAGTGGCAAGATGATACATGCTGCGAAGAGTGTCTGCACCGAATCCGACAATTCCGCTCCTGCTGTCATCCAGACGGTTGCAGATACTGACTATCTCAACTTTCGGCTCCTTTTCCTGCAGCGCATCTTTTAACATAGAAAAATCCAGGCTCAGTTCATCAGACTGCCTGCTCAGAAACAATACCTTATTCTTTTTTGTGGGAAACAGTTTAAGAATCCCGTAAAACAAACTCAAACAGAATTTGCCTGTTTTGATTATCAAAGTCATAGATTCACCTGTTAGTTTTACCGTAATAGTTTACCATATTTCCATACCCTTGTAAAGAATTGGGCTGTTTCCCGCAGAAAAATCTTCTTTCCTTTCAACAGACACACAAAAAGAAAACTGCCCGGCTTTTCCGCCTGAGCAGTTCTCTTTATACTTCTGTTTATGCGCCGGCTGTTTTCCCGGAAAGGAATCCGCAGTTTTTCTTCTCTTTAAAAAGAATCTATGGATGCCAGTTCCCAGGATGCGATGTCTTCAGCATTTTCAAGTGCCATGGCTTTGAACTTCCATACACCGTCCTCACGGATACTGTTGATATTGTCAACAGCTGTACCTATCTGCGCTCCGTCTTTATCATAGAGGTTAAAAATAATCTGGGCATAGTTGAGTTCTCTTCCCGTTCTGTTTTTCACACTTCCCGAGATGTAGAGAAAGTAATCGTCTCTTTCCTCGGTAAACTCTCCCGTCACTTCAAATCCGTCTACCAGATTTTCTTCTTCAGATATCTCATCTTCTTTCTGCTGCGAATCCTCGGCCTGTTCCTCTGAACTGTCAGAAGAATTCTGAGAAACAGCCTGAGCAGAATTCTTATCCTGATCCTCTTCACTTCCGCCGGCGACTGCACCGATCACTCCGATTGCTATGATAACGATCAGAAGGATAAACCACCATCTTTTATAAACCGGTTTTTTCGTCATGATCTTTTCTCCTTTTCAAATATCCAGCGGCTGCAGACCGTACCGTTCCAGCAAAAGATTCAGCGACAGTATATCGTACTGCTTTCTGTTGGCACACACGGAAATCCATACATCCCGCGCATCCTCAGGATTCAGCCTGCAGTAGCCCCCTATCTCAAGTCCTTTGTTGATTTCCTCATACGTCATTGCTGCGCCAAAACACAATGCTATGATTTTATCTCTCCCCGGCCTTTTCTTGCTGCCGTTTGTTATATTGTAAACATAATTTCTGTTAATCTTGCTGGAAGCTATCACCTGACTGATAGGAATCTTCTTTTCTCCCACATACCGGTTGAGATACTGATAAAAATAAATCGTTCTTTCTTTTTCTCCGATATGTATTTTTAGATAATTCTCTACCTCTTCACTGGTCCGCAGCTGTTTTACCATTTCTTCCGGAGTTCGTCTTTTACTGTTCATTTTTCTTTCCGGAAATGACAGTCCCTATGATAAAAAACAGACCGAAGACAACTGATATAACCGACCAGATATACAAATCGCTGTAACTGCCGGCATTTGCAAAACCGAGGATACCGCCTGCCAGATAGAAACCTCCTGCTGTAAAGGCGCCTCCCCGCTTTCCTTTTCTGGTGGCTGTGCCTACAATTCCGGCGATCAGCATACAGATTCCCAGCAGCAAACCTGCCGTACCGCTGACTTCACCGCTTCCTTCCAGACTGTTGCTGATGCCCGCAGCACAGGACTGCATGGCGATAATCACAAACAGAACCATGGATACCACACCGATTACAAGTTTTGCCGTTTTCATATGATAATTCCTCTCTTTCATCTTTTATTTATCTTACAGCTATATTCTATCCTTTCACCGCACATTATTGTTGTGCTGACAGCACGAAAAAACAGCTCCGTTCAGGAGCTGCCTTGAAAGCCGTCTTATATTCCTTAAACATCCAGAGGGGTAAGTCCATATTCATCCAGCAGCAGATTCAGCTGTGTTACACTTTCCACCCCGGTATTGATGGCAACTGCAATCCGTATATCTCTTTCATCTTTCGGATAGAGCGGCGCAACCCTGGCCAGCTCCAGCGCCCGCTGAGTCTGACTGTAGTTCATTGAAGAGCCGACGCACAGTGCAATCACCTTATCCCTCCCCGGATTCTTCTTATCGCCGTTGAGAATATTGTAAGCATAGTTTTTACTGATACCGCTTGCAGCAATAACCTGAGAGACTTTCAGTCCCTTCAGAGCGATTATCTCATTGAGATACTGATAAAAATATTCCGGCCGGTCTTTTCCGTAAGCAGCCGCAAAATCTTCAGCTTCTTTGGGATCACGTATATTCTCCAGTACCCTCGACAAGCTTCTTGTTGTTTTTCTGTCCATATCATTCCTCATAAATACTATGTTTTCTTTGTCTCTTCTATGGTACAATACTGTTAGCTGAAAATCAACCAAAAGGAGCTGTCCATGTCTATGGAGAACGAATTTATTCTTTCATTTTATAGGGAAATCGCAGAAATCAGCAGAGAGCATCATGTCTTTCTGGTGCAGCATGTGGAATCCCGTGATATCTTTGTCAAAAAAACAGTATCCTCAGACTGTCTGCCTCTTTACACTATTCTTCAGAAGGAGACGTTTCCCCATATTCCGCAGATTGTGGAACTCATTGAGAACGGAAAAGACCTCATTGTCATCGAGGAATATATTCATGGGAAAAATCTGGAACAGCAACTGGAGATCAAAAAAAGCTGCAGTCCTCTGGAGGTTTGTGCTCTCGTAAAAGCATTGTGCCGCATTCTGCAGCCCCTCCACAGCCACGAGCCTCAGATCATACACAGAGACATCAAACCGTCCAACCTCATTTTAGATAACAGCGGCGTTCTCTATCTCATCGATTTCGACACCTCCAAGCAGTATGACCCCGATAAAAAACGGGACACCGTGCTCATGGGCACGGTGGAGTTCGCAGCGCCGGAGCAGTATGGCTTCGGCCAGTCCGACGGACGCACAGATATCTACTCCATGGGAATTCTGATGCATAAACTGCTGACCGGAAGACTCCCCTCTCAGACACAGTATCAGGGGCCTCTGTCAGACATTATCGAAAAATGCACTGCCATTGATCCCAGAGATCGATTTCAGAGCTGCACCGATCTCTTTCTGGCGCTGGATAATTCTCAGAAAGAGCAGGAGAAAAAACAGGTGCCGGATAACGAAACGTTTCGACAGACCAGGCAGAAGGAAAATGCCGGACGGCAATCCGGTCAACCCAAATCCGCCAATCATCCGTCTCAAAAGCTGCGGCCGCCGCTGCCTCCTGCAAAAAAGAAAAAGCTCCGGCAGCATGTCGCAGCAGGTATTCTGGCAGCATTCTGCATCTACGTATCCTTCACCTCCGACTTTACGGACGACCAGAACCGGCTGCTGACAGGATACCCGATGCTTATGAACCGGATCGGCTCTTCTGTTGGGCTGATTCTGCTGATTCTGTATTTCTTCAACTATTTCAGACTGAGAGACCGGTTTCCGTGCAGACATCGTCAGAATGCATTTTCTGAAATTCTCAGGCTGGCGGCAGGCGGATTTCTGTGCCTGCTCATACCTGCCGGATTTGTAGTGCTTCTGGGCGGCTGACAGCCGCAATCCCGTCGCTATTTCGGTGATTTGGGATTAAAAATCAGAGAAATCACATAACCAAAGGTGATGGCCGCCGCTATTCCTGCCGCAGAGTTTTTCACCGCTCCCGTTACTGCACCCAGAAACCCTTCTTTTGCTCCTTCCATGGCGCCTTTGGCCAGCGTATAACCGAAACCTGGCAGCGGTGTGGTCGCACCCTGATGCGCAAACTGCACCAGCGGTTCATAGAGATGCACCGCCTGAAGAATTACCCCCGATACCACAAAGATGACAAGAATTCTCGGTGTTGTCAGTTTTGTGGTATCCATTAAAATCTGTCCGATTACACAGATCCCGCCTCCGATTAAAAACGTATACAAATAATCCATTCTTTTACCTCCTAGCAAACGGAAAGGGAAACTGCGTGGGCAATTCCCGGAATGCTTTCTCCCTGAAAAGGACTGATCGTTGAAAGCATAGCGCCTGTTGAAACAAGAAGCACCCTGTCCAGCTCACCTCGCTGCATCCGTTTGAGAATATTTCCGGAAAAAACACACGCTGAACATCCGCAGCCGCTTCCTCCTCCGTGAACATCCTGTTCTTCTCTGTAATACAGCATTGTCCCACAGTCATCATAACGCTGTTTGATTCCTTCCCGGTCAAGACCGGCATCCATAAGCAGATCCGCTGCAATATCCTTTCCGATATATCCCAAGTCACCGGTCAGCACCAAATCATAATATTCAATGCTGCGGCCTGTATCTTCCAGATGATTCAGGATCGTATCCACTGCAGCCGGCGCCATAGCCGCACCCATCTGATTGGCATCCCTGATCCCTGCATCTATGACTTTTCCTATGGTTCCGCAGTCTACCGTCACATTTTTATGAAGAGCTACGCCTAAAAATCCGTCTGCGGTTCCGACTCTGTCAAGATCTGCTCTCTGTTCCGAAACAATCATGGCGCCGGCTGCGGTTGCAGTCCACTGTGCCGACGGTGGTCTCTGATTGCCGTGTTCCACCGGCATTCTGAACTGGCGCTCTGCAGTGCAGAAATGGCTGGAAGCTCCGACGATAATATTATGAGCAAACCCTCCGTCCGTAAGCATGGAGCCCAGCAGCAGTGATTCCGTCATGGTGGAACATGCACCGTACAGTCCCAGGAAAGGCAGATGCAGATCCCTTGCCATGAAAGAAGATGACATGATCTGGTTCAGCAGATCGCCGCTTAGCACCAAATCGATGTCCTTTTTATCTTTTCCGGATTTCTGCAGCGCTGTCTGCATGGCTTCTTTCAGCATCTTGCTTTCAGCCTTTTCCCATGTCTTTTCGCCGAACATATCATCTTCAAGAATCATATCGAACCAGCTTTTCAAAGGTCCTTCTCCCTCTTTTTTTCCTCCCACTGCAGCCGCGCCGATGATGTACGGACATTTTTCAAATTTCACGGTTTGTTTTCCCAACTTTTTTTCTGCCATAATTCACCCCTGAAATAATCCTGCAATCCAGTATAGGATCCCCACTAAGGTTGCAGATGTAATACCACAGACCAGTACAGGGCCTGCAATACTGAACAGCTTTGCACCTACCCCCAGAACCAGTCCTTCTTTTTTATATTCTATTGCCGGCGCAACCATGGAATTGGCAAACCCGCTGATCGGCACAATTACTCCGGCTCCCGCAAATTTGGCAATAGAATCGAAAACACCGAAACCGGTCAGCAGCTGAGCCAGCGCCACAATGCCGATGGTGACAAAGATACCGGCATCTTCTTCACCGATACCTCTCTTCATCAGCAGATTATTGACATAATATCCTCCCACACAGATCAGTCCTCCCACAACAAACGCTCTCAGGCAGTTCCTGAAATAAGCAGGTTTGGGTGTAAACCTCTTTGTATATTTTTCATAGGCTCTGGCTACATCTTTCTTCTCTATCTTCTTTTTCTGTGTATTGTTCTCCAATCTGATCACCTCTCATATTCAATCTTTTATTAGTATTTGGCAAAATTCCTGTTTTATGCCATAATATACGGGGAGGTAAAAAAATGAACAGAAAAATTATTTTAGCGTCTTCTTCTCCAAGACGTATTGAGATGATGAAAAGACACGGGTTTGATCCGCTGGTTAGACCCTCTGAAATAGATGAAACCCTGCCGGAAGGCATTTGCGCAAAAGACGCGGTTATGTTTCTTGCCCTGAAAAAGGCACTGGAAGCGGAACGGCTTGCCAAAGAAGAACATCTTGAAGGCAGTCTGATCATTGCCGCAGACACAGTGGTCTATAAAGACGGGATTCTGGGAAAACCGGCCGACAGAAAAGACGCCTTTGAAATGCTTTCAAAAATCAGAAACACCGGTCACCAGGTGGCAACAGGTGTCGCCATGCTGGCAGCCGGTGAGAACATCCGAACTGTATTTTGTGACATAACAAATGTCTTCTGCAAAGATTTCACAGATGAAGAACTGAACGCATATCTGGACACTCCGGAACCCTATGACAAGGCAGGCGCCTATGCAATTCAGGGGATTTTCGGGAAATACATCGACCGCTACGAAGGCTCCTTTAATACGGTGGTGGGCTTTCCCTGGGAAATCATCGAACCGAAGCTGCGATCCATGCTGCGCAGGTAAGCAGCTCTCCTTCTCCGGTTCAGTCATTTTCGGACTCCGAAATATCCGCCACAATATTGATCCACTTGCGGCTTCTGAATCTAACCACGCTGAAAGCAATTCTGATAACGGCCACGGCCTCAACCAGAAGCATGGCAGCAGGCAGACTTGCTTTCAGAACCAGCACCGCAAAAAAAGCCATGGGCACCTGAAGACACAGATTGGTTACCACTTCCAGCTTCATACAGAACACAGTATCGCCTCCTGCCCGGAGAATACCCACATCATAAATATAGCCCAGCATTTTGGGAGTAATGGTCACTGCCATAGTGATGAGCGCAATTATCAGAAGCTCTTCCGTTTCACCACTGAAGTTATAGATCGCCGCAACCGGTCTGCTCACCAGAATCATGAAGGCAGTCATAATCACATTGAGAATCCAGACAATCTTAACCGCACGTTTTCCGCTTTGAAATGCGGTTTCTTTATTTCCCTGACCGAGGGTTTCACCAATCAGCATGGCTGATGCATTTCCCACGCCGAAATAAACTGACTGAAGCAGTTCGCAGACCACATTGGCCACCTGAGCCACCGCCAGTGCGGAAGTGCCGAGCAATCCGTATGCGGCAAAGATCAGCGAAACAGAAAGGGACCAGCTCCCTTCTGTAAAGACCACAGGTACTGCAGTTTTCATCACTCTGGAAAACTGTTCTCTGTTAAAGGAAAACAGTTCTCTGATACCGGCTTTGAAAGGATGAGAGTTTCTTGTATAGACAAATGTCACTAAAGCCGAAAACTCGAAGATTCTTGCGATCAGTGTGGCAGCAGCGGCGCCTTCCACTCCCATTTCAGGAAAAGGTCCCACACCGAAGATCAGAAGATAATTCAGCACAGCATTGACGCACAGCGCACAGGCGTTGATGATTGTCGGCACTTTCAGATTCTGAATCGCTCTGGAATTGTAGGAAATGGCCGATGACATTCCGGAAAAGACATAGGAAAAGCAGGCGATTCGAATATATCTGACGCCATAATCGATAACAGCGGCATCTTTTGAAAACAGGCTGATAATAAAAGGCCCGAACACATAGGCAATGACGGTTACCACCAGGGATAAGACCAGTCCCGTCATATAGTCCATACCGAGCACCCTGCGAACACCGCCGATGTCACGGGCTCCCCAGTACTGCGCCGTATAGACTGCAGCCCCGCTGTACAGCCCAAAAAGGGATACGGTAAAAATAAAATAGACCTGATTGGCGGCACCTACCGCCGCCAGCTGCTGTTCACCCAGCAGACCGATCATCAGCGTATCAATAAGATTCAGCCCTATGCTGATCAGATTCTGAAAAACAACGGGAATTCCAATGAAGAGCATCTTTCTGTAAAAGTCTTTATTCCTCTGCTTTTCCATGAAAGTTTCTTTCTCCTTCCTTTTGACTACGACAATTCTAACATACTTGGTTGATTTTTCCAACTGTATCTTTTCAGACTGTAAAATATCTCCGAGGCTACGAAAAAACAACGGGCGAAAATTCGCCCGCTGTCTTTCTAAAACACGTTATTATAATTTATTTAGTGGTTGCATCATACAGAGCTTCTGCGTTATCCCACTCTGCAATGATTTCAGGAATTACTTTGTACAGGTCACCTACGATACCGTAGTCTGCAACTTCAAAGATCGGAGCATCAGGGTCTTTGTTGATTGCTACGATGCAGTTGGAAGTCTGCATACCTGCCAGGTGCTGAATAGCGCCGGAGATACCACATGCGAAGTAGATTTCAGGTTTTACTGTAGTACCTGTCTGACCTACCTGGTGGGAGTGATCAATCCAGCCTGCATCAACTGCAGCACGGGAAGAACCTACAACTCCGCCAACTTTGTCAGCAAACTGTTTGATCAGTTCAAAACCGGAAGCATCTCCAAGACCACGTCCGCCGGAGCAGATGATCTTGGCATCAGTCAGGGATACCATTTCCTTCATGGATTTTACGATGTCCTTGATCTCGATGCGGATATCTTCTTTGCTGATTTCAGGTTTTACATTAACGATTTCACCTGTAGCGCCTACCTGTCTTTCCTGTTTCTGCATTACGCCAGGTCTTACAGTGGACATCTGCGGTCTGGTCTTAGGGCAGATAATGGTAGCCATCAGGTTTCCGCCGAATGCAGGACGAGTCTGCTTGATACCTGTATCAGTATCGTTAGGGTCCAGAGTGGAAGTATCCAGAGTAGTGTTAGCTTTAGCAAATTCGATGTATTTTGATACCTTTACGTCCAGATGTGTACAGTCAGCAGTCAGACCGGTGTTGCATCTTGCCGCAATACGAGGAGCAAAGTCACGACCGATGTGAGTTGCGCCGTACAGACCGATTTCAGGTTTGGACTCATCGATGAGCTGCTTCATAACCTTGGTGTAACCGTCAGTTGTGAAGTTTTCAAGTAATGGGTCCTGAACCATGTAAACTTTTTCAGCACCGTATTCGAAACATTCCTGAGCCAGATGATCGATGTTGTTACCGATAAGAACTGCGCAGATCTGCGTATCATCGCTGATGTCCTTGGCCAGTTTCTTACCTTCTCCCAGAAGTTCCAGTGCCACGTTCTGGATCTTGCCCTGTCTCTGTTCTGCAAATACCCAGATGTGCTTGTAAGCGGAAAGGTCAACTTTTGCTTCCTGCTTTACTTCCTGAATAGCGCCGAACTTACATGCAGTCAGACACTGGTTACAAGAAGAGCACTTTGCGTTAATCTTAGCTACCTTACCCAGCTTATTGCCATCGTAAGGTTCAAATTCGAAGGCATCATAAGGACAGGATTTAAAGCACTGTCCGCAGCCTATACATTTATCTTTTAAAATTTCAACAGCCATTGTTATTCCTCCTCCAAAAGTTAGATGATGTGCTTACCTTTTAACTGAACCAGAAGGTTCT